>JANMRB010000245.1:0-2566 GCA_031370825.1 Ilumatobacteraceae bacterium
CTCGCCTAAGAAGTCCGCAACGCGCAGCATGCGGCACACGGCATCCCCCCAACAAGATCCGGAGTTCTGCGAATGAAGACACTACGAATGTTGCTGCTCAGCGCCGCGCTTGGTTCCGCAGTAGCCGCGTGCGGGACCGGCAACGGTGCCGGATCCCAGCGGAGGCCAACGGCGAGCCCTACCGCGTTCGTCCTCCAGGAGTGGTCAATCACCGCGCCCACCACCCAACTCCACGCGGGCAACGTGGTCGTGACCGCCACCAACCGAGGCAGCGAAACGCACGAGCTGGTGATCGTGCGCGCCGACGACATGACCTCGCTGCCCACCAAGTCCGACGGCTCGGTGGACGAGGACAAGCTTCCCGAAACCGCCAAGCCCGGAGAGATTCCCGACCTCAAGGCCGGCACCACCATCACCAAGACCATCGACCTCGCGCCAGGCAACTACGTTGCGATCTGCAATCTCGTCGACACCATGGGCCAGAGCGGCGGAATGGGCGGAATGGGCAACGGCGGCGGAATGGGCGGTGGCCAGATGGGCCACATTCACTACCAGCTCGGAATGGTTCTCAAGTTCACAGTGGTGTAGGTCTGGTGGTCCGGCGGTCTGAAAAGCGTAGCGATTCGATGTGGCTCGAGACGTCCTGCCACGGTCCGCACGTCCACGCCCGCTTCGATGAGCTACGTCGGGGTGAAATGACGGAGGTCGTGCAGCCGCGCACCGTCGAATTCGAGCCAGTCACGGACCCGGCTGAAGAATCCGGTGACGTTGTCCCGGCGGAACTGCGTGGCGCGGTCAACGACGGGCGCGAACACGAACGCATCTCGGCCAGTTCTTCGCCTAGCCGTCAAGCCTCGCGCGCCGATTCGGTCACGACAGTGCACGGCGCACCGCCTCGTGCGTCTCGGCGACCGGTTCACGTTGCCGTCGTGCATGGCTTAAGGTACGTTATCTGCGTGACTACGCAGATAACTGGACTGCCGTCGGACGCTCGGTTCGAGACTGCTGCGGCGACGTTGAAGATGTTGGCGGATCCGACCAGGTTGCGGATCTTGTGGGCGTTGTTGCATGGTGAGCATTCCGTGAACGAGTTGGCTGCTCATGTCGGGTCACCGGCTTCGACGGTGTCCCAGCATCTCGCCAAGCTGCGTTTGGCGAGGCTGGTTCGCACCCGACGGCACGGCACCCAGGTCTTCTACGTCGCGGAGAACGATCACTTGGAGCGACTGACAACCGAGGCGCTGTTCCACGCCGACCATGCGACCGGTACCGACCGTGGCGCCGTGTCGAGGCCGGGTTGACGACTGACCGTGCTTTGTTTGGAACACGTTGTCATCACGCGAGCCCGCTGACATGTCACGGCGTGTCGTGGGTCCTCGGGCGGGTCAGGACACCGATGTCACCTGACCGTCGTCTGACGTGGTGACGGTGAGCCCGATGGTGTCGAGTTGACGGAGGAGGCCTGGGAAGCCGTCGGCGATGATGTCGGGGACTCGGTACATCTCGTCGAGGATCGACTCGGCGACCGGATCGCCATCGGTGGCGATCAGCCATGTGATCTCACCGTTGTCGGTCGTGAAGATGGTGTACTCGAAGAACGGGCAGCATGTCGCCTCTCGCTGTGAGAGGTCTCGTATCCATTCGTCGACTCCTGCCCGCGGCTCGAAGCGGAATGTCAGTCCGGCGCTGAACGGGGCCCGGCCTGTGACGTCGTGTAGCTACTTTCCTGGGCTTTCTGCGTCGGCTTTGACCGCGACGAAGTGAAAGTCCTTGTCCAGTTGGACGTCGACTTGTGATCCATTGTCGAGGGTGATCTCGATTTGGTAGTAGCTGTCTTCGTCGCCGGCTTCTGTGCCGGTGACGCGGCCCTGACCGGTACGCGCTAGCGCCACTTGGCTGGCTCGTTGGAGAGCGGTTCCGGTAATCGGGGTGTCGGAGTCTCCTGAAGTGGCTGCAGCGGCAATGCCGGCTCCGCCTCCGATCGCGATGATGGCTGCGACGGTGATGGCGATTCGAGTTTTCGATTGCATGAAGGCTCCAGGGTTTTGGATTGAGCCGTCACGATACGAAATGGGGGCTGACCGTAGCCTGACTGGGCTGGCTGATCACTCGGGGGCGAGTGGGAGTTCGACCGCGAATTGGGTCGACGCGACGTCATCGATGTCGATGGTCCCGGTGTGGCGTTCGACGATGTCGCGGACGATGGCGAGACCCAGTCCGGTGCCTCCTGAATCGCGCGTCCTTGCCTGGTCGAGACGGGTGAAGCGCTCGAAGACTCGTTGGCGATTCTCGACCGAGATGCCATCGCCATCGTCGCTCACGGTGAGGCGTGCACGGCCGTCGCGTTGGCTGAGGGCGATTGCGACTGTGGTGGCGGCGTGCCGTTCGGCGTTTTCGACAAGGTTGCGAGTCGCCCTTGCAAGCTGATCGGCGTCGCCCATGACCTGAACGGCGCCGACTCTGCGAACGTCGACAGTCACACGTCCGCGTTCCTGCAGGCGCCGTGCTTCGCGGAAGACGATGTCATCGAGGTCGACGCGCTCTGAGCACAATGTGGCTGGAGCGC
>JANMRB010000259.1:0-7575 GCA_031370825.1 Ilumatobacteraceae bacterium
GTCGCCGTGAGGAAAGCCATGGAGACAACCATGCGTCGGGGCGTCATGCGTGCCGTTGTGGTTCATTTTCCCGAGGGCGCTCTCGCGTTGAGTCGCGATGGCCCTTTCTTTGGACACGGTTCGCTCGCCATTCCCGCTGAGCTGGTCAAGGGCGCCAATGGCGCCGGCGACGCCTTCGCTGCCGGATTTCTCTACGGTCAACACGAAGGCTGGGGCTTGCAAGACTCGCTGGCGCTTGGGCATTGCGTCGCCGCCACCTCGATGCGAGCGCTCTCGACAACAACCAGCATCGCGCCTTGGCGTGAATGCCTCGAACTCGCCGACCGCTGGCGCTTTCGCAAATCCCCTCTCCCACGGGTTCTCGGGTGATAAACCCGCGCGAGACGACGTCGTCCAGCACGATTGGTCGCGTACATCGGCGCCGGGCGGGTGCCCCCACGCCGCTCAATTCAGAGACCGCCGAGGTGTCCCGTAACGCCGGCTGGATGACGCGTGGTGCTCGGTTCGGGCGATCACGCTGAGCGTCCGTCGAGTCGATCACGCATAGGTTGCGAACCGGCACTTGTGCGTCGGTTCCTCGCGGGCTTGACGGTCGGTCGGCGCAGAAGTGCAACCTGGTCGGTTTGTGCGAGGTTGACGATGGCCGGGTCCGCGTTCGGTTGAGCGTTAGCGTCGCTTCGATGAGCGACGAGCTTGTTGCGACGCATCGTAGCCAGATCGTGCGTGTGCGCCGCCTGGCGGCCAGGGCGATAAGCGCTTACGACGTCCGCGAACCGCGCATGGAGCTCATCGCTGACGGAGAGAACACAACGTTTCGAGTGGTCGCTCGTGACAGCAACCTTGAGACAGTGCCCACCACTGGCGAGATTGTTGGTCAGTATCTCCTTCGTGTGCATCGCCCGACCCGACACGGGCGCGACGTCGACTCGGGGATGGCAATCGCGTCCGAGTTGCACTGGCTTATGGCGCTGCGAGCCGACACGTCTCTCGCGGTGCCGGAACCGGTCCCTACCGTTGGAGGTGGGTTGACAACGACCGCGACGGCGGATGGTGTCGCCGGATCGCGGGTGTGCTCGCTTCTGCGGTGGATGAAGGGCCGAAATCACAACAGGTCGGCCCGGCCTGCTCATCTTTACCGTCTGGGCGGTGTGCTGGCTCAATTGCACAACCACGCTGATCGATGGCGTGTGCCCGATGGCTTCGTCCGCATCCGATGGGATCACGAGGCCTACTTCGGGAACACGATGGTGTACGGAAACGTCGACGCGGCGGACGCATGGACGCTGCTCCCGGCGAACCTCCAGCGCGACTTCGAGCGCGTCGCCGAGGACGTGAGCAACGTGATGCGACAACTTGGCCAAGGACCAGAAGTGTTCGGGCTCATTCATGCCGACGCTCACCTCGACAACGTGTTGTTCGACGGGCAGGAAACGCGTTTGATCGACTTCGATGATTGCGGATTCGGCTACCGCATCTACGACGTGGCCGTCGCGCTCTGGGAGCTCCGCCACCGCGACGACTTCTCGAACTTCAAGGAAGCTTTCGTCCGCGGCTACACCGAACACCGCCCATTGCCCATCGACCAGCTGCGGCATCTGGACGCGTTCATCGCCGCCCGCGAGGTCGCGTTCGGACTGTGGCTCGCCGGCATGGCCCAAACCCGGCCGGCGTTCCGCGAGGAACTCCCGGCCGAGTTCAGGAACATCGAACGCAGTCTCGGAATCGTGCTCAGCGACCGCAATCGCGACTAGAAACGCCACGGTCCGCGACCGCCATCGGCCGCTCGATCGAACGACGCCGGCGAAGTCCTTGCCCGCAGAGGCGCCCATCCCCGGGTGCAAGGCGCTGCCGTCACCCCGGCCGTCGCGCCGGCGTGACTGACCGCGCAACACAACGAGACAGCGATGCAGCGGGCCATCAGACTCCAACACGAGTCGGGGTACGAGCCCGACAGTGGGAGACACCCCACAGTCCGGCATCCGCTCCCGTCAATCTCGCTCAGGATCGGCACGTTCGCGTGCGGCTGCTCGTCCCAACGCGCTAGGCGATCCAGGCTCTACCGAGTGTCACCAAACGCCGGA
This sequence comes from Ilumatobacteraceae bacterium, assembly GCA_031370825.1. Lineage (GTDB taxonomy): Bacteria > Actinomycetota > Acidimicrobiia > Acidimicrobiales > Ilumatobacteraceae > JAENVT01. Next base: position 2,082 of record JANMRB010000259.1, read on the forward strand.
TGAGGCGCCATCTGACGACTGGCTCGCCGAAGACCTGCACCCTGTCGCGCATGCCTGAGTGAATCGGTGCGTGTGCGACAGCGCCCGGCTTGTCAGGTGCCAGCCGCGGGCAGTCCAAGATCGCGAGCCAAGAACCCGGGCAGGTCGCGCAACATCGACGCCACCCGTTCGGCGACGACCCCGTCCCAGTTGCCGTGATCGGCATCGTTACGGATGTCGATCCACACCTTCGTCTGCTGGTACACCAGCGGGCCGTAGATCTCCCGATCGAGCGCGAGCTGGTTCATCGATTCGAGGTTTCTGGTGGCTCTAACGCCTCGGGCAGTCAGCTCCCGGCGAAGGCCGTCCTCCAGCACGGCGCCGGCGAGCGACGCAGCCGCGTGGTGGTATCCGTTGTTGAACAGGTGCTCCGCCATCTCCAGAAAGTCGCTGAACACCTCAGCGGCAACGAGACTGCGCAAGTCGGCCAGGTATCCGTTCGCCACGTCCTCGCGTATCGCTTGGAGTACGCCGACACCGGCCTCACGCTGGTCGACCTGCGGATCCGGTTCGTTGTTCGTTGGCGACGGCTCGGTGACCCGCTCAAGTTGAACTTGGTAGGCGTGCCCGTCGCGCAGGAATGAGCGAGCGAACGCGGTGCTCTGCGACCGCCACCGTGCGAACTCGCGCGGCTCCAACCTCTCACCACCCGCGCTCATCCACTGGTCCCCCGGCGGACGAAGGGGGATGCCTTCGCCCTTCTCGATGAGGAGGTCGAGTTGCCTCAACGCTCGTTGGTCATCCATGCCGACATACTCGCGCCGCGCCCACCTTCCGGTATCCCCAAACGCCGGCTAGGACCTTCACCGGTCGATGTCTTACCGAAATCTTGAATTCGAGCGTCGTCCGTCCGCCCGTACCCTAGATTCATGCCGACCTTCCGGATCGCGGGCCACGACGTCGCTCTCTCGGCTGATGACGTGCGCAGGCGGCTCAGAGGAGTGCTTCCGGAGCCGGTGCAAGTGTGGTCGGTCGAGATCGAGTCGCACATTTATCCAGTGGTCCAGGCGCTCGAGGTCGCGTCAGGCGTACCGCGCGGTGAGACCCGGTCTGTTCGTGCGCGCGAGGTGCTTGCGAAGCTCGGCTTCGAGCCAAGATTTGATCGACCGGGAGTTCCGACCGGACGACAACCTTGCGAAGGGCAAGCTCCCGAACTGACTTCCGAAGCGAGGTCCGGCGACGCTGCTGGAATGGGCGCCCTGTCGTGGAAGTCGATGGACTCTCAGCCGCGAACCAGCGTCGTACGGGTAGGGAAGGTTCCTCCCTCATACGGTGTCTATGCCTTCTACCGCGCCAATGAGCGGGTGTACGTGGGACGCGCTGCGAGCGCGGGTGGGCTCAAGAAGCGCCTCAAAATGCATTTGGACCGCTCCGCCGACCTCTCGTGGTCGGCGTTCCGGCGCAACGTCGCTGAAAAGTTCGGCATTCCAACGTCGCTCACCCGACTGCACAGGGAGAGCCTCAACTCGACGCAGCTCGGCCGCGTTAACGCGTGGATCGATGATTGCGACGTTGCGTGGATCGAATGCGACTCCGTCGCAGCAGCGAAGAAACTCGAATCGCGACTCAAATCCGAGTTCATGCCTCCTTTGACGAAGCGATAGCGATCGGTGGGAGGTCCAGCCGATCGCGCCGCTGATGGCATTGGCATGCGTCACATAACGCCGGCTACGGGGGCACGCCAGATGCTTTGTTCGGTGTGGAGTCGGAAGAGGCCCGCGGCAGAGGTGGTGTGAGTCGGATCCGCTGCGAAATCGCGACATCCGACACACAACGGACGAACCCGACGCGCCTGCTCCAACGATCTGGGCGCCAACCTTCGTTGACCGCCGTAGATCGTCGAAATCCGTGGCGCCCAGATCCACGACACCGCCGAGAACGGCGCACAGATGCGATATGTGCGTGCGTCGGCGAAGAGAGCTCGTCCGGCACCTGCGTGTTCGACCGCTAAGGCACTCGACCGGCGGGTGCTCAGATCAGGGGCGTGTTCGGCTCCAGGCCGAGCAGCAACCGGCCGAACATCTCTTGGTTAGTCTCCAGCTTCATCAGGCCGTGGTTGTTGATCGTCTGGACATCGGCGAGCGCACGATTGATGGGGCTCGATGTGCGAACCCCGGTGGCACCGGACTCGCGGAACAGGATCTCGACGCCCTCGAGCAGTCGACGTACCGCTGTGGCGCAATCGTTGCGCATCTCGGCACGGCGGAGGAAGGGAACTTCCTCGTTTGCCTGCGCGGTCGCGTCGAGCTCGTCGGCGACGGAGTAGAGCAGCAGCTCGCCCTCGCGAATTCGCGAGGCGGCATCTCCAAGACGGATGTGCGTGAACGGATGAGGCTCCTGCGGGTCCGCTGTGTAGGCGATGACCTTGCCCTTGATGACCGATGGGAAGTCGGCGAGCGCCTGCTTGGCGATGCCGATGGCCCCACCGCACAGCGCGATGGTCAGGACGGGAACGGGTGCGCAGCGCTGCACCCAATCGTTGCCGTGGAGGTTCTCACCCGGGCTCTTACCCATGATGAGGCCGGGTAGCGACAAGAACCGGTGGGCGGGGACGTCGACCCCGGTGACCACCATCGTGCAGGAACCCGTTCCGGCCAGGCCACTGACGTACCAGTCGTCTTTGATCGTCACGTCCGAGACCGGCACCATGAAGTCGCCCTGATCCAGTTCGTTGCCGTCGTGGTCGAACACGATGCCGCCGAGCAGCAACCAGTCGGCGCGTTCGCAACCGGAACCAAACGGCCACACACCCTCGAGTCGGTAACCGTCGGCCGTGCGCACGGCCTTGCCTCGGGGACCGATGACAGCGGACACGATTGCGTCGGGGTTGCTGCCGTAGATGTCGTCCTGTCCCTGTTCCGGGAAGTGTGATGACAACCATGAGTGAGCGTGCACGACGCCGGCCACCCAGGCCGTCGAGCCACATCCTTCCCCCAACGCCGAAATCACATCGAGGTGACTGCGAATGCCGAGGGCGAAGCCGCCGTTGCGCTTGGCCTGGATGGTCTTCAGCGCCCCGGCGCGCCGCAGAGCGTCGATGTTGGCCTGCGGCAGCCGACGGTCGAGCGCGGTCTGCGCAGCGCGTTCGCGCAGCTCGGGGATCAGTTCGCGGGCTTGTGCGGCAGCATCGCTTGCGGTTGCAGACGTCATGGTCGACACGGGTTCCTCCTCGACGACACTTACGGTTGGGCGATCACGGGGTTCTCGAGGAACCCAAGCTTGTCGATCTCGATGCGCACCGTCGAACCGGCGTTCAGGCAGCGTGGCGGGTCCATGACGAACCCGACGCCCGCGGGTGTGCCGGTTGCGATGATCGTGCCGGGAAGCAACGTGAACGCGGTCGAGAGATGTGCGATGAGCTCCCAGCAGTTGGTGATCATCAGCTTGGTCGAGGCGTTTTGGCGCAGGTCACCGTCGACCCAGGTGCGCAGGCTGAGGTCATGCGGATCGCCGACCTCGTCGGATGTGACCAACCAGGGCCCGATCGGGCCGTGTGTGTCCCACGACTTGCCCATGGTCATGGTCGGCGTCGCCCGTTGCCAATCGCGTACGGAGACGTCGTTGACGATGAGGTAGCCGGCGACCACGGATGGGGCATCATCGACAGACACGTTGCGGCAACGTGTGCCGATGACAATGCCGAGCTCGCCCTCGTAGTCGACCCATTTCGGCGCGACCTTGGGCACCTCGATGCCGGCGCCCGGCCCGACCACACAGGTGACCTGCTTGTTGAACACCACCGGTGCCTTCGGCTTGTCCATGCCGCTCTCGGCGACGTGATCGGCGTAGTTCAGGCCGATCGCCAGGAAGGTGGGAGGCTGGGCAATCGGGGCTTCGAGCTGCACTGCAGACAGCGCGAGGCGCGGCGCCGAACTGGCGGTGCGGGCGAGGGCGGCAAGGTTCCCACCTGCCAACAGTGGTCCGAGATCGGTCGGCAAGGAGGGGTCGGCGGTTCCGACGTCGATGATCTCATCGGTGTCGGTGGCGACGATCCCCAAACGAGTACGGCCACCCTCGGTGAAGCGGGCGATCTTCATGAAACTCCTTGTAGCGCGGCGGCGATCTCTTCGACATCGCTCGGGTGGACGAATGCTTTCGGGACCGGCGGACCCCAGGCGTACAGGGACTTGTCGGGTGCCCAGTCACGAGCATCCCACTCGGCATCTTCCGGGATCTGATCGAGGTCGGCGTAGTACTCGGCGAAGTTGCCGGCCGGGTCGCGGAAGTACCAGAACAGGTTGCTGCCGAGGAAGTGGCGGCCGAGGCCCCACACATCGCGGGTGGGATCGACGGCCAGCAGGTTCTGCGCACCCTGACCGATCTCATCGACGTCGTTGACCTGCCACGACGAATGGTGGAAGAACGGAACGGGCGCGTTGATCAGCCCGACGTTGTGGTGGTCGGTGCTGCAGCGAAGGAACGAGATCATTCCGCCGCTGGTGTCACTGAGCTTGAAGCCGAGCACCTCGGTGAGGAAGCGAGAGCTGGCCTCGAAGTCGGGGGTCGTGTACAACACGTGGCCCAACTTGCGCGGGCGTGCTGCGCCCTCGTTGAAGATCGCCGGTGCCCGGGTTCCCGAACGAGACGGGTTGCCGGGTGAGTTCATCGCCTGCCAGGAATAGGCCTCGGGCTGCTCGATCCGCGGACGAACGGTGACCTTGGCACTGATGCCGACGATCGGTTCGGCCATCGAGATGCTGCCGTCTTCGTGGTCGGTGACGGTGATGTCGGACGCGACCGCCGCCGCGCGGATGCGGGCGATGTCGTCGGTGTCGTCGGCAGCCAGCGCGAACTCGACCAGCCGCCGGTACGGCGATTCGACGATTCGCAACTGATCGCCGCCGTCGGCCGAGGCGAACATGCCGTTCTCGGCTTCGGCCAGCCCGAACTCTCGGTAGAACTGCTTGGTCGCATCGACGTTGGGCACGCCGAGCGTCATTTCTGCAAGGCCGTGCAGACTCATCGCGACACCCCCATGTTGGACCCCCTACTTGACTGCCGGTCGGAACAATCGTTCTACCGCTCCGATGTTCGACATGTCAAGAAAATTTCGATATTGCGCGTCATTCCCGAAAGTGCTTGACTATGCGCCCATGGGGGGAACTGGAAAAGCCGTGCGGGGTACCGGAAAGAACGGTGCTGCGGTCGATGATCGAGCCAACGCCCAGCCGGCGCGGCACCGCTCGCCCCTGGCAGCCATCACACGTGGCGAGCAGGTCTACGCGCAGCTCCGCACCGACATCTTGGCCGGCCGTGTGCTTCCTGGCACTCGCCTGCGTTTTGCCGAACTGACCGACCGGTACGACTGCAGCACCAGCGTGCTGCGCGAGGGCCTGACTCGGCTGGCCGAACAGGGTTTGGTCCAGTCCGAACCGCAACACGGCTTTCGCGTCACCCCACTGTCCGACGACGACCTCGAAGATCTCACAACTGCGCGCTGCGAGCTCGAGGGTCT
>JANMRB010000262.1:0-5837 GCA_031370825.1 Ilumatobacteraceae bacterium
GCCGACTGCATGATGACGTTGCCGTCGCGTTTGATCTGGACGAAGCCGGTGTCTCCATTCGGGTTCTGCAAGACCATGTCGGTCACTGCGAACGTCGACGAGAAGGGATTGGTGAAGTCCTGACTGGCCCCCGGCGACACCTGCACACCGAAGCCCAGTTGGAAGTCGGCCGGGTTGCCGAACGGCGTGGAGAACGTGGACGTCGGTGTCGTGGTCGTGGGCGCCACAACGTCGCCGAGAACAGTGGTCGTCGTGACAGTCGGCGTCCCTGCGCCTCCCGCGGCGACCGTGGTCGTGGTCGCACCGGCACCAGCACCTCCGCCGGCGGTAGTCGGGGTCAGCGCGTCGACCTTTTCGTTCAGCGAGGCGAGCGGTGCTTCGACGGCATCCTTCGCCGCGGACTCGACTGTCGGCTTGAACAGCGTGATCCACAGGATCCACAGGATCAACAGGAGGGCGATCAATGCGATCACCGCCTTGATCAGCCACGGAGGCAGCATCGCCTCTTGCAACAACGTGCCGTTGACGGTCTCGGGCACGGGAGCGACGACCGGAACCGGCGACGTGATCGCGCCGGGCGGCGGCGGTGCACCGGGGGCAGCGGCGGCCATCGAGGGCGCCGGCAGTTCGGCGTGGCGGGCGATCTCGGTGACCACCACCTGGAACTGATGGGTCTTCGGTGGGCCCTTCCAGAACCGTTGGCGCGGGACGACGTCGAGCTTGGTGAAGCGGGCGGTGCCCGGCTCGATCACTTCCGCGACAGTGGCGAACTGGTACATGCAGGCGTTCTCCGGGTCCGACCCTGAGAACTCGACAGTGATGGGAGCGTTGCCGCGGTTGTCGACAGCTACCTGGAACTGTCCCTTGCGCCGGCCGCGTGCAGTCAGGGGGTAGAGCTCGACCGTCCGGTCGGCGAAACGCCCGACGGTGATGACGCCTTCTTCGACCGCTGAGCCCATCGGGTCCTCGCCCGACACGACCTTGATGCCGAACGGTGTCGGTCCGGGAGGAGTGTTCGGCGATCGCGGCGGCCGAAAGTGGACCGTGACGGCTCCTTCTGCCCCTGGGAACAACGACAGGACTTCCGGTTCGGCGTCGATCCAGGCCGCGCCCGTACCCAGCCCTTCGAAAGTGAACTGATCGACGACGGAACCGTTGTTACGAACCCTGAGCTGCGCCGTGACCTCTTGACCGGGTTCAACAGCGAGCTCGGGTCGATCGAGAGACGCGCTCGAACCCATGCGAGGATCGTAGTGACCGGCTTGTCACCCGAAAGAGTTGTGTCGGGGCAGATCGGTTGCCCGTTGAGTCGCCGTTGATTGCTCGTTGAGGCGTCGAGCGCATGCTCTCGCCGATCCCGCAACGAAACGAAGAATCCGCACGGGGTCGCGAAGGGGTATGGCAAAGGGGTATCAGAGACGGACATCGCCGTCTCACCACATGGCACGAATGCGCCGCTCTCGAGCAGGCGACATCCAGATGGAGGAACGGAAGATGTCCGATCGGCTAGCCGTCTACGTACACGGCGAGGATCCAATTTCAGAGGCAGGCGTCGCGGCTCAATTGCGTGGTCGACCCGAGGCCTACGTCGTGGAACGAGAATGCATCGACGATGCCGTCGTGGCCGTGGTGGTCACCGACGAGATCGATGAGGCGACTGTTCGGGTCGTGCGAGGCATCCAGCGCGGCGGTTGTCCACGCGTGGTTCTTGTGGCTACGCAGCTCGACGACAACGGCTTGATGATCGCGGTCGAGGCCGGCGTCTCGGGCGTGCTGCGCCGTCGCGAGGCCAGCCCGGAAGTCCTGGCGCGAGCCGTGGTCGCCGCGGCGAACGGCGATGGGACCCTGGCCCCCGACCTGATCGGGCGTCTTTTGAACCAGGTCAGCAGGCTGCAGCAAGACGTGCTGACACCGCGTGGCATCGGCCCAGACGGGCTCAGTGGCCGCGAGCGAGAGGTGTTGAAGCTGCTCGCCGACGGGCTCGGCACCAACGAGATCGCCAGCGCGCTCGCCTATTCGGAGCGAACGATCAAGAACGTCATCCACGATGTAACGACGAGGCTCAACCTTCGCAACAGGTCACACGCGGTCGCTTACGCCGTCAAGGCCGGCATCGTCTAATCGTCTGACGACGACTTCTCGCGAATCCGAAAAGCGGTCCACCGCTTTTCGGCGAGCAGAATCGTCTCGGCCGAGCCCTCCCGCTGCGCAGCAGGCCCGATCTTCTCCATCAGCATGGACAACTCTTCGGCCGGCGGGGCGATGTCGGTGACCAGCGCCGGTCGCAGTGGTGCGACCAGCGTCAACTCGAGCGATGCGCGCAACGGCATGCCGAGCGACGACCAGACGTCGTGCGCCTGCGGCCCGGGATCGGGCACGGGCACGCCGAGGCGAACGAGCAGAGGTTGCTCCTCGCCTTCGAGCACGCCGGCCAGATGTTCGGCGGCCACGATCTCACCGGCCAGGCACGCCTCCATGACCCGACCCAACAGGCGATGCTCGTCTTCGACAGTTTTGGCCCACGCGCTGACCTGATAGTGCAATTGATAGTGACGAACCGGTGGTTGACGACCACCGACACGACCGTCAGGTTTGCGCTCGTCGGACCAGTCAGCCGCACGACGGCCGATGTCCTCGACGACGCGATGCAAGAAGCACGAGACCGCGGGCCGCTTCACCGCTTTGGCCCAATCGTCGGTCGGAGTTTCGAACGTCACCGAAGTCCCCGAATCGAGCATCGACACGAGGAAGTTCGATAGCGATCGGTCTGCGTCGGCGATCACTCGCAAAGTGTCCGCTTGCCGACGGCCAGACAAAAGACGTCAACGGACACCGAGGTGTGCCCATTCGTGCACGTCGCATTGCCCCACCCGAGGATCGAGCGCACCTATGAGGCCGATTGCTCGACCGTCATATTGAAGGCATCCACGGGCCGCGGGTCCGAGGTGCACGATCCGTATCGTCCGACGAAGGAGTACCACCCATGCCGACCTATCTGTCGCCCGGCGTCTACATGGAGGAGGTGTCGTCTGGGTCGAAGCCGATTGAGGGAGTCGGTACAGCGGTTGCCGCTTTCGTTGGATTTGCCGAGAAGGGCCCCGCCAACCAACCGACGCTGGTGACCAACTGGACCCAGTTCACCCAGAGCTTCGGCGATTTCGTCGAGGGCTCCTACCTCGCCCACGCGGTGTACGGGTACTTCCTCAACGGAGGCGGTGCCGCATACGTCGTTCGCATCGGAGGTGACGACGCCGAAACTGATGCCAAGGCCGCAGTCGCCCACGGCGAACTGCCAGCCGGCGAAGGCAAGGCCGGTCTGGTCGTCAAGGCGTTGGAGAGCGGCCCGGCCGGCGACGGCCTCACGGTCGAGACCACGGACCCATCCGAGCCCGGAGAGAACAACGACCAGTTCAAGTTGGTCGTGAAGCGTGGCGAGAAGGTCGAAGAGACGTTCGACAACGTCACCCTGCGCAAGGGCGCCAACAACGTCGCAACTCGCGTGAAGGCGGACTCGAAGTTGATCTCGGTCGAAGAGGTCCGCGGTGGCGGCACGATGGAGTTGCGCCGGGACTCGCGCATCAATCTTTCCGGTGGAACGGGCATGCCCGACAACATGCAGGTCTCACCGGCCGACTACGTCGGCGATTCCGCGGATCGCACCGGTTTCGGCGGCCTCGAGGCCATTGACGAGGTCACGATGCTGTGCGTTCCGGACCTGACGGCCGCGTTCGAGCGCGGCATGCTCGACATGGAGGGCTTCAAGGCCGTGCAACTGGCGATGATCGCTCATTGCGAGTTGATGGCCGATCGGGTCGCCATCCTCGACCCGCCACCGTCGCTGAACGCTCAGCAGATCAAGGACTGGCGAGTCAACGAGGCCGGATACGACAGCAAGTACGCAACGCTGTACTACCCGCGCTTGAAGGTGATGGATCCCACACGTGGCAAAGCGATCTTCATCCCGCCGTCCGGCCACATCGCCGGCATCTGGGCCCGCAACGACGACACCCGTGGCGTGCACAAGGCACCCGCAAACGAGGTCATCCGTGGAGCGATCTCGTTGGAACTGAACATCACCAAGGGCGAGCACGACCAGCTCAACCCAGTCGCCGTCAACTGCGTCCGTTCGTTCCCGGGCCAGGGCATCCGCGTGTGGGGCGCCCGCACACTGTCGAGCGATCCCGAGTGGCGCTACCTCAACGTGCGCCGGCTGTTCAACTTCGTCGAGGAGTCGATCCTGTCCGGTACGAACTGGGTCGTGTTCGAGCCGAACGACCAGAAGTTGTGGGACTCGGTGCGGCGCACGGTGACGATGTTCCTGCGTCGTGTGTGGCGTGACGGGGCGCTGTTCGGCCGAACACCGGCTGAGGCGTTCTTCGTCAAGTGCGACGAGGAGAACAACCCGCCCGAGAACCGTGACGCCGGCATCTTGACCGTCGAGATCGGCATCGCCCCAGTGAAGCCTGCGGAGTTCGTCGTGTTCCGCATCAGCCAGTTCTCCGGCGGCGCCGGACTTGAGGAATGAGGAGCCTGACCAATGCCTGAAAGCAGTCCAATCACAGCCGCGCGGTTCTCGATCACCGTCGACGGTTATGAGATCGCCTCCTTCTCGGAGCTTCAAGGTGTGCGCACCGAGATCAAGACGGTCGAGTTCGTCGAGTCAGGCGAGAAGGGCCTGGTGCAGATGAACATCCCATCCAATCCCGTGTTGGCGACCATCGTCCTGAAGAGGGCCCAGACCCAGGATCCGCAGATGTGGACCTGGCATGAGGCAGCCCGCTTCGGCGAGATGGGAGCAGCCCGCAAGAGTTGCTCGCTGGTGATGTTCGATGCCGCCGGAAAGCCCGTCGCCCGCTATCACCTCGAGAACGCCTGGCCGTGCAAGATCGAGCTCGGCGCTCTCCGCGCCGGATCGTCGGAGGTCTTGACCGAGACCGTCACGATCGTGTGTGATCATCTGCAGCGAGTCGCGGCGTGAGCACGCCGATGCTCGACCGGGCGCAAGGGAGCACCACCTCCCCCGAACGGCCGTCGCTCAGCACAGAGTTCCCGTTCAGCCTTCCACGCGGGTACCTAGATGCTCGTGGCCAGTTGCATCGCGATGGTGTGATGCGGCTGGCTACGGCGGGCGACGAGATCTGGCCGCAAACCGATTCTCGGGTGCGCGAGAATCCCGCATACCTGTCGGTGTTGCTGCTGACGAGGACGGTGACGACGCTCGGCACACTGCCCGAAGTCGACAGTCGCGTGATCGAGAACCTGTTCGCCTCCGACCTCGCCTTCCTGCAGGACCTCTACCGCCGGATCAACCAGGACGGTGGCACACGAGTCAACGTGACATGTCCCAAATGCGCGCACGGGTTCGCTGTCGACATCAGCGGTGATGCGCCGGGGGGATCATGACGTACGCGACCGCGCAGTTGGTGGAAGAGGTCTCGTACGTCGCTTACTACTTCCATTGGCCGCTCGAATCGATCCTGGCGATGGAGCATCCGCTGCGGCGGACCTTCATCAACGCGATCGGTGACATCAATCGAGAGATCAACGGCACCGGCTCCTGATGAAATGGCCGTTCGCCCGTCACGCCCTCTCTCCCACCCCAGATCCTGGCGCCAAAGCGCCCGGGGGAGGTGAAGGCTCGACCACAACCACCGGTGTCGTCGCGCCGGCACGGCAGGATTCGGCACGGCAGGATTCGGCACGGCGGGACTGGGCGACGCTGCCACCGATGCGGGTGGCTGGAGCGCGACCGATCAGCCTCACGGCACCGACGCGGGCCTTCACGCAGGGCTTGGCGACCCGCCAGGTTCTCGTACGAACACCTCGCTTGGAACTGG
>JANMRB010000288.1:0-4975 GCA_031370825.1 Ilumatobacteraceae bacterium
GAGCCCACCGGTGGCCGACAGCTGCTCTTCGGCGAACTGCCTGATGGTCTCGTACATGCCGTATCTCGTGTTGGTGGCGGCGTGGTTGACGACCAGGAGTGACCTGCGGACCAACGAGTCGAGCCGCTCGAGCACGTCGACGTCGTCCGCATCTTCGACGACCGAGGAGATGCCCGCCAGATCGAACCCGCCGGAGAAGACCGATGCGTTGCGCAGCAGTTCGCGCTCGTCATCGTTCAACAGATCGTAGGACCAGCCCACCGCGAGTGTCAGCGTCTGCTGGCGCTCCGGCCGCCGATCCGATCCCTTCAGCAGTCGGAAGCGATCGCCAAGTCGATTCCTGACCTCGACCGCGCTCATCGAGGCCATCCGAGCCGCTGCCAGCTCGATACCGAGGGGCAGCCCGTCGAGGGTCTCGCAGATCTCGGTCACCGCGGCGGCGCTCTGCGTGTCGTACAACCCGAAGCCGGGACGGGCTGCGCTGGCCCGCTCGACAAACAACTTGACGGCATCGGATGCGATGCCACCGTCGAGCGCCAGAGGAGAGACAGTCAGCAGCGTCTCGCCGGCGACCCACAGGTACTCGCGTGAGGTCGTCAGGACCTTGGCGTACCCGGAGCGATCGAGGATCTGTCTGATGGCCGCGCCTGCGGCGTCGAGCACGTGCTCGCAGTTGTCTACCAACAGCAAGAGCCGTCGGCCGGCGACGGCCTCGGCCACGGTGTCGATCAGTGCGACATCTCCCTGTGGTGTGATGCCCAATGCGGTCGCGATGGCAGCAGGTACCGACGAAGGGTCACCGACTGGAGCGAGCTCGACCAGCCACACACCGTCGGGAAACTCATCTGCCATCTCAGCACCGACCTCGACGGCGAGCCGTGTCTTGCCGACGCCCCCGACGCCGCTCAACGTGACCAGCCGGTTGGACCGCACCAGGTCGGCAACCTCGGCCAGTAGCTGATCACGACCGACGAACGAGCTCAGCTGCTGAGGCAGGTTGCCGGCGAACGACCCCAGGCTACGAAGCGGCGGGAACTCCGACGGGAGCCCATCGGCGACGACCTGATGCACGGTCATCCGCCGGCCAAGACCGCGGAGTCGATGGTCGCCGAGCGGCCGGAGTGCCAACCGATTCCGCAACAACACCTTGGTCGTGTCAGACACCACGATCTGCCCGCCATGGGCGGTCGACATCAACCGCGCCGCACGGTTCACCTCGGTGCCGGAGTAGTCACGATTTCGCTCGGTCGCCTCGCCGGTGTGAAGACCGATCCGTACCCCGAAGGGAACGGTGTCCGGCTCGGCGAGCAACTTCTGCTGAATCTCCACGGCAGCTTCAGCAGCGTCTGGTGCCGTCGAGAACGCTGCACAGAAACCGTCGCCGCCGGTGGCGAACACATAGCCGCCGTGCTGTTCGATCGTCCCCCGCACGATGCCGTCGTGGATCTCCACTGCGGCCGCCATCTCCGCGGGCGCTTCTTCCCACAGCCGCGTCGAATCCTCGATGTCGCTGAACAGGAACGTCACCGTCCCCGCGGGGAGATCCGCCGGCACTAACGCAACGCTAGTTCGGGTTCCGACGGCGCACGGCCGGGCAGCAGCCCCCGTCGAGCCGAGTAGCGTGCCGTTCACCGATCAAGGGGGCGACGATGGATCAGTTGGCGACGCTCGAATACGCCATGGAAGAGCTACGACGGACGGTGGCGTCGCTCGACGACTCGCACATGGAAACCGTGACCAACTGCGAGCCGTGGACGGTCCGTCGGCTGGCCAGCCACGCGCTGAACAACCAACTGCTGTGGGCCGGCATCGTCACCGGTCAACAACTCGTGTCGGGGCAAGACACGATGGGCGCGGTGCCCCTCGAGGGCGATCTCGCACCCATCGCCGCCGACGTCGCGACGCGCGCGCTGGCGATGTGGGGCACACCAGGAGTGCTGGATGCGATGCACGGGACGCCGTTCGGCGAGCTGCCCGGTGCGGCGGTGGTCAATTTCGCGATCATCGATGCGATCGCCCATGCCTGGGATCTCTCGTCAAGCGTCGGTCGCCCGATCGAGTTCGAGCCCCAGGCGATTCCGGCAATCTCGGCGGTCGCGGAGGTGACGTGCACCGATGGGGCACGAGCGATGGGCATCATAAAAGCTGCCACCGAACCCCCGACCGACGCGACCGACACCGAACGGCTGATGGCTGCCGCAGGCCGAACTATCCACCGTTAGCTACGCGGCCGACCGCGAGCGCGAGGCGGTCAAAGCTCTGCATCTGGGCGACCGCTCAATCGGTAGGGCCGCTCCCCGCCACCCGGGGCCCGGTGTGGTGGGCGATTCGGGTTCGCGACTGCCAGTCGCAGGTGTTTGCGCGGGCCCGACCATGGGGCCGGTGGGGCGACGGTGGCGTCGGCCAGTCGGTACGCCAACATCTCGTAGTTGACCCGCCATCCCGTGAAATGAGGCCACGCTTCTTCCGCGGTGCGCTCCATCTCGAACCCGACTTCGGCGAGCAGCCCGACGGCGTGTTCGAACTCGGCGAAGGTCAACGCGATCTTCGCATCCGGCAACGGGTCCGGGTCGTATTCCCAGCCGAGGGATGTCGCCATCCGACGAAACGCGGTGAAACCCATCCGCAGGCACAGCCGTGCTTCCGATGGCGCCGTCGTGGGGTTGAGCGACAGGTGCATCGCCGCGGCGTCGAGTACTGCCAGCAGCGCGAGCACCCACGAGTACCACGCCTCAGGCGACCGGAAGCGCATCAACACTGGGTAGGTGGTGTGACTCTCGCTGACCTCCGCGGACCACTGCTCCCACTCGTCATACAGCTCCGGGAGCGTGTCCGTGATCGCCACCAGGCGATGGCGGACGAGCAGTCCTGCGATGGCGAGACTTCACGCGCGGCCGGACCAGAAGTGGACCGTTGCCGGGCTCGCGACAGAAGTCGCCGTGTCGCGGTCCTCGCTCGACGATCGGTTTCGGTCAGTCCTCGGTCGTTCACCGATCCGCTACTTGACCGAGTGGCGGATGCACCTCGCTCAGGATCTGCTGTTGACAACAGATTTCACCGTCGCCGCGGTGGCGCGTCGAGTCGGCTATGACTCGGAGGAGGCGTTCGGTCGCGCGTTCAAGCGAGCCCGGGGCCGCTCCCCCGGATCGTCGCGAGGTTCGTCTCGATCCTCGGTCTGCTGAATCGTCGAACTACGCCGACTTGCTGTGCGAGGGATAGTAGGTCGCGTTGGTTGTCTCCTACCTGAGTAACGGTTAGAATACAAGCGTTACTTAGAGAGGGACGAGGTAACGGTTGTGGCAGAGCTCATCCGACACCGCTGGACCGCCTCGTTCGAGGGAATGGGCCGCCGCGATCGTCAGAGCTGTCACTACGACGCCTACCTGCCCGACCCGCTCGCCGGCTGGAACCTTGCTCTTCCCGCTGATCTCGTCGCTGACCTCACCGATGCGGAAGCAGCGATTCGACGGCTGAACAGCTCAGGGACCTCGCACGTCAGCTTGGAGGGACTCGCAAGGTTCTTGTTGCGCGCCGAGTCGGTCGCCTCGTCGAAGATCGAGGGGCTCGAGGCGGGGCCGCGGCGACTCCTCGACGCCGAAGTCGTGCTCGCCCAGGGGGGCGACGCTGCCGATCGGATCGCGGTCGAAGTGCTCGCCAACGTCGCGGCGATGGAGGCGGCTGTCGAACTCGGCTCGTCGACCGGCACGATCACCCTCGACGACCTGCTCGGCATCCATCGGGTTTTGATGGAACGGTCCCCGACACCGGCGGTCGGGGGCGTGGTCCGCACGGTTCAGAACTGGATCGGCGGCAGCAGCTACAACCCTTGCTCGGCGGCCTTCGTCCCGCCACCACCGGAGGCCGTCAAAGGCCTGCTGCACGACCTGCTCGGCTACGTCAACGGCGACGACCATCCAACCCTCGTGCAAGCGGCGATCGCGCACGCGCAGTTCGAGACGATCCACCCGTTCACAGACGGCAACGGCCGTACCGGACGCGCCCTCATCCACGTGATCCTTCGCCGACGCGGCCTCGCGCCCCGTTTCGTCCCGCCGATCAGCCTCGTGCTCGCCACCTGGGCGGTTGACTACATCGCGGGTCTCACTGCGTACCGGCACCTCGGCGCGCCGACCAGCCCGGAACGCTCAGCCGGTGCCAGCACGTGGCTTCGCACGTTCGCCACCGCAGGGGCACGATCGTGTGGCGACGCCGAGGCGTACGCAACGCAGATCGACGCGGTCGACCTTGCGTGGCGCGTACGCGTGGGACGCGTCCGTGCAAACTCGGCAGTCGAACTCCTCCTCGACCTGCTGCCGGGTGTCCCGGTGATCACCGTCGAGAGTGCCGCGCGACTGATCGGGCGCTCCGAGATGCGAACAGGTGAAGCCGTCAACCGGCTCGAGGCCGCCGGCGTGCTGCGCCAACGCAACGTCGGGCGACAGCGGTACCGCGTCTTCGAAGCAGCCGACGTGGTCGATCTGTTCACCGGTCTCGAGCGCGCCCTGGCGAGTCCCACTGGCAACACAGCGACAGAACCACCTACCCGTCGGGTACCGAGGAGAGCGACGTGAGGGAGATCGATTGTCCTCGTTGTCACAGCCGAGCCGGTGGGGGCGCTCGTTCTCGCTTACGGGTTCGCGGCGATGAAGTCGATGATGACCGCTGCCCGTTCGGTGCCCTTGTCTTCTTGTAGGAAGTGGCTGGCGCCTTCGATCGTGGCGTGGCGCTGACTCCACGCGGCCTTGTTCGCGCCGGATTCGGGATCGTCGACCGACGTGGGAACGAAGGACGATGCCGCCGTCGAGGAACTGCCGACGGTCGGCAACGATCGGACGCATACGGGCGAGTTGCTCGAAGTCGAGGCATTCCACCAGATCCGGTGTGAGTCCAATGTGGCCTTCAAGTTCGGATCCGACTCACGGCAAGACTCTCGTGGCCTACCGAATAGGGCCGCGCTCAGTCGAAGGCGGTCAGG
>JANMRB010000320.1:0-1872 GCA_031370825.1 Ilumatobacteraceae bacterium
TTCGATGTCGACCGGTTCGTCGCGAGTGTCGGAGCGGACGGTGGCAGGTCGTGACCGATGGCAGCGCGCCCGTCGTCATCACCGGCTCGATCGACCGGATCGACCGCCTGCCCTCCGGCGGCATCGAGGTCATCGACTACAAGACCGGTCGCGTCTCATCCCAGAAGGGCGTCGACGAGAGCCTCCAGCTGCCGATCTACGCGCTCGCCTGCCGCGACGCCCTGGGCCTGGGCACCCCCGAACGGGTCACCCTGTACTTCACCGAGTCCGCCCTGCGGCTGTCCACGACCCGCACCGACGAGCAGCTCGACCTCGCCCGGGCGGAAGTGCTGGCCCGGGTGTCGCGGATGCGGGCGGGCGAGTTCGTGGCGACGCCGGGGGAGCCGTGCGAGTGGTGCGACTACCGGGCGATGTGCCCAAGTCGCACGGGCTAGAGACCCGAGAGAGAAATGAGCGACGACGGCGCAGGCGATCGTTTCGAAGAGTCTGCATCGAACCCAGGGCGGTTCATCCTGCTAGCCTGGGTCAGTCCCTGTCGATCACCGCGCGAGTCTTTGTGGAGGGGAGTCACGACACGTGAGCCACGGCACTCTGGCGTCTGATGCCAAACCCTAGGAAGCTCGCCGTCGATGGGTCGCTCCGAACCGTTGACTACGTCATCGCCGCGCTCTTTCGGCTAGGCGGTAGCACCCGTCCGGTCGATATCGAGGACATCGCTGTCGAGTGCTTCCAGATCGCACCGCATCGGTTCCGTTGGCGTAAGTACGCAGAGCAGATCGATCTCGCCCAGGTCCGCGATGGATTGTCGGACGCGAGAAAGGAAGCGAACGGCGAGCTCGTCGTCGGCGCCCGCAAGCAGGGCTGGAGCCTGACGCCGGCTGGGGTCAGGTGGGCGTCTCAGCTGGACGAGTTGGTTGGCGATGGTCAGGCGACCGGGCGTATGCGTCTTGACGTTCCGGTGCGAGCGGCCGAGAAACAGCGCGTCCTCGCGTCTCACGCGCTCCTGAAGGCAATGTCTGGGGGGGTCGCGACAGTGACACCTCAGGAATTCCGCGAGCTGCTGCGCGTGGACCGCTACGTGACACCCGAGAAGTATCGCCAGCGCCTGTCCATCGTTCTCGAATCGTTCGCGGACGACCCGGCGACGCAATCCGTGATCACTGATCTCGAACTGCGGTACCGAAGCAAGGGGGCCCCTCGTTGAGCATCGTCGTTAGAAGCCACGTCGCACGAGACTTTCTCCAAAGCTCGGCGTACTTCAACACTGTGCCCAAGATCGTCTGGGAGTATGTCTCGAACTCCCTCGACAATCCGCACGGTAACCAACCCGTCCATTGCCGAGTCCAGGTCGGTGGTGGTCGCCTGACCATTGAGGATGATGGCCGGGGGATGTCACGCCACGACCTAGAGCGGTTCTTCACCATGCACGGCGAGAACGCCCAACGCGCCGAAGGCAAGACCGTCCGAGGCCGGTTTGGCACGGGCAAGTCAGCGGCATTCGGAATGGCGAGTGCGCTGCGCGTGACCTCGGTCAAGAACGGTCGCAGGAACTCAGTCCAGCTCCGCCGCTCAGACATCGAAGCGGCCAAGGACGGTGAGCCGTTTGCGGTGACGGAACTAGTTCGGGAAGAGCCGACGGCTGATCCACCTGGCACCAAGATCGAGATCGAGGGCCTGACCACTAAGGCCGGAGATGTACTGCAGACAAAGTCATACGTTGAACGACGCCTCGGTCGATATCGACAGGGCCACCAGATCGTCATTAACAATCACATCGCGGAATTCGAAGAGCCAGCTTTCGTAGACGAGCGCACGTTTGAACTGGACTCAGGACCGCTCGCTTCCGTAGGTCCTATCACCCTGATGATCAGG
>JANMRB010000021.1:0-17886 GCA_031370825.1 Ilumatobacteraceae bacterium
GTGGCCAGCACCATGAGGATCACCTGATTGATTCCGAGCATGATCGCTTTGAATGCCAGTGGGAGCTGCACTTTGATCAGTTCCTGGCGTGGAGTGGCTCCGAACGAGATCGCCGCCTCGCGTGGCGCGAACGGAACCTCCTTGAGGCCGAGGCTGACCAAGCGAATGCCCGGCGGCAGGGCGTAGATCACTGCAGCGATCACACCTGGCGTGCGGCCGACGTTGAACAGGAAGACGACTGGCACCAGGTAGACGAATTGCGGCAGCACTTGTGCCGTGTCGAGGAAGGGTCGCAGAGCCGTTTCCAACCAGCGCGACCTGCCGCTCCAGATACCGATCGGAATGGCAAGGCTGACGCTGAGGACCACGGCGACCAGTACCTGGCTGAGGGTGTCCATGGCCAGGTCCCAGTTGTTCATTGAGGCGATGCCAATGAGTGCGAGCGCGCACAGGAGGGCAAGTCTCCAGCCCTTGCTGATCCAGCCGACGACGGCGAAGAAGCCGACGACCAGCCACCACGCCGCGGACTGCAACACGCCGCGGATTGGGTTGAGGATGTCGCGCACGAAGAACGTGTTGATCGAATCCGTGCCCCCGATCAACGGCACGCCGTGACGGGCGTGCTTGTTGAGCCAGTCGATCACCGACTTGGCCCACGAGCCGAGACCGACACGCCACGACGGGAAGTCCTGGACGCTGAGCAACTTGGCTCCTAGTGCTGCCAGGACCACTACGCCGAGCCCGGCTGCCCACATCCTGCGGCCGTCGACGATCCACACCGTGACCGGACGACCATGCTTCAGTGCTCGTTCGCCGGTGGTGATGCGATCGAGGGCGATTGCCGCGAACACGATCGAGAAGCCACCCGCGAAGGCCAGTTTGGCGTCGAGTTTCTGTAGGCCTGCGAGGACCACGCCACCGACGTCGCCGGTGCCGATCTGTGATGCGATCACGACAATGCCGAACGCCATCATGATCACTTGGTTGAGGCCGAGCAGCACCGTTCGACGCGCCAGCGGAAGCTGTACCTTGCCCAGCAACTGCGGCCCGGTCGAACCGAACGATCGACCGACCTCGGTCGATACGACAGGCACCTGGCGTAGGCCGAGGCTGGTGAGGCGGACCGCCGGAGGCACCGAGTAGATCAACGTCGCCACCACAGCGGCAGGGATGCCGATACCGAAGAACGCAACGCACGGGATGAGGTAGACGTACGCTGGCATCACCTGTGCAGTGTCGAGCAGCGGGCGCAGACGGCGCTCGGCGCCGTCCGACAACCCCGACCAGATGCCCAGTGGCACGCCGATCAACATTGCCAACGCGACCGCCACGGTCATGATTGCCAGCGTGATCATCGTCAAATCCCAATAGCCGCACAGCCCAACCGCAAAGATCGCGGCAGCGGCGAAGACCGCAGTGCGCAGGCCAGCACGCATGTATCCGATCACGAAGACCAACGCGATGACACCGGTCCAGTGCAGGACATGCAGCAGCGATAGCGCGCGCTTGACGCACCACGTGATGCCGGTACCAAGCGACTTGATTGCGTCGAGCACCAAGTTGCGCCCGGTGTTCTGTGTGATCCAGTGGTATGCGTTTTGGGCGTGACGCTGCACATGTAGGTCGAGCCACGTTGGCACGTCCTGCCCGCGCGTGATCTTGTAGATCACGATTGCGACGATGGCACCGGCGGCTGCCACGAGCCTGACCAGCGTTCGGCGAGAGACCGCTGTCGTCGCCGGCGTCGGCAGGGCAGGTACCGCCTGGGTCACTCGGCGCCGCCTGCGATCATTGACAACACGTGCACTCGGTCAACGCAGCCGACTTCCTTGCCGGCGCCATCGACCACCTGCACGGGGTACTCGGAGTGAGCGATGAGTTTGACGATGTCTCGGACCTTGGTGCCGAGCGGAACCGATCCGCAGAACCGGTCGCCGTTGACGTCGCGCATGACGTGCTCGACGGGTACCACGAACGTTCGCGGCACGTCGCGGACGAAGTTCTCGACGTACTCGTCGGCGGGCTCGACCACAACGGCCTCTGGCGTTCCGACCTGCACGAAGCGACCGTCGCGCATGATCGCGATGCGGTCGCCGAGGCGCAACGCTTCGGACAGATCGTGGGTGATGAAGACCATCGTCTTGTTGACCTCGCGACGCAGGCGCACCACTTCGTCTTGCATGTCGCGACGGATCAGCGGATCGAGCGCCGAGAACGGTTCATCGAACAACAAGATGTCGGGTTCGGTGGCCAGCGCCCGCGCCAGGCCGACGCGTTGTTGCTGCCCGCCACTCAACTGATGCGGACGGTAGCTGCCCATCTCCGACAACCCGACCAGTTCGAGCGTCTCGTTGGCCTTGCGGCGACGGGCCACCTTGTCGACGCCACGAACTTCGAGGCCAAAGGCAACGTTGTCGGTCAACGTCCGGTGCGGCAGCAGGCCGAAGTGTTGGAAGACCATGGAGACCTTGTTACGGCGCACATCGAGGAGCGTGTCCTTGTCGGCCTTTGTCACATCGACATCACCGATTCGTACGGTTCCAACGGTGGGTTCGATCAGACGGGTGAGGCAGCGAATCAACGTCGACTTGCCGCTGCCTGAAAGTCCCATCACGACGAACACCTCACCCGGTGCCACGTCCATGTCGATGTCGCGCATCGCCACGACGTTGCCTGTTTGGGCCTCGAGCTGCTTGCGCGGCAGGTCCGCCAGCGCAGAGCCGACGACGCGTTCCGGTTTCGGGCCGTACACCTTCCACAGGCCGCGCACGGAGATCGACGGGTTGGTTTGCCCCACGTCGCCGATGCTAGTCATACGCTGGCGATACTCCCGACGGGGACTCGACAGCGGAGGCACGGCAAGTGACGGAGCAACCAACATCGGCTCGGGCCGTGGTCATAGGCGGCGGAATCGTCGGTTGTTCGACCGCCTATCACCTCGCCAAATTGGGCTGGACCGACACTGTGTTGATCGAGCGACACAAGCTCACGTCCGGATCCACCTTCCATGCCGCAGGTCTCGTCGGGCAGTTGCGGAGCAGCGCAAACATCACTCAATTGCTTGGCTACTCGGTCGATCTCTACAAGCGGTTGGAGGAAGAGACCGGTCAAGCGACGGGATGGAAGATGAACGGCGGCCTGCGGCTGGCCTGCAACGACGAACGGTGGAACGAGGTCAAGCGCCAGGCGACCACCGCCAAGTCGTTCGGTCTCGAGATGCACCTGCTGTCACCACGCGAGGCACAGGAGTTGTGGCCCCTGATGACTATCGACGACGTGATCGGCGCAGCGTTCCTTCCGACCGACGGCCAGGCCAACCCAACCGACATCACCATGGCCCTGGCTCGCGGGGCCCGCCAAGCCGGCGCAACGATCTGCGAGGACACCGACGTGATCGCGATCGACGTGGTCGACGGTGTGATCAAAGGCGTCGTCACGTCGCAGGGGCGCATCGAGTGCAGCGCGGTGGTGTGCTGCGCGGGTCAGTGGACGCGTTCGCTGGCTGCCACGGTCGGTGTCAACGTGCCGCTGGTCTCGGTGCAGCACCAGTACGTCATCACAACCCCGTTCGACCCACCGGTACCCCGAGACCTACCGACGCTGCGCGATCCCGACCGGCTGACCTACTACAAGGAAGAGGTCGGTGGGCTCGTGATGGGCGGGTACGAACCGAACCCCGTTCCTTGGGCGAACAACGGGATCCCGCGAGATTTCAACTTCAAGCTGCTGGAGAGCGACTTCGATCACTTCGCACCGACCATGGAACTGGCCATGGGACGTGTGCCTGCCCTGCAGACAGCCGGCATCAACGAGTTGATCAACGGTCCCGAGAGCTTCACACCGGACGGCAACTTCATACTCGGCGAGGCACCCGAGTTGAGGAACTTCTTCGTCGGCGCGGGTTTCAACGCGTTCGGCATCGCTGCCGGCGGAGGCGCCGGCATGGCCTTGGCGGAGTGGGTGGATCGCGGAGTGGCCCCGTACGACCTGTGGGTGGTCGACATCCGCCGCTTCGGCCGACCGCATCAGGACACCGACTGGGTGCGCACCCGAACACTCGAGGCCTATGGCAAGCACTACACCATGGCTTGGCCGTATGAAGAACACGACAGCGGTCGCCCGTGCCGCACCTCGCCGTTGTACTCGCGCCTGCTCGAAGCTGGCGCGAGCTTCGGCGAGAAGCTCGGGTGGGAACGACCCAACTGGTTCGCCTCGACCGAGCGCGGAGAGAGCCCTCACGACGTTTACAGCTACGACCGACAGAACTGGTTCGATGCCGTTGGGCGCGAGCATCGTGCCACTCGTGAGGCCGCGGTCGTGATCGATCAGACGTCGTTCGCCAAGTTTGCGTTGAAGGGCCCCGATGCGTTGGCCGCGTTGAACTGGATCTGCTCGAACAACGTCGCCAAGCCGGTCGGCTCGCTCACATACAGCCAGATGCTCGACGACTCGGGCGGCATCCAATGCGACCTGACGGTGTGCCGGGTGGCCGACGACGAGTTCTACATCGTGACGGGAACCGGCTTCGCCACCCACGATTTCGACTGGATCCAACGGTCGATCCCAACGGGTATGAACGCGCAGCTCTTCGACATCACCTCGGCCAACACGGTGCTGTCCCTCATGGGCCCGCGGTCGCGCGACATCCTTCACGAAGTGACCAGCGCCGACGTTTCGAGCGAGTCCTTCGCGTTCGGAACGCAGCGGATCATCGGCATCGCCGGATGCCCCGTGCGCGCTCTGCGGGTCACGTATGTCGGAGAGCTCGGCTGGGAGCTGCACCTTCCCGTCGAATATGCCACGACGGTGTACGACGCCCTGATGAGAGCGGGCGCCGCGCACGGTTTGACCAATGCCGGTTATCGGGCGATCGAGAGCTGCCGCCTGGAGAAGGGCTACCGGGCCTGGGGCAGCGACATCGGTCCGGATCATTCACCGATCGAAGCGGGGCTCGGCTGGGCGGTGAAGCTGCGCAGTGAGATCGAGTTCCGCGGACGAGACGCCCTCGCAGCCCAACGCCGGGACGGCGTTCGCAAGATGTTCGCCGGTTTCAGTTGTGATCCCGCGGTTGTGCTGCTCGGTAGGGAGACCATCTACCGCGATGGACAACGCGTCGGCTGGCTCACCAGCGGCGGCTACGGCTACACGATCGGTCGCTCGATCGGTTACGGCTACGTACGCCATCCGGAAGGCGTCACCGCCGACTTCGTGACCAGCGGCAGTTACGAATTGGAGGTTGCGGGCAGCCGAGTCGCTGCCGGGGTCTCGTTGCAACCGTTCTACGACCCCACCAATGGGCGGGTGAAGTCATGACCGTGCCGTCGCAAGCGCGCGTCGTGATCATCGGTGGTGGAATCATCGGTTGCAGCATCGCCTACCACCTGACGGCGATGGGCGAGACCGATGTCGTCCTGCTCGAGCAACATCAACTCACCGATGGGGCGACGTGGCATGCGGCTGGCCTCGTCGGTCAGCTTCGTTCGTCGCGCAACACCACCCGCATGCTCGAACACTCTGTCGAGCTGTACGGCCGCCTCGAAGAAGAGACCGGACAGGTCGTCGATTGGCACCAGGTCGGCAGTCTGCGCCTCGCCTGCTCGCCGGAACGGGTCATGGAGTTGAAACGATTGACGACCATGGCCAAGAGCTTCGGGCTGCCGATGGAGATCGTCAGCGCCCACCGCGCTCAGGAACTGTTTCCGTTGATGACGACCGAGGGTGTGCTTGCGGCGGCGTTCCTACCGACCGACGGATACATCGACCCGGCCAGCGTCACCCAGGCGATCGCGAAAGGTGCGCGAATGCGCGGCGCGCAAATCTGCGAGCACACCAAAGTCACCTCGATTACTGTCGATGGTCGCCGGGCATCGACCGTTCACATCGTCGATGCCGACGGTGCGCCTGGCGAGATCGCCTGCGAGATGGTCGTCAATGCCGCAGGGATGTGGGGCATGGAGATTGGCAGGATGGCCGGCGTTCGCATACCTGCCGTTGCGGTTGAGCACCAATACGTGTTGACGGGCCCCATCGCCGACTTCACGCCGGCGGAGCTGCGTCAGATGCCGACGATGCGCGATCCCGATCTGCTCGTGTACTACAAGCCCGACGGTCCAGGGCTGCTCGTCGGAGGCTATGAGCCCGACACCGTGCCATTCGGTCTGGAAGGCATCCCGACTGCGTTTCAACGTCGACTGTTGGAGCCCGACTTCGACCGCTTCGAACAACTGGCGACGCTGGCGGCGCGACGTACGCCGGTGATCGAGCAGGCCGGCATCCGCACGATGATCAACGGGCCGATCCCATATTCAGCGGACGCCGATTTCGTGATGGGCAAGGTTCCCGAGCTCGACAACTACTACGTCGCGACAGGCTTCTTGTACGGCATCGCGGCAGGTGGTGGGTCGGGAAAGATGATGGCCGAGTGGATTCTGGAAGGTCGCCCATCGCTGGACCTCTGGCCGCTCGACGTGCGTCGCTTCGCGTTCCACCACACGACCCACCACTTCATGGGCTCGCGCATGGTCGAGCTGTACGCGCACCACTACAAGCTCGCTGCGCCCGGCACCGAACACGTCACTTCCCGAGGCGTGAAGCGCAGCCCGTTGCACGACGCGTTGGGATCGCAGGGCGCGGTGTTCGGTTCGCGCGGCGGGTGGGAGCGTCCCAACTGGTTCGCACCTAAGGGCGTCGACGCAGTGGATCAGCCCTCGTTCAGCGAGCCCAACTGGTTTCGCCACGTCGCAGAAGAGAACCGCGCCATACGGCAGCGTGTGGCCCTGATCGACCAGACATCGTTCGCCAAGTTCGAGATCACCGGCCCAGGTGCGCTCGACGCCGTGCAATGGCTGTCGGTCGCCGACATGGACAAGGCAGCTGGCACGGTCACATACACGCAGTTGTGCAATCCGCAGGGCGGAATCGAGTGCGATCTCACCATGACCCGCCTCGGAGAGCAGCATTGGTACGTCGTGACGGGCTCCGCGTTCGGCGCGCATGACATGGGGTGGATCCGCTCGAACTCGCCCGACAGCGGCCGCATTCAAATCCGCGATCTCACCTCCGCAAATGCCGTGATCAACCTCTGTGGCCCCATGGCTCGCGACGTGCTGCAAGCGGTGAGCGAGGACGACGTTTCCAACGAAGCGCTTCGCTACGCGACCGCCCGCGACATCACCATCGGTGCCGCACCGGTGTTGGCGATGCGTGTCGGCTACGTCGGCGAGTTGGGCTGGGAGCTTCACGTCCCGACCTCGTACGCGGCGCACGTCTATGAGTTGCTGGCCGAGGCAGGCCGCCCGCACGGAATCGCAAACGTCGGGTACCGGACGATCGACACGCTGCGAATGGAGAAGGGCTACCTCTACTGGTCGACCGACATCACACCCGACACGACGCCGTGGGAGGCGGGTCTCAGTTGGCGCGTCAACATGCGCAAGGGCGACTTCTGCGGACGCGACGCTCTTGCCGCCCAACGTGAGACGGGCATTGACCGCAAGCTGTGCACCTTCACCCTCGAACAGATGGCATACCCGGTTAGTGGTGAGGCGATCATCGCCGACGACACGGTGGTGGGCTTCACGACCAGTGCCAACTTCGGGTACGCAATCGGCAAGCCGATTGCGTACGGCTACGTCCCGATCGAACTGGCCGACCGCGCCGACTTCGTGATCGAGGTCTACGGCGAGCCGATCCCAGCGACACGCCACGACGGCGCGCTCTACGACCCGACGAACTCGAGATTGAAGTCGTGAGCGAACTCGAGGGTTTCCTTTGGCGAGCGGGGCTGCCGACCGACGCTGCCACGACTCGGCTCGCCGGCCTGACCAACGTCAACCATTTGGTCTCCGTCGGCGACGATCGGTACGTGCTGCGTGTTCCGGGAGAGGGCACGGGTGAGTACATCAACCGCGTCGACGAGGAAGTCGCCGCTCGATCGGCAGCGGCAGCGGGTGTCAACGCCGAGGTGATCTTCTTCGATGCCTCCGATGGGCTGATGGTCACCCGGTTCGTCAACGGTGCTGCGACGATGACCGCCGAACGGTTCAGGGATCTCGATGCAGTCGCCCGCGCCGGGCTTGCGTTCCGTCGGCTGCACACAACAGCGGACCGCTTCGCAACCGATTTCTCGCTGTTCCCGATGATCGACGACTACAAAGCGTTGCTGGCGGCGAAGGGAGCCGTCCTTCCCGATGGGTATGACGACGTGCAGCACCAGGCAGGCGTGGTGCGCGCGGCTCTCGAAGCAGCGCCGGTTCCGCTCGCACCGTGTCACTGCGATCCGCTGTGCGAGAACTTCCTCGACACCGGTGAGAAGATGTTCGTCATCGACTACGAGTACGCAGGCAACAACGATCCGATGTGGGATCTCGGTGATCTCGCCGTGGAGGGCGCCTTCGCGGCGGAGCAGGAGGACGCGTTGCTGCACGCGTACTTCGGCGACGAACCTCCACCCGAGCAACGCGGTCGGATGACGGCCTACAAGGCACTGTGCGATCTGCTGTGGACGTTGTGGGGTGTGATCCAGCACGTCAACGGAAATCCGGCGGAAGACTTCTGGGCGTACGCAGAAGGACGGTTCGAGCGCTGCAAGGCATTGATGTCGGGTGCAGGGTTCGACGAACAGATCGCGGCGATCTCGAGCTGACCACGACCTGACTACGACCTGACCTGGGGGCAAGCTCAGCGACGGTACTTGCGACGGTAGCGGCGACCCATTGCGACGACCGTCGCAGGTACGAAGAACGCTCTCGCCGGCAACGACACCTCGCCCCACGGCCGCTTCGCCAGAGGGGCTCGCCAGGCCCGCAAGCGATAGACGAAGAAAGCCGCCAACATGGCGTGCAGACCGATTGCTGCCCAGAAGAACCCCTTTGGCCCGACGACGATCATCATGCCCGCGGCGACGAACGGACCCACGACGGCACCGAGGCCGTACAAGGTGACCAGCTGTGACGCCGCGGCGTTGACGTGTTCCGGCTCGATCCAGTCGTTCGTGTACGCGGCGGCGATGGAATACAGCGGGTAGCTGCACCCACCGAGCAGGGCGATCAGCAACAGGGCCATCGGACTTGTCGAGGGACCGAGCAACAACAACACCGCTGCGCCGATGGCGCCGATCGACGCAGCGAAGCCCACGGCACGACGGTCGATGTCGTCCGAAGCTGCCGCCACGGGCCAGTGCAACAGCATCCCGCCGATGTTCGGCGCAGCGACGAACAGCCCGATGCGGCCGGTGGACAATCCGACCCGCGTCGCGTAGATCGCAGCCATGCCCGTCAACGCCCCATGCGCCATCCCGACGAGCAGACACGAGAACACCCCGGTCGGCACCGTCTTGGCCAGCTCGCGCAGCGAGACATGCTCTCGTTCGACCACTGGTGGGGCGACCGCGTCCTCCGACAAAGCGACCGGCGCGACTGCAAGTGACGTGATGATGCTCGCGATGGCGAACCCGGTGACGACCCGCGCATCGATGGCGAACAGCAAGACCTGCCCGAGGCCGAAAGCGCCGGAGGTGACGACCGCATAGATGGCCAGCAGCCGGCCGCGGTTCTCGTTCGTCGCCAAGTTGTTGAGCCACGATTCTGCGACCACGTATTGCCCGGCGAGGCAGAGCCCGGTGACGAAGCGAAGCCACGCCCACGCGGGCGCAGATTCGGTGAGGCCGACTGCCAACATCGCCGCCGACAGCAGGGATGCCAAAGCGGCATACACACGGATGTGACCAACCCTGCTCAGCGCCGACAGAGCGACGCGGGATCCTACGAGGAAGCCGCCGTAGTACGACGCGCTGATCAGGCTGCTGACGACCGTTGGGAGTTTGATCAGCTCCGAGCGAACACCCAACAGGGTGCCGAACAAACCGGCCGCGAGCAGGAGGAACGCCAAGCCGACGAAGAGTCCCCAAGTTGCCAGCGCGAGGTCCCTCGTGAGGGACGGGCCGTCGTCGCTGCGTTCCATCAGAGGCCAAGCCTGTCACGCCGAGCGACACCCGCGGATACAGAGATGGCCTCAGATCGATGGTGTACTGTCGCCCGATGAGTTCCGCGTCGGCAACGAAGCTGACGCTGATCGGCGCCGGCAAGATCGGTCAAGCGATAGTGCAGCTACTGTCGATAGCGCCCGAGTTCGAGGTCACGGTCATCGATCGCGACGCGGCCGCGCTGGCAACACTGCGCGCCAGAGGGATCGCAGCGTTCGAGGTCGACGTGACTGACCCGATTGCGCTTGCCGCACAGCTCGAAGGCCAGAACATGGTCATGAGTGCCGCGCCATTTCACGCGACCTCGGTCATCGCTACTGCTGCGCGCAGTGCGGGCGCTCACTACTTCGATCTCACCGAGGACGTGGAGTCCACACGGGTGGTCAAGAGCCTGTCGATCGACGCCACATCCGCCCTGGTTCCGCAATGCGGACTGGCGCCGGGCTTCGTCTCGATCGCAGCCGCCGAGCTGGCCAGGTCGTTCGACGACATTCGTACGATCTCGATGCGCGTGGGTGCGTTGCCGCAATTCCCGACCAACGCCTTCAAGTACAACCTCACGTGGTCGACCGATGGATTGATCAACGAGTACTGCAATCCGTGTGAGGCCATCGTCGACGGCAAGATGCTGGAGGTGTTGCCGCTCGAAGAAGTCGAAGCATTCTCGCTCGACGGAGTCGACTACGAAGCTTTCAACACCTCGGGTGGACTCGGCACGTTGTGCGAGACGTTGCTGGGTGAGGTCGAGACTCTCAACTACAAGACCGTTCGCTACCCGGGCCACCGCGACGCGATCAAGATGCTGATCACCGATCTGCGATTGTCTCGCCGGCGCGACTTGTTGAAGGAGTTGCTCGAGGCAGCAATCCCCATCACGTATCAAGACGTGGTCTTGATCTTCGTGACTGCTTCGGGAACTCGAAACGGTCTGCTGATGCAGGAGACGTTTGCTCGCAAGGTCTACGCATCCGAGGTCAACGGGGCGCGTCTATCCGCGATCCAACTGACCACGGCTGCAGGAATCTGCACCATGGCCGACCTGATGCGCGAGGGAAAACTGCCCCAACGCGGCTTCGTTCGCCAGGAGCAGTGCGCGTTGTCGGATTTCCTCTCCAACCGTTTCGGTTCGCTCTACTTGCGAGGCAAGGAAGTCACGGCCTAGCCGCGACGGCGCCGAATCTCGGCGGTGATCGCCGGCACGACATGGTGCAGATCGCCGATCACCGCGTAGTCGGCTTTCGTCACCATGTTGGCCTCTGGATCGGTGTTGATCGCAAGGATCTTCTTCGACGCCATCGCACCGACCCAATGCTGGATGGCCCCGGAAATCCCACAGGCGATGTAGATGTCGGGAGCGATGCGCGTCCCGGTCTGGCCGACCTGGTCGGTGTGGTTTCGCCATCCGAGGTTCGTCACAGCGCGACTGCAGCCGACCACGCCGGCCAGTGCCGTGGCGAGCTCTTGCAACGGAGCAAAACCTTCGGCCGAACCGACCCCGCGCCCGCCGCTGACGACCACAGGCGCTGTCGCCAACGTGACACCTGCAGCGCGCTCGACGCGATCGCGAACAACGGTTCGACCGAGGACCGGATCGAGTTGGACGGTGAGTGGGGTCGCCGCGGCTTGCACGGGCGATTCCTCCGCGGCAAAGGCGTGGTGGGCGATGGTGACCAGATGGGTGGGGGCTTCCACGGTGCAGCGTTCGAGCAGCGAGCCACCCCATCGCACACGAACCAGGTCACCGTCGCCGAACTCGACGACATTGGCGACCATCGGCAGATCGAGTCGCGCCGCGGCATGCGCCATCACTTCGTTGCCTCGATCGGTGCCCGTTGCCAGCACCATCGTGGGGTTTAGGACGGTCACGGATTGTGCCACGACCTCGCCCCACGCCTCCGGGCCGTAGTCACCGAGCAAGTCGTCGTGCACCTGATGGACCGTGGTCGCGCCGAACGCGCCGATCTGATCCACCAGACCGTCAGCAGCTGCGCCGATCGTCAGGGCGTGTGTCTCGCCGAGCTTGCGCGCTGCGGCGAGTGCCTCCCAAGAGGCCGGTGACATCGTGCCGCGGTCGTGCTCGACGACGACGAGGATCACTTGAGGACGCCGATCTCTTCGAGCATGTCGACCACAGCGGCAGCGGCGTCGGGACCGGTTCCGAGGATCACGGTTGCGCTGACCTGCTCGGCGGCGGGAAGCAAGGTGATCATCTGCTGGCCGCCTGGCTCAGCTTCCGGCGCAACGTTTGCAACCGCGACCTTCTTCGATGCCAGCCGGCCCTTCAGCGTGGGATATCGGGGCAGGTTGATGCCTTCTTTGACGCCGAGCACCGCCGGCATCGGCACCTCGTAGACCTCGACACCGACATCGGCCTCGCGGCGGGCAACCAGCATGTCGCCCTGCACGTCGATCCCCTTGATGCCGTTGACGATCGGTCGACCCAATGCATGCGCGACGCGGACACCGACCTGGAAGCCGCCCGAGTCCGCCGACTCGTTTCCGAAGAGAATGAGATCGAAGGGGCCGTCGGCCGCCTCTCTGTAGGTGATCGCTGCGGCAATCGCCGTTGCGGTCCGCTGTGGGTCCCAATCACGCCCGGTGATGGGCAGCAGCACCGCGTTCGCGACGCCGAGGCTGGCCGCGTAACGCAACTGCTCGTCAGCCTCAGCAGGACCGAGCGTCAGAACCGTTGCGGCGCCACCGTGCTTCTCGACCAACTGCACCGCTTCCTCGACAGCACACTCCTCGTGAGGGCTCATCGTGAACCCGAGGAACGCCGTGTCGACGGCTTGCCCGTCGGGAGCGATGTTGATGCGCGCCCCCGGGGCGGGCACCCGCTTCACGCAGACGAGGATCCTCACGATTTCATTCTCGAGTCGTCGGGGTCGAACAGCGGGGTTGCACCAGCGCGCTCGACGGTCACGGGATACAGCTCGTTCATGTACATCACCTGCAGCTTGGTGCCTTCGACAGCATGCTGCGGCGGGAGGTAGGACATCAACAGGTACTTGCCGACCGACGGTCCCGCACCGGCGGTCGTCACTCGTGAGACGCGTCCCTTTGCATCGAGGATCCGCTCGCCGTCCAGGGTCAGGATCGGCTCGTTGCCACCTGTCGGGAAGCGGTCGTAACCCTCCGCGCATTGCTGCGAATCCATCGACAGCGTGCACATGATCGCTGCCGGTGCCTCTTCGCGCGCTTGCATGTATTCGGTCCTGCCCATGAAGTCGGCAGACTTCACCTTCGGTCGGGCCAGCCCGGCCTCGACCGGGTTGTACTCGCTCTCGAGCTCGGCACCCATCAGGCGGTAACCCTTCTCGATGCGGCCAGTGACCGCGTACACTCCGATGCCCACCGGGATGATATCGAACTCCTTGCCGGCTTCGGCGACCGTGTCCCACAGCTTCAGGCCGTGTTCCATGTTGGTGTAGATCTCCCAGCCGTTCTCACCGACGTACGAGATGCGGAACATGGTGCACGGCACGCCGTCGATCAAGACCTCACGCACCGCGCCATAGGGGAAGCCCGCTTGCGACACGTCGTACGGCTTCGATTGGTCGGTGACGATCTTGGCCATCGTCTTTTCCGCATTGGGACCCCACACACCG
Source organism: Ilumatobacteraceae bacterium (assembly GCA_031370825.1). GTDB lineage: Bacteria > Actinomycetota > Acidimicrobiia > Acidimicrobiales > Ilumatobacteraceae > JAENVT01. Next base: position 13,591 of record JANMRB010000021.1, read on the forward strand.
AGGGTGCAGATCCCTTGCGACCGATCGGTGAACGTCACCGATCCGTCGGTCGGCATGTACTTGCGGAACCAGTAGTTGTCGCGACCGCCGTCGAAGGCACCGGTGATGATACGGAAGTGATCCGACGCGAGACGCTGGATGGTGAGGTCGCCGCGGAAGCCACCGTGTGGGGTGAGCAACGGCGTGTACACACTGCGACCGACGGGGACGTCGACGTTGTTGACGCACATGTACTGCAGGTACGAACAGGCCCCCGGACCGGTGATGTCGAACTCGTTGAACGCGGTCAGGTCGACCATGCCGACGCTCTCGCGCATCTGCAGGTGCTCTGCGTTGGTGATGGGGCTCCACCACCGCGCGTCCCACTCGTGCTGGCGCGGTTTGAACGCCTCGGGGAACTTCTCCACCAGCTTGGCATTGCTCTCGAACCACTGCGGCCGTTCCCAGCCCCGGGCGTCGAAGAAGACGGCGCCGAGCGCCTCTTCACGGGCATAGAACGGGCTGCGACGCATGCCGCGTTGGCTGGCCCACTGCTCGCGGGGATGGACGATCCCGTAGGTCTTGTTGAAGTGCTCGGCACAGCGGGCGAGGATGTGGTGCTCGGTCTTCTCGTGCGGGTAGAAGCGGCTGATGTCGGTGCTGTGCGGGTCGCAGAGGTGGGGATAGCCGTAGGTCATCCATTCGGCGACGATCTGGGCGATGCCGGGACCTTCCTTGATCCACACTGCGGCGGCGCTCCAAAGGTTGCGCACTTCGACGGTCTCGCCGAGCACTGGGTTGGCGTCCGGTGTCAGGCTCAGCAGACCGTTGATCGCGTAGCGGATCTCGGCCTCGCCGAGCATGTCCATGAGGTCGATCGCCTCTTCGAACTGCTGATCGAAGTCGTCGGCGGTGAACGGCAGTTCCGTCGGAGACAGTGCCGATTCCTCGTTCGACGGGATGTCGTCGGGATGCATGAAGATCGGCCGGTGGGCGTAGGAGCCGACCTCCATCGATCCTGCGGTCTGGCGTTCGTAGCAGAAGGTGTCCATGTCGCGAACGATCGGGTATGCGACTTCCTTGCCGCTCTGCTGAAGGATGTCGATCGGTCCGACGTCGGCCATCTGATGCACTGCCGGAGTGAGCGGAATGTTGGCACCGGCCATCTTTGCGATGCGCGGGCTCCACACCCCGCACGCAATCGCGACGTACTCGGCCTCGATACGGCCCTTGTTCGTCACGACTGCTTTCACCTTGGGGCCGCCGGGACCGTCTTCGGTCTCGATGTCGAGCACCTCGGTGTTGGCGAAGACATGCAGCGCGCCGTTGTCGACGGCCTCGTTGCGCATCTGCGTGCCTGTCTCGAGGGAGTCGACGCACGAGACGCTCGGTGTGTAGAACCCGCCGAGCAGGATCTCTTCGTTGATGAACGGCACCAGTTCTTTGATCTGCGCCGGTGTGACCAGACATCCCTCGATGCCCCACGCCTTTGCCGAGGTCATGCGGCGCTTGAACTCTTCGAGCCGCTCCGGATTACGAGCGACCTCGATGCCGCCGGAGGTGTTGTTGAGACCGTGGTCGATGTACTGGCGCTGGCTCTCGAGGGTGAGGAACGCCATCTCCTTGTTGTGATCCGTGGGGAAGATGAAGTTCGAGGCGTGGCCCGTGGATCCGCCCGGATTGGGCAGAGGGCCCTTGTCGATCTGGACCATGTCGGTCCACCCGAGTCGGCTGAGATGGCCGACCAGACAGTTCCCGACGATTCCTGCACCGATGACGACGCACTTGGCCGTGCTCGGCACCGACGCGCTTGCCGTCGTCTGCCCAGTGGTTTCACTCATCGCTGTCCCCTAGTCCTTGTAATCTCATTGGTTGGTGATATATCTTTCCGATATCACCAACGTATCACTCAGCGAGCAGGCGTTTCAAGCGATCCGGCGAATGATCGTCACACTCGAGCTCGCCCCTGGGGCGGTCGTCCGCGACGATCTCCTGCAGGCGCAGCTCGGCCTCGGCCGGACCCCCATCCGCGAGGCACTCCAGCGTCTTGTGCGCGACCAGTTTGTCACGATCATCCCCCGCCGTGGGATGTACGTGTCGAGCATCGACGTCTCCGAGCTCTCGACGCTCTACGAGACACGAGCAATCCTGGAGCCATACGTCATGCGCCTCGCCTGCGCCCGTGGCCGTGCGACTGATTGGGAGGCGATGGCGTCGGCGCTGGCCAGAGCGAATGCCGAGAGCTCACCGACACAGCTGCTGGAGATCGATCGCGAGTGCCGGGAGATCGTCTGGGCGGCTGCTGACAACCGGTTCCTGACCGAGACGCTCGACATGTTGTACGCGCAGAGCGACCGCCTGTGGCATCTGTACCTGTCCGATGTCGCCGCGCCCGAGCAGGTGATCTACGAGCACCGGGCCATCCACGCCGTGCTGGTCGACGGCGACGGCGAACGCGCTGCGACGTTGATCGAATCGCACATGCGCGCCTTCAACGACAAGATCGGTGACGCTGTACGTCGCCGACTGGAATCTCCCCTCGCCGGCTTCTAACGGTCTGCGTTGCCGGCGGCCTGCCGACCGGCTGTGAGTCCACGTCCACGTCCAACGCGACATCCGACTCACACCGGTTCCCACACTGACCCGATGTGATTCCGATGACGGCTCCAGCGCGACATGCGACTCACACGACAGCGTCGAAGAGCGCTGTGTGTACTTCGTCCACGAACTGCTGCGGAACCGGTTGAAGGTATGATCATACGTAAGATATGATCCCACTCATGGCTGCGACCCGGATCACCATCACAGTCGACGAAGACGTCCTCGACGAGCTCAAGAGTCGCGTCGGACCAGGTGAGGTGTCGAGTTATGTCGTCGATGCTTTGCGGGCGCGGTTGCGCAAGGACCCGATCCTGGAGCTACTGGACAAGCTCGACGAAATGTATGGGCCGTTGACCGATGACGAGATTGCCGAGGGAGAGCGCGAGTGGCACGACGTGAAGAGACGATTGTCCTCGACGCTGGAGCGGTCATCGGGCTCTCCCGAAACAACAGCAAACTGAGGCAGATCTTCAGAGCCGCACGCGAGGACGGGGCGGAGTTTCGCGTTCCGATGGTCGTGATTGCTGAGACCGTCCGGGGGAGCGGGCCTCGTGACGCGCCGGTCAACCTCGTGCTCGCTCAAACCTCGCCACAGCATCCGTTGAGCGAGCCGATCGCTCGCGCCGCTGGGCGTCTTCTAGCCAAAGCTCGATCGGCGTCGACCATCGATGCACTCGTCGTTGCGGAGGCAATCGACTGCAGTCCGGCCGTCATCTACACCTCCGATCCCAACGATCTTCGCCAACTACTGGGCGATCATCCCGGAGTGACGATCGAACCGATCTGATCTGCGGGCTCGCCGAGTCAGCCGGCGCGGCGGGCTCCTCGGCCGCGGGCCAGTTGCTTCTTGTGTTCGATGAAGTCGACAAGCACGTAGTCGCCGAGGGTTTCGGGCGTCGTGAAGAAGGCCCTACCACGGTTGATCGACGTCAGCTTCTCGATGAACGACTTGAGGTAGCTGTTGGCATCAAGCATGAAGGTGTTGATGCGGATGTTGTCCTTGGTGCACCGCACGACCTCGCGCAGCGTGGCCTCGATCGTCTCCGGCACCGGCGGGTAGTTGAAGAAGACGTCACCTCGCGCGGTGATGTGCGCCGTCGGTTCGCCGTCGGTGATCATGATGATCTGCTTGGTGCCGCTCTGCTTGGCCAGCAGGTGCCGAGCGAGCAGGAACCCATGCTGCATGTTGGTGCCGTAGACGAAGTCCCATGACACCTCGGGGAGCTGCGCAGCGGTGAGGACCCGCGCCGTCTCGCTGAACCCGACGATGCCCATGTAGTCGCGGGGGAACTGCGATGTGATGAGCGAGTGCAACGCCATGGCCACCTTCTTGGCAGGCAGGAAGTTGTCGCGCATCGGCATCGACAGCGATAGGTCGAGCATCAACACGGTTGACGACCTGGTCAGGTGCTCGGTGCGCTCGATCTCGAAATCGTCGGGCGAGAGCTGAACCGGAGTACCGGTGCCATTGCGCCTCAACGCATTGCGAATCGTCTTGTGCAGATCGAGGTTGAAGGGATCCCCGTACTCGTACTGCTTCGTCTCGTAGGTGCGCTCGTGACCTTGACCGAGCCGATCCATCTGGTGCTGCCCGACCTTGTCCTTTGCCAGCTTGTCGAACAGGTCGCGTAGGGCGTTGGAGCCGATCTTGCGCAGACCCTTCGGGGTCAGCTCCAGTCGCCCTTCTTTCTGCTCGATCAATCCCGCTTCTTGCAG
>JANMRB010000043.1:0-7332 GCA_031370825.1 Ilumatobacteraceae bacterium
CCGAGGCGCCGATAGTCGGGACGGAAGTCGTGGCCCCAGTCAGAGATGCAGTGCGCTTCGTCGATCACGATCAGCCCCGGCCTGCGGCCGACAAGTGGCATGACCTTGTCGCCGAACTCCGGGTTGGCGAGCCGCTCGGGCGAGATGAGTAAGAGATCAATCTCGTCACGCACCAGCAGGTCGGCGATCTCACTGACCTTCGTATCGGAGGCGGAGTTGATGGTGTATGCGCGCAGGCCGAGCCGAGCGGCGGCCTCCAGTTGGTTACGCATGAGGGCCAGCAGGGGAGAGATCAACAAGGTCGGACCGAAGCCGGCGTCTCGAAGCAGGCGCGTGGCCAGGAAGTAGACGGCGCTCTTGCCCCAGCCCGTGCGTTGCACGAGTAGCACCCGTTCGCGCCGGACTGCCAGAGCCTCGACAGCCTCTCGTTGCCCCTCACGGAATGCGACACCTGGCCGCCCGGTGAGCCGCTCAAGTGCTCGATCAAGATCGTCTGCCACGCCGTCAGGGTACGCAGGGGGTGCGACACGGTTCCGGCGCAGCGGTAGAACTCATCGATCGCATCGGAGACTTCTGGACGCTTGTGGACACTGTCTGATGGGTACGCTTTGGGAGTGGCACGCCGAGCCGATGACATCTCGCCAGTACGCGATCTAGTGGACGATGGACGTTCTGACGATGAGATCGCGGAATCCCTTGCGGCATGGCTCGATGAGTTGCGTGTCGCGTCTCCGGTGAACGTAAGCGTCTCAGCAGCGGACGAACTCAAGGCTGCACGCCGTGAAGGCGACGTGTGACGGCAGTTGTTGTCGATGCCTCGGCCGGCATCGAGATGGTCGCACGAACGGCCACCGGTCAGAGACTTGCTGGTCTGATCCCCGACGGTTCCGAGTTGTGGGTGCCAGACGGATTGTTCGATGTCGAGGTGCATCCAGTGCTTCGTAGGTGGGAACTTCGTTCCGAACTCAGCCCAGAGGAAGTTGCAGCGAGCCTGCTGCGACTCGGCAGTTGGAGGCTGCGACGAGCGAGCGTGCGTGACCTGGCTGACGAAGCGTGGCGCCTGCGCCACAACGTGACTTTCTCGGACGCGTGATATGTAGCGCTCGCTGTGCGGCTTCCCGCGGCTCTGCTAACAATTAACGATCGGCTGGTTGCAGCGCCTGGGCTTCCTGTCGCGACATTGCGCCTCTAGCCCGGTTGCGTTCATCAGGTCGTTACTCAGCAGAACCAAGCTCAGCCTCATTGCCGCAGCAGCGCTTGCTGAGGAAGGCCGAGGCTCCGCCGCGATGTAACTGATGGGCCGCAGTGAGATCGAGCTGCGATCGGAGTTCTTCGATCTGCACCGTCGCCCCGTTCCTCTAGCCCGCGTCGAGCCGGAGCTGTCAGTCCTACAGAAGCTGCCGGGCATGGGTGGTGCCCTTGAGCGGCCCATGAGACCGTGACGACGCTCGTCGACCACCTCAACCTGTATGTGCTGGCTGTGATCCCCGACCCATACAACCCGCAAGAGGTCGAGGCGGTACTCGATCCAGCAACTGTCCTAGCCTCTCGGCAGGTCTGGCAATGGACCCAGTTGGGTAACCGATTGAGGCCCGAGTACGTACAGCCGCGCCGATAACAAGGAATGACTCATGCCCTTCGACAGCCCTGACCTCAACCTCGGGAGCGAACTTCTCAAGGACGTGGGAGCGGGCAAGATCCGTCTGCCTGACTTCCAACGGGACTGGAAGTGGGACGTTGACCGGATCTCCAGTCTGTTGGCCAGCGTTTCGCTCGGTTACCCCGTCGGCGTTGTGATGCTCCTCGAGACAGGTGGAACCGACGTTCAATTTGCGACTCGGCTTGTCAGCGGTGTCGATGTGTCAACCTCGAACAAGGCCACTGAGAGACTCATCCTCGATGGCCAGCAACGGCTGACTGCGCTTTACCAAGCTCTCGCATGCGAGAAGCCGGTGCAGACCCAAGACACGCGTAAGAAGCGACTCGAGCGGTGGTTCTACATCGACATGGAGCTCGCGCTCGATCCCGAAGGGGATCGGGAAGCGGCGATAGTCGCCGTGCCAGCGAATCGGCTGGAGAGAGACAACTTTGGCAAGGACGTCGTGCTCGACCTATCCACCACGGAGCTCGAGTGTCAGCAGGGACTGTTTCCCTTGGCCAACGTATTCGACGTGCCGGCGACAAACGAGTGGATGATGACGTTCGTCGGGTCTGACATCAAGCGGATAGAACGATGGAACTCGTTCTACACGCAGGTGCTTGCGAACTTCATCGGCTACACCGTGCCGGTCATCGTGCTCAGAAAGGACACGCCCAGGGAGGCGGTTTGTACGGTGTTCGAGAAGGTCAATACTGGCGGGATCGTGCTCGACGTGTTCGAGCTGCTCACCGCGACCTTCGCCGCGTCGGAGTTTGACCTGCGCGGAGACTGGGAGAAGCGCAGAAAGCACCTCGACGAACACAAGGTGCTTCGGGGAATGCAGAGCACGGACTTCCTGCAAGTCATCACCTTGCTTGCCACTCGTGAACGTCGGCTTGCCTGGTCAGCGGGTGACTCTGAGAAGCCGCCCGCCGTTTCGTGTAAGCGACGCGACATCCTCCGCTTGACGCATGCGGTCTACCAACAATGGGCATCCGAGGTCGAGAAGGGCCTCGTGTGGGCAGCGAGCTTTCTGGCGGGTGAAATGATATTCGAATCACGTGACGTCCCGTATCGAACGCAGCTCGTACCGCTGGCCGCGATCCACGTCGCGCTCGGCGCTAACGCTCAGACGATCGGCAGAGTGGAGAAGATTCGTCGCTGGTACTGGTGCGGCGTACTCGGTGAGTTATACGGCGGAGCAATCGAGACCCGCTTCGGTAACGACTTGCAGCAGGTGACCGAGTGGTGCAGCGGAGGAGACGCAGAGCCGATCACCGTCTACGAATCGTCGTTTGACGCGGGTCGTCTGCTCACCCTCCGCACACGCAACAGCGCCGCCTACAAAGGGATCTACGCACTGTTGATGCGGGGCGGATCCAAGGACTGGCTGTACGACCAGGACATCACCATCGCTAGCCACAACAGCCTCGCCGTTGATATCCACCACATCTTTCCTAAGAAATGGTGCGCTGACAACATGATCGACGACCTCCGTCGCGAGAGCATGGTGAACAAGACGGCGATCTCAGCTGCAACCAACCGCAAAATTGGCGGCCGCGCGCCGAGTAAATACATTCCCCAGCTGCAGCAGGAGGCCGAGACTTCGCTTGCGGAACTCCGTCGCCGAATCGAGCAGCATCACATCGACTTAGATGCTCTCTCGACAGATGACTTCGACGCCTTCTTCAATGGGCGGCGTGAGGCACTTCTCGACTTGATTGCTCATGCGATGGGCAAGACGCTTGTCGAGACAGCCACACCGACCCTCCCTGAGGACTATGACCTCGATGACGAGGAGCCAACCGATGACGATGTCGCCGAGGAGGTGGCATGAAGTGCTCGGAATTCGACGACGAGATGCTTGAACGTCTCGGTCGGGCGGCGCAGCAAGGCCGCGTTATTCCCGCCCTCACCATTGGACGACCAACTAGAACCATTTCGATTGCCCGCGACGATTTGGGAGTTACGACGGAACATTACGAGCGAAGGGAATAGGGCTACAGCCTGCGCCCGCTCGGATGATCACAACGGTATCGGAGCTCGAAATGCGCGATTGGGAGCTGAAGATCTAAAATACGAGGCCCGCGAAGACTCACGACACTGGGTCGCCGAGGCCGTCACACCCAGTGCGTAGTCTTGGCCGCGTGAACACGCCCCACCCTTTGTCGACTGGTTTGGTACGCCGATGAACATAGGCACCCCGCAGCCAACGCTCTTTGACGCCCCGGATGACATTCCCGAGCACCCCGAGTACCTGACTCAGCAACTCATCACCTACATCGGAAACAAACGGGCTCTCCTGGGTGCGATCGAAGAAGCGACCCGTGCCGTGAGAGCTGAGCTGGGCGGTCGAAAGCTGGAGATTTTCGATGGCTTCTCCGGCTCAGGAGTCGTGTCGCGTCTCTTTAAGAAGTACTCCTCGCGCCTGGTGACTTGTGATATTGAGGACTACGCAGAAGTCGTGTCTCGGTGCTATCTGGCAAACCGAAGTGACGTACCTCTAGTGGAGGTGTTGGACTACGTCCAATGGATGAACTCGGAAGTGGAACGATCAGCAGAACCACCTCAACAGGGCTTCATTCGACGCCTGTACTCGCCCCGAGACGATGAACGGATCGAGAGTGGCGAGCGAGTGTTCTATACCGGTGATAACGGTCGCCGCCTCGACCACTACAGGCAACTGATCGACAAGGCGCCGGATGAGCTTCGTCCGTGGCTTCTCGGTCCCCTCCTGTCGGAGGCTTCGATTCACGCCAACACCGCGGGAGTCTTCAAGGGCTTCTACAAGGACAAGGAAAGCGGGATTGGTCGCTTTGGCGGTACCGGTGAGGATGCGCTTCAGCGCATCAAGGGTCAAATTGTCATGCGCGAGCCGGTGCTGAGCGATCATGAGTGCGCGTGGGAGGTGCGTTCCGGCGACACGAATCGAGAAGTGCGAACCGTTGGCGAACTCGATCTTGCGTACTTCGATCCGCCGTACAACCAGCATCCGTATGGGTCCAACTACTTCATGCTGAACCTCATCGTGAACTACGAGGAACCAGACGAGATCTCCCAGGTCTCCGGAATACCGACCAATTGGAAGCGGTCTGCGTACAACGTTCGGCAGAAGGCGCTAGCTCAGGTCGGGGACCTAGTGAACGCAACGCAAGCTAAATTCCTTCTTGTGTCGTTCAACGACGAAGGCTTTATCCCCCCCGAGGAGATGAGGCAGGTCCTAGCGTCGCAGGGAAAGGTCCATGAGATGCGGCTGAAGTACAACACCTATCGCGGGTCGCGGAACCTGGCCGGGCGCAGTAGCCACGTCACGGAGCACCTATTTCTCGTCAAGCGCTAGTCAGGAGGCCTTCAAATGGCAAGGAAGGAAGACCTTCGCCGGCAGCGAGACGGCACGATCATCAATGTGACGAGCAAGCAGCAAGAGACAGGACTCGGAACTGCCCTACGGGAAGTCGTGGCGAGAATCACTGACGAGTTCGGGGTCTTGCTGGAACATCAGTCTCAGTGGAAGCTCGCGGACATTGTCGAGACTCTGACTAGGAACTACCCCGAGATCGACTTTGAATACCACTTTGAGACATCCGCGATGAGGCCCGATGGAGGAGTTTTGTCGATGGTGGACGGACACGGAGTCGCTCATCCGATTCTCATCACTGAGGTCAAGAACCAGGGGACGAACGATCTCCGAAAGGCCGAGGGCAAACCGAAGCAGGCGAAAGGGAACGCTATTGAAAGGCTAGGCAAGAACGTGATCGGTTTTAGGACTGCAATGTTGACCGAGACCATCATGCCTTTCCTGTGCTTTGGATACGGCTGCGACTTCGCGGACGACAGCAGCATTCTCGACCGAGTCTCGACGATCGCAATGTTCGGACCATTGAATACGATCAACGTCGTCAACCAGGGCGAGGGTGGTGTCTTCAACCGTGGAAGTTTCTTCTTCCGCGAAGACGAGTGGACTGTCGTTGAGATGGTCGAGATCATGGGGGACGTCGCAAAGCGTTCGATTTACTACTACTTTGCGAAGTATGGGGAGAGCGCCTTCACTACGACTTAGCCTCGATGCACCGATCGGGTGGTGGTGTGACGGTGCGCGTATCCGCGTGAAAGGTCTCCTGAGCTGGGACAATGGTGGTATCTGAAGCCCCATTGAGGAACCAGTCAGGAGACACTTTCAGTGACGCGAGTATCGCACGATATTGACCGGATCGAGGTGACATTCGATGACCCGAATCTGGTCGCCAATGCCGGTCTGTTGCTGGTGGCAACCGTGACCCGTCGGCTCGGCCTGGAGGCCTTGGTCAACACCACGGTGCGACTGATCGGCCGGGTCGGTGGCGCCCTGCCCGGTCGCAAGGTGTTGACGTTGGTGCACTCGATGATCGCCGGCGGCACCCACATCGATCACGCCGACGTCCTCCGCGCCGGCTCAACCGGGGCCGTGCTCGGACACACGGTGATGGCACCGTCGACGTTGGGGACGTTTCTGCGCTCGTTCACGTTCGGTCATGTCCGCCAACTCGAAGCCGTGATCGGCAAGACGTTGGAACGCGCTTGGCGGTTCGGCGCCGGACCGGGTTCGAAGCCGTTGGTGATCGATATCGATTCCACGATCTGCGCAGTCGACGGCAAAGCCAAACAAGGCGCCAGCTACGGCTACACCCACAGGTTGGGCTATCACCCGCTGCTGGCCACCAGAGCTGACACCGGCGAGATCGTCCAGGCACGGATGCGCAAAGGATCAGCGAACACTCAACGCGGCGCACGCCGGTTCATCGAAGAGGTGATTGCCCGTGTCCGTCGCGCCGGGGCGACCGGCGAGTTGACAGTGCGAGTCGATTCCGGGTTCTGGTCGAACGAAACCATCACCGTGTTGAATCGGCTCAACGTGCGATACACGATGGCCGTGCGCTGCAACATCACCAGCATCGCCCGAGCAATCGCTGGGATCGCCGACACAGCATGGGTCGAGATCGACTACACCCTGAGCGGTCGGGCCGAGGTCGCCGAATGCGACTACACCTCCGGCACAGGCCGCAAAGCGGTGACACGCCGACTGATCGTGCGCCGCACCCGACTCACCGACACCCATCAACTGAAGCTGTGGCCCGACTGGCGACACCACGCCTTCTTGACCGATCTCGACGGTGACCCGGTCAGTGTCGACGAGTTCCACCGCCATCACGCCGTGGTCGAACTGGCGATCAAAGACTTGAAAGAAGGCGCCGGCCTCGAACACGTCCCCTCCGGCAACTTCCACGCCAACTCGGCATGGCTGCAATGCACAGTCCTGGCCCACAACCTGATCCGCTGGACCACGATCCTCGGCGACATCCGCGTCCAAGACCAGTTGATCGTTGCCCGAACCATCCGCACCCGACACCTCGCCGCGCCCGGCCGGCTGGTCAACCGCTCCGGCCGCCGAAACCTGCGCATGCCGACCAACTGGCCAACAGGCCCGACATACACGCGGGCTCTCGACACGCTCCGACAACTCCGACCGGCACCCGCCTGAACCCGCACCCGGCGGTCAGGCGTCGCCGCACACCAAAACCAAGCGCTGACAACCAGACCCGCAAGAAACCCGCTTCAGCGCGCACCGCAACCGGCCCGGGCATCACAACACAGCCGTTCACCCCACACGAACACCATTCACCACGAGCCCTGACCCCGGTCGGTGTATCCAGGCT
>JANMRB010000067.1:0-15990 GCA_031370825.1 Ilumatobacteraceae bacterium
CGCCCTGCCGTTTTTGGCGTTCTTGGCATGCCCGTTGTCGATGATCTTCTTGATGGGTGGGATGGCCAAGATCGGAGCCGAGAAGAGTCGGACGGCCGCGGATTCCCAATCGCCACACGATGAGATTGCCGCTAAAGATGCCGAGATAGCTCGGCTTAACAGCCTCCTTCGACAGGATCACGCGACAAAGCGCAACTAATGCGCGTGCCGTAGGCCGACCCGCTCCGAAGCTCCACGATGAGGTCAAGCGGCGCAGAACTGCGGCATGGTCAGAACAAGCCAGAAGTTTGCAGTCACCACTGCGGCCGTGAACAGCACACCTATGAGCACCGTCGCGAGCGGGGCCAGCGTCATCAGCGAGCGGCGGACCGTGCGGACCGGCGCGGGAATCTCGAGTGCAGCAATTCGCTCGACAACCGTCCCCAGTCCTCCGAAGGCAGCGACATCGACCGACAACCCGCCGGCAGCGACGCCCACAAGTGCTCGTCTCGTGCACTGGCGGGACACATCATCCGAGCCGGCGGCGTCTTCATCAGCCCATCGCTCGATCGAACAACGCAGCTGGACCACCGACGAGCGCACCCACGGAAGAAACCCGAGCCCACAGTCGGCAGCTGCGGCGAGCAACAACAACACGTGATGGCGATGTTCGAGATGGGCGCGCTCGTGTCGCAACACCGCGGCCAATTCACCCTCAGTGAGCTGCTCGACCAACGAGTCGCTCACAACGACCACGCCACCATGCGCAGCCACGCTGACGGCAACGGGCGTGGTCGACTCGACGATCACCACGTTGTGATCGACCAGCGAGACGCAGCGTCCGAGCAATGCGACTTCGTGCAGTCCTCGTTGAGCATTGCGTGCCCGCCGAAACCCGACCGAGACCGCCCACGGCAATATCAACGCGCACACCGCCGCCGGCCAGCCAACCCAGGGCGAGCCGACCACCACATGACGCGCCATCCACGCACATCGAGTCGCCAATCCGTGAGCACCAGCTGCTCGAAGAACGACCGGCGCGCCAAGAGCTACGGCCGTCAGCTCCGTGGCGAGGAGCGCACCAGCCAACGACGCGGCTATTGCCTTCGTGGCGACCGCGGGATGAACGCGCCGCGTCCAACCACAACACAGCGTAGGAAGCACGCCCAGCGCCCCAGCTAACGCGGCGAGCAGGAAAACGTTCATTGAGACAACATTCTGCGCAGTTGGGCGCGATCGGCCTCGCTCAGCTGACCAACGAACTCAGTGAGAACGACAGGGCGGTTCTCTACCGCCTTGAGCGCCGAGGTCATCGTCGACGCCGTGCGCTCCTCGCGCGTTTGCACAGGGTGATAGGCAAAGGCCCGGCCATCCCGGCGACGTTCGAGAACTCCCTTGTCGCAAAGGTTCGACAGCACCGTCATGATCGTCGTGTACGCCAACTCTTTGCGAACCGAGATCACGCCGTGTACCTCGCCAGGGGTCAACCACCCCGAAGCGTCCCACAAGACGTCGAGGACCTCAGCCTCCAACGGCCCGATGCCTTTGCTCACCACGCCGTCGATGGTAGCAGAGCTACTATCCAGGTTCGCAGGAAGCCGGGCAACGTTGGCTATGATTCCAGGTGTGCTGAGTCGTAGGGAAATGATCGCGTGGGGAGCCCGTTCGGGGACGATCGCGGTCCTCGCGAGCTCATGTTCGTCTACCAGTTCCGACAACGCACGCACCACCGATGCGTCGCCTGAAGATCTGGAAGCTCGGTTCAGCGGATTCCAGGCGGCCGACGAACCAAATGGGCACCTCGCAAACGTCGATTGGCCGAGCTTCGTCACTGACGCTGACGCCGAGGTCAAGGGCCTGTACGAGTTCCAGATTACACACGGGGAGCTCATGCGATTCATTCCGTGCTACTGCGGCTGCGGTAAGAGCGCCGGACACCGCAGCAACCGCGACTGCTACGTCAAGAGAATCGATGCCGATGGCACTGTTGTTCTCGACTCGATGGCCCCCACTTGAGGCATCTGCCTCGGAGTCACGCGTGACGTGATGAACATGCTGAACCAGGGACAGACGCCACGAGAGATTCGTACGGAGATCGATCGCAAATATGCCAGCAACGTCGACAACGCGACGCCCACCCCATACCCGCCCGCCTGACGTCGGCAGCGCGTGAGAGGCTGAGTCATGGGCTTCTATGTCGACCGTGTCTTTCCACCGATCATGAATCGCGTGATGAACACCAAACAAAACGGCTCATCCGCTCACGCGTGTGCGCCGCGCTGCGCGGTGACGTCATCGAGATCGGCTTCGGCACAGGACTGAACCTGCCTCACCTGCCGCCCGGGGTCGAGGTCTTGCGGGCCGTCGACCCGCTCGAACGCGGCAGAGTCCTCGCGTCCGAGCGCATCGCGACAAGCGCAGTCCCGGTGGAATTCGTCGGACTGGACGGGCAGTCGCTGCCACTCGACGACGATTCCATCGATGCGGCGCTTTCCACGTGGACGCTGTGCAGCATTCCCGATCCGATCGCCGGACCCGCGAGTACTCAAGTGGCAGAGGCGTCTGACCCCCGTGCAGCGTCGAGTTGCCTGCGGCTGCACTCTTGACCGAGACATCCCGTCGATCATCGAGGAAGCTGGACTCCACGTCGACTCATTGGACACCTACTACGCCAAGGGAGATCCAAAGACCTTCGGCTGGACATTCGAAGGCACCGCGCGCGCCAACCTTGGCGAGTAGTTGCCCGCGCAACACTTCGGCCGCACGGTCGCGTCGCGGCGCGTTCCGGCGACGATGCTTATGAAATCTGCGAGCCGATCACGGCCGACTGCTTGCGGATCACGGCCATGTTGCGAGGTCGGTGAGGATCCGGCAGCCCTGGAGGGTGCGGTACCAGTTGAGTGTGTCGTCGTCGATCGGGTGCGGGACGATCTTGCGATAGGTGGTGATGAAACGGTTGGCGACGCGGCGGGCTGCGGCGTTGATGATTGGGCTGACCGTTCGCGGGGCGTCGAGTGGAGGGTTGGCGAGGAGCAGGTGGGTGAAGGCGAGGTCGTAGGCGGGGTGGGCGATTGAATCGCCCTGGGATCCGCGGAGACTCCTGACCTTGGAAACGAGGATGGAGTCATGGCAATACCCAACAGGCCGACGACGCGTCGGTACACGACGGAGTACAAGGAGCGGGCGGTGCGGATGGTCCGCCAGCTCCGCGAGGAGATCGGCCAAACGCACGGCACGTTGCAACGCGTCGCCGCGCAGCTCGGCTGCGGTGTCGAATCGCTGCGGACCTGGGTCAACCAGGCCGAGATCGACAGCGGGGAGGCACCCGGCACGACGACCAAAGAGGCTGAACGGATCCGTGAGCTCGAGCAGGAGAACCGCGAGCTGCGACGGGCCAACGCGATCTTGAAATCGGCCTCGACTTTCTTCGCGGCGGAGCTCGACCGCCCACCACGGTGATGGTCGACTACATCGACCGTCACAAGACCGAGTTCGGGGTTGAGCCGATCTGCACTGTGTTGCAGGTCGCCCCGTCCACCTACTACGCCGCCAAGACCCGCCCGCCATCGACGCGGCGACTGCGCGACGACGTCATCAAAGCAGCGATGCTGCTTATCTGGGAGGCCAACTACAGCGTCTACGGGGTCCGCAAACTGTGGAAGGCAATGCTCCGTGGCGGGCACACCATCGGCCGCGATCAGACCGCCCGATTGATGCGTGAGCTGGGCATCCGCGGCGTGCGCAGAGGTCGCAAGGTGTTCACCACCCGATCCGACAAGACCGCCAGCCGCCCACCCGATCTGGTCAGACGGAACTTCACCGCTGATCGCCCCAACGCTTTGTGGGTGACGGATCTCACTTACGTGGCGACCTGGTCGGGGATGGTCTACGTGTGCTTCATCACCGACGTGTTCTCGCGGATGATCGTCGGCTGGACGGTGGCCACGAACATGCGCACCCAGATCGTGCTGGACACCCTCGAGCACGCCCGCTTCAACCGCGGCACACGCTTCGACAGTCTCGTGTGTCACTCCGACGCCGGCAGCCAATACACCTCGATCCGCTACGGCGAACGCCTCGCCGACATCGGTGCCCAACCATCGATCGGCACCATCGGCGATTCGTTCGACAACGCCCTCGCCGAGGCGGTGAACGGGCTCTACAAGAGCGAACTGATCCACGACAAAGGACCGTGGCGCACCGTCGACGACGTCGAGCTGGCCACCCTCTCGTGGGTCCACTGGTTCAACAACTCGAGGCTGCATAGCTCCCTCGATGACATCCCACCGTCAGAGTTCGAGACCGCGTACTACGCTCAAAGATCGACCAGTCAACTGGTTGAAACCCAATAAACCGAGTCTCCATCAGACCCAGGGCGCTTCACACTGTCTGGGAGCCAGCGAATGAGTAGTCCGGACAGGTCGGTCCGAGAAGGTCGAGGGTGATGGGCCCGGGTCTGGTGGAAACACTGCATCAAACCCGGGCGACTCACACTGTGTCGTTTTGGGTGGCTTGCATCGTACGTACGGGTGCTTCATTTGGCGGTTGGGACCTTGCCCGACCGCAGCACATCCAGACGATGTTGGTACTCATCGCCTTCGATTTCTCCGGACGCAAGCCGTCTGGCGAGAATCTGCTCCGCCGAATCGCTGCCGTCGGGCTGTGACCGACTCGGCGAGCGGACGGCTCCCGAAATCGCCCAGATGACAAGTCCCCAGAACGCGATCATTCCGATCGTCATCAGGGCCCAGTTCCATCCCGACCAGCTGTCGTTCCAATTCCAATGCATGATGTGGCCTCCTCGTATCCGTATGTCTCTTGTTCATTGAGCCACTTCGATGCTCTCGGCGCATCGGTAGCCTCCACCGATTCCGGCTGCGGCGCAGTACGGGCGCGCTCGCACGCTCGCCTGGTGCGAATTCGTGCGGGCCCTTACTCGAGGGCGTCGCGAACTTGTCGGGCGATCTCGAGATCCTCCCGCGAGGTAACGACGAGGGCGCGGGCAGCGCTGCCTTTTTCCGAGATGTCGAGATCGCCGGACGCGTTGAGGTTGCGAACGGGGTCGACGGCGAGTCCGAGGAATCGGAGTCCGTCTGCTGCTGCGGACCGTACCGTGGGTTGGTGTTCGCCGATCCCTCCCGTGAACACGACGATATCGAGGCCACCGAGGCCGGCGGCCATCGCAGCGATCTCGCGGCGGAGCCGGTGGGAGTGGACGGCGAAGGCGAGACAAGAGTCGGGGTCGCCTCGCTCGACGCCGTCGACGACGTCTCGCATGTCACCTGAGCCATCCGTCAATCCGGCGAGCCCGGCTCCGTGTTCGAGTCCGTTGGCCACCTCGCCGAGCGACAGATCGCCGTACTGGAGGAGCCACAGCACGAGGCCGGGGTCGACGGAGCCGGCGCGTGTGGCCATGACGAGACCTTCGAGCGGTGTGTACCCCATCGTTGTGTCGACCGAACGGCCGCCGAGCACTGCGCACAGCGAAGAGCCGGCACCGAGGTGGCAGGAAACGATCCGTAGGTCGCTGATTGGTTGCCCGACGAGTTCCGCGGCCCTGCGGGTCGCCCAAGCGTGGGAGAGGCCGTGGAAACCGTATCTTCGCAGCGGCCACCTGTCCCTCCATGCCGCCGGGAGGGCGTAGGTACTGGCCGGCTCAGGCATGCTGGCGTGGAACGCAGTGTCAAAGCACGCGATGGAACTGACGCCGGGTAACGCTACGCGTGCGGCGTCGATGGCGGCGAGGGCGCGTGGCTGGTGCAAAGGTGCGAGGCTCGTCAATCCGGCGATGCCGCTCAGGACTTCTTCATCGACCCGGACGGCGCTTTTGAAGCGGTCGCCTCCGTGGACGACCCGGTGACCGACGGCGTCGACACCGGTGAGTCCTCGCAGCCATTCACTCAAACCGTCCGCTTCGGCCGACCCGTCCCACGGGTCGAGGTCGAAGGTCGCCTCGATCTGGTCATTTGAGGTGACGAGTCGAAGCTTGAGGGTACTTGACCCCGCGTTAACGGCGAGGACACGCATCAGCCGGGCCATATCCAATCGGCGACCTCGGGCAGGTCCTCGCCGTTTTCACGGGTCCAGGCCCGAGCCCGGGACCGTTGGTCGACCATTTCTTGGCGGAGGCCGAGGGTCCGCTGCGCAAGCCCCGGGACTCGGTCGATGACGTCCATCACCAGGTGGAAGCGGTCGAGGTCGTTGAGCATGACCATGTCGAACGGGGTCGTGGTGGTGCCTTCTTCTTTGTATCCGCGGACGTGGATGTTGACGTGGTTGGTGCGCCGGTAGGTGAGCTGGTGGATGAGCGATGGATACCCGTGATAGGCGAAGATCACTGGCTTATCGATGGTGAACAGGGCGTCGAAGTCGGCGTCGGTGAGACCGTGGGGGTGTTCGCTGGCGGGTTGGAGGCGCATCAGGTCGACGACGTTGACAACCCGCAGGCGCAGGTCGGGTAGATGACGGCGAAGGAGGTCGGTTGCGGCGAGGATCTCGAGCGTCGGGGTGTCGCCCGCGCAGGCGAGGATGACGTCGGGTTCAGCGCCGTTGTCGGTGCTGGCCCACTCCCACACCCCGAGCCCGCGGGCGCAATGCTCAGCTGCCGCGTCGGGACCGAGCCAATCGAAGGTCGGCTGTTTGCCGGCGACGATGACATTGACGTAGTTGCGGCTACGAAGACAATGATCAGCGGTCGAAAGCAGAGTGTTGGTGTCCGGAGGCAGATAGACGCGGATCACATCGGCTTTCTTGTTGACCACGTGGTCGATGAAGCCCGGGTCCTGGTGGGAGAAGCCGTTGTGGTCCTGGTGCCAGACGTGTGATGTGAGCAGATAGTTGAGTGAGGCGACGGAGCGTCGCCATTCGATGCCGCGGGTGACCTTGAGCCATTTGGCGTGCTGATTGAACATCGAGTCGATGATGTGGACGAACGCCTCGTAGCAGGAGAACAGGCCGTGGCGTCCGGTCAGCAGGTAGCCCTCGAGCCAGCCTTGGCAGAGGTGTTCGCTGAGGACCTCCATGACGCGCCCGTCGGCGGCGAGGTGGTTGTCCGAAGGTGACGCGGCGGCTTGCCAGGCTTTGCCGGTTACGTCGTAGACGGCGCCGAGCCGGTTGGATTCGGTTTCGTCGGGCCCGAAAATGCGAAAGTTTCTGTCGTTGGTGCTGAGTCGCATGACGTCGCGGAGCAGTCGTCCGAGCGCGCGGGTCGGTTCCGTGCGCGTCGCTCCCGGCGACGACACCTCGACTGTGTGGTCGCGCCAGTCCGGCATCGCCAGGTCGGTGAGGAGGACGCCACCGTTCGCGTGAGGGTTGGCACTCATTCGCCGTTGCCCGACTGGTGCGAGCGCAGCGATGTCGGATGCGGGTCGTCCGTCGTTGTCGAACAGTTCTTCGGGTCGGTAGCTGCGCAGCCACAATTCCAGCTCGGCGAGGTGTTCCGGGTTCGTGCGCACGGCACCGATCGGCACCTGATGCGATCGCCAGGTGCCCTCCACCGCGAGGCCGTCGACCTTCGCCGGTCCGGTCCAGCCTTTGGGTGAGCGCAGGACGAGCATCGGCCAACGTGGCCGCTGGGAGCTGGAGCCGTGGCGGGCTGTGGTCTGGATGTCGGCGATGTGATCGCAGATGGTGTCGAGTGTTGCCGCCATCTGTCGATGCATGTCAGCAGGATCGTCGCCCTCGACTCGGTAAACGGTGTGTCCGTAGCCTTCGAGGAGTTTGGTGAGCTCGTCGTCGGGGATTCGGGCGAGCACGGTTGGGTTC
Organism: Ilumatobacteraceae bacterium; assembly: GCA_031370825.1. GTDB lineage: Bacteria > Actinomycetota > Acidimicrobiia > Acidimicrobiales > Ilumatobacteraceae > JAENVT01. Next base: position 7,744 of record JANMRB010000067.1, read on the forward strand.
GCGATCTTGTAGCCGTTCAGGTGCAAGATCGGAAGCACTGCGCCGTCGTGGACCGGGTCGAGGAACTTGTTGGAGTGCCAACTGGCGGCCAGCGCGCCGGTCTCGGCTTCTCCGTCACCGATCAGGCAGGCGACGATCAGGTCGGGGTTGTCGAACGCTGCTCCATAGGCGTGGGCGAGCGAGTATCCCAACTCGCCGCCCTCGTTGATCGAACCCGGCGTTTCAGGTGCCGCATGGCTCGGGATGCCACCCGGGAAAGAGAACTGGCGGAACAGCCGCCCCATCCCCGATGCGTCGAGGGTGACGCCGGGGTAGGTCTCGCTGTAGGTTCCCTCGAGCCACGCATTGGCCACGACAGCAGGACCGCCGTGGCCTGGCCCGGCCACGAACAGCATGTTCAGATCACGCGCGCGAATCAGACGATTCAGGTGGGCGTACACGAAGTTCAGGCCGGGCGTGGTGCCCCAGTGACCGAGCAATCTGGGCTTTACATTCTCCATGGTCAACGGCTCAGCCAGCATCGGGTTGGCGAGCAGGTAGATCTGCCCGACGGACAGGTAGTTGGCTGCCCGCCACCATCGGTCAAGCATGGCGAGGTCTTCTTCGGTGGGATGGGCAAGAACTGCGTCGTCAATCATCAGAGTCTTTCATGGCAAATTCGGGTGGATTTGGAAGCCGCTCGACCGACGCTGGGCGCACCTCGCATTCGCAGGCGTGGGACGAGCACAGCGCGTCGCAGAGTTCCTCGGCGACGCATTCGCGGCTCAGCCACGCGCCGGCACCGCGATGAAGCGCAGCCTGCCGATACGCGGGATCTGGCTCGGGGCCGATGACAATGACTCGGCCGAGCGGGAAACTGGCGGGTAGCCGGCGGCAGCACCCGGCAAAGTCAGCTGTGTCGATGACCACAAGGTCTGGATGCGACGAGACGTCGTCGCCCAGTGCGGCCACGCCGTCGACCGCGGAGACGACCCAGTGGCCGCCGTCGAGGTTCAGGAGATCGACGATGAGAGCGCGCATCGCTTCGTGGGCGACGACGAGCACAACGTGGAGCCGCCCGGTCGACACGGCGTCCTCGGCGCGCGTTACCGTCATCCCCCCATCTTCCGGCCCGGCTGCGGGCGGGGCATCCGCGCTGACTACTGACTTCTCCTGCGGAAGGTCACGGACCAGGCTCGTCAACGTCGAGCAACCCGGCCTCCTTGGCGCGGCGGACCAGCTCCGCACGATTGCGAACGTTCAGTTTCTGGTGGATGTGGGACCGATGGGTCTCCACGGTGCGTACCGACACAAACAGCCGCTGACCAATCTCGGCATTGGTGAGCCCGAGAGCCATCATCCGCAACACTTCGAGCTCGCGATCGGAAAGCTCACCCCCCGGTCCTCCGAGACGCGCGGGCGGGGCATCAGGAGCGAGCAGCGCGGCGCCCAACGTCGGATGCACATACTGCTTTCCGCTGGCCACCAGTCGCACAGCCTGGACAAGTTCGATGTCGGCCGCGTCCTTGATCAGGTAGCCGGCCGCGCCAGCCTCGAACGCCCGTCGCAGGTAGGCGATGTCGTCGTGGCCGGTCAGTACGAGCACCCGCGTCCCTGGGCTGATCCGCACCACAGCGGCAGTCGCGTCGATCCCGCTCCCGTCTGGGAGACCCAGATCCATCACGAACACGTCAGGTAAGCAGGCCTCAGCCAAAGCCACGGCCTCCTTCACACTGCCGGCCTCACCGACAACATCGAGGTCGTCCTCTGCGTCAAGGATTCGTCGCAGACCACTACGAACAACGGCATGGTCGTCGCACAGCGCGATCCGCACGACATCAGGCAAGGGGCAGCTCCAACAGGACCGTCGTACCGGAGCCCGGGCTCGACGAGAGTTCCACCGTGCCGCCGACGAGATCGGCCCGTTCGGCCATGCCCTTGAGGCCGAGATGCCCACGCGTGGGTGCGGCGTCGGTTTTGAAGCCGCAACCGTCATCCTCGACCAGAGCTCGAACACGTCCTTCGGCCACGATCACCGTGATGCTGGCGGTAGCGGCACCGGCATGGCGCGTGACGTTGGTCAACGCCTCCTGCACGACTCGATAGACGACAGTCTCGATCTCGGGCGGCAACCTATCGGCAGCGAAACCGTCGGCGGCAAGCGCGACAGCGGTGTCACCGCGGGCCGTCATGTCCTGGGCCAGACGTTCAAGGGCCGGGAGCAGTCCGACGTCGTCAAGCACGGTCGGCCGGAGGTCGAAGGCCAATTCTCGGGTCCGGCGCAACGCGTCGGCAACGAGCGCACGAACGTCGTCGGTACGTCGGCGGGCGTCGTCGAGCACGACCTCGTCGCTGGCCAGGGAGGATTCGACGAGCCGGAGGCCGAGCAACACTGACGTGAGGGCCTGACCAACGTCGTCGTGGAGATCGCGCGACACCCGGGCGCGTTCAGCCTCTTGAGCATTGAGAATCTCGCCCAGCATCTCACGCTTGAAACCAGCGCGCTCCCTAGCGGCAGCAAGTTCAGCGACCGCTTCGGCCCGGGCTCGCTCTGCCCGGAGCAGATGGGCGCTTTCGATCGCGCCGACAGCGAACGCGGCAAAGGCGACGACCAGGGCCTCGTCCTCAGCTGCAAATGGTTCCCCATCGGCCTTCTCCGTCACATACAGGTTGCCGTACCGCCGGCCGCCCCGACCGACCGGCACCCCGAGGAACGTCCGCATCGGAGGATGATTCGGGGGAAACCCCCCCGAACGTGGATCGCCGCCCAGTTCTGTGAGCCGAATCGGTCCGCTGGCGACAATCACCTCACCAAGCAACCCGCGGCCACCAGGGAGGCTCCCAATGCGTGCCACTGTGTCGTCATCCATTCCATAGTGGATGAACGACTCGATCGCGCCAGTCTCGCTGTAGATCCCAAGGGCCGCGTATTTGGCATCGGCGATCGTGGCAGCGCCTGCCACGATCCTCCGGAGCACCGTGTCCAACTCATGCTCGCCAGTCAACACCAGCACCGCCTCAAGCAGCGTCTGAACCTTGAGTGGCCAGCCAGCAGCGCCGCCTTCGAAATCCTGTGTCCCTGTCGATGGCCGCACCGACACAGTGTAGTAGACCCGATCCTGTGGGCAACCCGACTGACGCCGTCGCCGTCATCACGCGCGCCGCCGATGCGTCGGCTTCTGTGCGTCTTGTCGCTGGCGTGTTTCGTCGCGCCGCTGGTTTCCACGTCGGCCGTACGCGCCGAAGATACCGATGCGGAGAAAGCTGCGACGGAGATTGCAGACGCGAGGGACCGGGCCAACGCTGCCGCCGACGCGTACTTCGCGTCGGTGTCTCGGCTCGCCGAATTCGCAGTAGAGGAAACCCAACTGCAGGCCGAGATCACCGGCCTGGAAGGCGATGTGAAGGCGCTTCAGCTCACGGTCGAGAACGTGGCGATTGGCCGGTATACGCGGTCGGGGTCAACTGGCGTGCCCTTGCTGACGGGTTTCGCCTCGTCGCAAGATCAGAGCGAGGAAGCTGCACTCCTCGCAGTGATCTACGACTCGTCGGCGTCGGACTTCGACCGACTCGACTCGCTCAACGCTGATCTGACCGGTAAACGCCAGAAGCTCGCCGACAGCAAGAGTCAGGCCGAGAAGGAACGAACTAACCTCGCAGTGCTGAAGGACCAGGCGACGGCAGAGGTTCGGCGTCTCAAAGATGTGGAGGCGGCGCGACTGCAGGGGCAGGGAGTAAAGGACGCTCTAGTCGCAGAGCAGGCGCGACGCATCCGCGAGGCGGGGCGAAAGGCATTGCTGCTTGCTCCTACTCCGGCTGGGGTCTCGCCCGCCGATGAGACAGCGCCAATTCCCGGAGACATCGCCGCCGCTGCCGGCTCCGACTCCGGTGGAACGCCGTTGTCGGTTGCAACGCGCCCCGGACTCCCGGACGCGGGCGGAGGTACAACTGGTGGAGGTGGGAACGGCAGCAGTTTCAGTGGTTCCGGCAACGACTACGCCGGTCCAGGCTGGGTCTGCCCGACGGGGGCCGCAGTCGCACCGTTCGCTGACACGTGGGGCGCTCCGCGCAGTGGCGGACGCCGACATCAGGGCGTCGACCTGATTGGCGCTCGCGGCATACCCGTACTGGCTGTCGTTGATGGCATCGCCGAAGCCAAGACCAATGTGCTGGGCGGCATCACGATCTCATTTCGGGGCGCAGATGGGAACGGCTACTACTACGCCCACCTCGATGGCTACGGTCAGCTGGGCCCGGTTAAGGCTGGTACAGCGATCGGCTACCTCGGCCAATCCGGTAACGCCCAATTCAGCATCGCCCATCTCCATTTCGAGATTCACCCTGGGGAAGGTCCAGCCGTCAACCCGTATCCAACGGTTGCCGCGCACTGCCCGTCGGTCGGTTGAGCGGAAGCTCCGCCAAATGCAGCCTCGAGTCACGCGTGCCAATTCGGCGCCTCACGCGACGTATTTTTGACTAGGTCCGCTCGGTTAGGTTGCAGGAATGATCGGCATCCTCGCCGCTTTGACGTCCGATGATGGCTGGCGCGCTGGGTTGGTGATCTCCACTTTCGGGTTTGGCCTACGGCACGGTATCGATTGGGACCACGTGGCCGTGATCACCGACATCACGAACTCGCAGGACGACCGACGCCGATCGATGCTGTTCGCCACGCTCTACGCGGTCGGCCACGCCACCGTCGTGTTCGTTCTCGGCTCGCTCGCGATCCTCACCGGCGATCTATTGCCGAGCGGAGTTGACAGCGCAATGAAGCGAGTCGTCGGGGCGACCCTGCTGTTGTTGGGCGGATATGTTTTCATCGCGCTCGTACGTCACGGCCGTGAATTCCGGATGCGCAGCGGATACATGCTGATTTTCGCCGGGATGGCGCGGCTTGCGCGCCGGTTGCGTCGAGGCCCGGTGCTCGTTGAGGTGGTGCACGACCACGACCACGTCCACGACCGTGGACACGATCACCACGACGATCACGATCAAGGGTCTGTAGGAATCTCCCGCGACAAGAATGGCGGTTTGCTACACGGCCACCACCAAGAGCACGGCGCGGTGGACCCGGAGATGCACGGAGCTCGGTCTCGGGCGGAGCTCCTTATCCGTCACCGCCACACTCACCCCCACCGACATCGATTGGCAGCGGACGTTGGTTGTCTTATCCTGTGTTGTGATGTACGACTCGCGTTGCTGGCACGCAAATCCACCGTTCCCTATCGGTGCCACACGACTTTGCTCAGATCTGACGCGCACATCTGATGCGAAGTAATCGACGCGCAGTGTCCGACCACATCCCGCGAATCCGAGCAGCTGGCCTTGATCGAACAGCTGAGGCGGAGCGGCCATGTCCCGCTGCGTCGTCCGAACGCATCGGGTTCTACGCCCCATCGATGAACGCGGCCAAGCTCCGTCGACGATGGCAGAAGCGACTTGGGGCGTTGATACTGTGCGCCGCCATTGTGATCGCCATCCTCAACGAGCTCAGGGTGCTTCCGGGCGGCCACAACGAGCTCTATCTGGCGCTCAGCGCTGCCGTCTGCGGCTTCGGCTTGTGGTGGTTGGGCTGGTTGCCGCTGACGGACTGATCTGGCGACCTATTCAACAACAACTACGCGCCGCTCCGCGGGGCGCTGACTCATCGGATCGTCTCGTCGACAGGAATCGCGATGGCGACGTCCTCTCGGCGCGATCGCCTATCGAGCACGAGGAATTCGACCGACGCAACAACCACCATCGCCGCGACCCACTGGTTCAGGCGAAGTCCACCGACCACGTGCGCCGGATCGATACGTAGGCCCTCGATCCAGAATCGTCCCGCGAAGTAGCCAGCAAGATACACGGCAAATAGCCGGCCCGGCTTCAACCACATCCTTCGATCGATCTGGAGCAGCAGGACGCAGAGCGCGAGGTTCCACAGCGATTCGTACAAGAACGTTGGATGGAATGTGGTGCCCGAGGGGTAGCCAGCGGGAAGTTTGTCGTCGGATATCCGCAAGGCCCACGGCATCGTCGTGGCCCGCCCAAACAGCTCCTGGTTCCACCAGTTGCCCCACCTCCCAATCGATTGAGCGAGTGGTATCGCCGGCGCCGCAGCGGTGAGCAGTTCCGGAATCGGTACACCGCGGCGACGTGCGCCGTACACTCCACCCAGTACACCACCAAGCAGTCCACCGGGAATGCCGAGACCGCCCTTCCAGATCATCGGAATGCGCACGAGGTCGCCGCTAAAGGCGCTCCAGTCGGTGGCAACATGGTAAAGCCGGGCACCGACGATCCCGGCGATGACCGCCCATGTACCGATCGAGCTCATGTCATCGCGGGTTCCGGAACCGCTCTTGGTCAAGCGTCGGCCTGCCAACGAGACCGCGGCGACCACACCGAGGGCGATCATCAACCCGTATGCGGTGACACGAAGTGAGCCAATCGCCATCGTTCCGCTCGTCGGGCTGGGGATGCTCGAAGGAAGCAGATGCATGGTCGCGACACTACTACGACATCTTGTAGTAGATTCCTCGTCGACCAATTCCGATGTGTCGGCTATTGGGTGAGACCGAACGCATCCGCCTTGAGGGGGAGTCCGGCCGCGCCGCCGCTATGGCGATCGGCGGGCGTGGCACCTCCAACCCAAGCTGTTGGTCTCCACCTCGATGTCAGCAAATCCGATCGTCCCGAGGCGATCGGACAGCGTTGCGGGATCGACCGGGTTGTAGATGTCGTCGATGTGGAGCGCAGCCAAGTCGTCACTCGCGACGCTGTCACTGGCCACGAGAAGGCCTCCGGGCCGCAGGACCCGAAAGATCTCCCCGAGGAGTCGATCTTGTAGCTCCGCGGTGGGCACATGGTGGAACATTGTGAACGTCATCGCACCCGTGAATCGGGCTGATTCGAACGGCATCGCAGTGGCATCACCCTCGACAACGTCGACATTTGTTCCCTTCAAACGACCGGACAATGCGCTGGCCAATTCCGGATCCAGTTCGATCGCGGTCAACTTGGCGAGGTCACCGCGAAGGAGGTCGGTCGTCAGTCCCGGGCCCGGACCGATCTCGAGCACGTCTTCACCGAGGTCTCCATGGCTGCGATCGCCGAATGCAAACGGTAGGAGATGATCTTTGAGGAGCATCCGCCAATCACCGGAGGCGAGTAGTTCAAGATGTGTTTGATTCATGCCCCTACCGTATGAGTGAGCTGAGGTTCCGCGCAGCGCACATACCTGATTATCTCCGGCGCGTGACGATTTAGAGCGACTCCGGTTCCATAGCAGCGTGCAATCGGACCTTGTGCTGGACGTCACTACCACATAATGTAGTAGTTGTGCTCGATCGACCGGCGCACTGGTGCTGCGGGCTTCGGCTTGATTAGCACGCCCGGTTCTGATCGGCCGAAAGGAACGTCGCATGCCACCGAAAAAGCGCCGCATCAAGGGCACGGATATCGAACATCGTGGCCGGGTGACCGTTTCTCGTGACCCGACTGTGGTGCGGGCGGCTGCGCCCCTGCCGTCCGAGCGGGCTAAGCGGAAAGAGAGTGGTCCGGTTAAGCCAGTCGCATCGAGCCGGTATACGCCACCGGTCAAGTCATTCAGGCTTCGCCCGGGCTGGCATAAGACCGTTGGCGCGCTGATTGTGGCGTTGGGTCTCGCCGTTGTGATTCTCAACGACGCAATGCTTGGCAACTCGATCACGCTGCTCCCGGGGGGACACAGCGAGCTTTACCTGGTGCTCGGCGTCGTCATCGCCGGTTACGGGACACGGTGGTTTGGTTGGTTTGATCGTGAGAAGTGACCGAAGATCGCCTGGCTCTGGTAGAAGTTGACTCCACGCATACGGCCGGCAGCAAGCTTGCGAAAAGCGCCGACTCAAAGACGGCTCGACCCGCCGCCGTCTCACACTCTCGATCGTCGACCCAACAACTGTTAGCAGTATTGGCGAACTGTCGGGTACGGGTTGACGGCTGCCCCTCCGCCGGGGTGAATCTCGAAGTGAAGGTGATTGGCGGTGGTGTTGCCAGTGGCACCGACGTAACCAATGACTTCGCCGGCGCTGACGCTGCGAGAGCCGCCTTCCCACGCGGAGAGGTGGGCGTAGTAGTACCCGTTGCCATCGGAACCAGCCAGCGAGATCACATTGCCGCCGAGCGTGTTCGTTCGCATTGTGGCGCCGCCTGAGACAACTGCGACGAGTGGTGTTCCGGCCGGGCTCATCATGTCAACGCCTTGATGCGTGCGACCGCCTGGCCGAGGCGCGCCCCACGTGTCAC
>JANMRB010000070.1:0-1528 GCA_031370825.1 Ilumatobacteraceae bacterium
GCCGTGAGGCTCTCTTCGAAGTACGCGCAGGACTCATCCCATCGGCCGGTATCGAGCGCGTCCATTCCGCGGTTGTTGAGTACTGACGCAAGCCCAGCGAAGTCTCCGAGCTCCTCGTAGATCGGCTGGGCGAGATTGCGGAACTCGAGCGCTTCATCGTCGCCGAGCCCGATCCGCAGCGCCCAGTCGAGCAGGTAGTAGGCATGCGCTTCGGTGGCGCGATCTCCGGTTGCCAACGCGTCGGGCAACGCCCGTCGACACCACTGTGCGCACGCTCGATACCGTTGCCGCCAGATCTGCGTGCTGGCGCACGCGACGCTGAGCCGCGATCGTTCCATCGCTATGGCTGGTTCGTCGGGGGATTGGGCCAACGAGGCGAGCCCACGCCGATACCAGGTGATCGCGGCAGAGTGTTTACCCAACTTCTCGCGAAGCGTGCCCTCCTTGCGGCACAACCTCGCCAGCGAATGTGCATCGACACCGCTCAGCTTGCGCGCCCAACGAAGACCTTCTCGGGCGAGGTCGTAGCGGCCGGCCAACAGAGCCACGTCAGCCAGCGCTTCGTAGGCCGCTGCTAGTTCTTCGCGCCCGACGCCGGCGCCGCCAGCGCGAGCGTTGGCAATGGCTCGGCTGTAGAACGAGGTTGCTTCGACCGTCGCGTATTTGTCTGAAGCCCGCTGCGCCGCCTTGATGTTGTAGCGCCACGCGAGTTCGCGATCTCCCGAACCGTCGAAATGAAAAGCCAGCAAGCCGAGCCGAGCATCGTCAGGCTCGCCCTGCGGCACGAGAGCCCGACCGACACGCAGGTGCAGTTCACGTCGTTGTGAGAACGGTAAGCCCTGGTACGCGACGCGTCGGACGAGGTCATGACCGAACCGCAGATCGCCCTGGTCCTCGACGATGAACTCCACGAGGCGGTTCCACTGCGGCGCCGCGCCGACGACCTCGCCGAGCGTGCTCTTGAACATTGCGGGGGAAAAACGATCGCCGAGCACCGCGGCGTGGCGGAGCAGCGTGCGGTCGGTTGGTGCGAGACGGTCGATGCGAGCCGCCACCAAGTCCTCGAGTTCTTCAGGGATCGCATCGAGCGATCCGAGCTCGCGTCGGGCACGGGCGAGTTCGAGCAAGAACAGCGGGTTGCCATTCGCTCTCGCGCAGAGCTCCTGAAGCTCGTCCTGGCCGATTTCGGCGTCGTCGGTCAGCGCTGCTGCGAGGTTCTCAGCGAGGCCGGCGTCGAGTGGAGCGAGTACGAGCGAGCGGGCTTCGAAGCCCAAGTCAGTTCCCAGGCCGCGCGCCCGATCCCGTGTTGTGAGACAGACGAACCACCGCTGCCGATCGATGTCTTGCAACGCGCGGGCGAGCAGCCGAGCGGATGCCTCGTCCATCCACATCGCGTCTTCGACGACCATCAGCAGCGCATCGGAGAACGCCGAGTGCAGAACTGCCGACGCAGCGTCGCGCAGAACACCGACTCGGTAGGCGGGCCCGAGGTCGTCGACGGCTTCCGACGCAGGGACATCGGCATCGA
>JANMRB010000072.1:0-6886 GCA_031370825.1 Ilumatobacteraceae bacterium
GGCGGGAGCTTTCTTCGCTGCAACTTTCTTGGGAGCGGCCTTCTTCGCGGGTGACTTCTTCGCTGACGCCTTCTTGGCGGGCACCGCCGCTATCTCGCGCAGGGGCGTGGGCGCTGGTGGCGGGGGAGCGCCACCGAGCAATGAGGCGAACGGACGCAGACCGAACAGGCTTCCGGCCGATTCGGCCATCTGGCCGAGAGGTTGCAAGCGCTCGGCGAGATCGCGGAGTGTGCCAACGAACTCGCTGAGGTCGGTCGGCAGGGTCATCAGCGTCGGAGAGGCGAGGACATCGGCCAGCCGTGACAATCCGGGGGCGACCCTGTCGATCGGGCCGCTCAACTGCTCGATCATGGCGTCCGCGGCTTTCAGCGTCCTGGTCACCTGCGGCACGAACGCCCGAATCGGTTCATCCACCGTGTCGAGCAAACTGTTGACGCGCTCGGCGACGCCATGCAGTTGCTGCATCGTCTTGTTGAAGTTTTCGACTGCAGACAGGAAATCGGAGACACCACGCTGGAACTGATTGATCGACTTGGTCACAGCGCCGAACGGGTTCGCTCCACCGAACAGACCGAAGAGGTCGCCGAGCCCGGGGGGAGTGTTTTGCGCCATGCCCGAACCGTAGCTGTCCTGCGCGCGGGGCAGCGGTCAAGAGCCCGCGGCGAGCACCTCGAGTGGTTCGCAGCTGCAGATCAGGTTGCGATCGCCGTAGGCGGCGTCGATGCGTGACACCGGCGGAAAGTACTTCGCGGCCCGCAGTGCGGGAACTGGGTATGCACCGAGCTGGCGATCGTACGGTCGTTTCCACTCGCCGATCAGATCTTCAGCCGTGTGCGGGGCGTTGCGTAACGGGCTGGCATCCAGCTCCCAGGTCCCGGCGGCAACTTCGTCGATCTCGTCTTTGATCGCGATCATTGCCGCACAGAACCGATCGAGCTCGAAGAGCGATTCGCTCTCGGTCGGCTCGATCATGAAAGTACCCGTGACGGGAAAGCTCATGGTGGGGGCGTGCAATCCGTAGTCGATCAATCGCTTGGCGACGTCGTCGACTGTCACACCCGTTGCCTTGGTGATCGGTCGCAAATCGATGATGCACTCGTGGGCGACCCGGCCATGTTCACCGGTGTACAGCACTGGGAAGTATGGATCGAGGCGGGTGGCGATGTAGTTGGCGTTGAGAACGGCCATCGCGCTTGCGTCAGTCAGGCCACTGGCTCCCATCAGGGCGATGTACACCCACGAGATGGCCAGGATGCTGGCCGATCCGAACGGTGCGGCGGAAACGGCGCCAACGGGTCGACCTGCAGACGCGAGCGGGTGGGCGGGGAGGAACTCCGCAAGGTGAGCACGAACAGCGACGGGGCCGACACCTGGACCGCCGCCGCCATGTGGGATGCAGAAGGTCTTGTGCAGGTTGAGGTGGCTGACGTCGGCGCCGAACTTGCCGGGCTGTGCCAGGCCGACCATCGCGTTGAGGTTGGCACCGTCGACATAGACCTGGCCGCCATAGCGATGGACGATCTCGCAGAGCTCGCCGATGTGGGCCTCGAACACACCATGTGTGGACGGGTAGGTGATCATTGCCGCGGCCAGGGCGTCGCCAGCGGCAACCGCTTTCGACTCGAGGTCCGCGAGATCGATGTTGCCCTGGTCGTCGCAACGCACGACGACAACCTTCAGACCGGCCATCACTGCGCTGGCGGCGTTGGTCCCGTGAGCGCTCGACGGGATGAGGCACACATTCCTCCCGGTGTCGCCGCGGCTGCGATGGTACGCGTGGATCGCGAGCAGGCCGGCGAACTCACCCTGGCTGCCGGCATTCGGCTGCAGGCTGACTGCGTCGTAGCCCGTGATTGCCACCAGCATGGCCTCGAGCTGAGCGATCATCGTGCGGATCCCGACCGTCGATTCCTCCGGCGTGAATGGATGCATGTCCGCCAAGCCCGGCCACGTCAGTGGCTCCATCTCGACAGTGGCATTGAGCTTCATCGTGCACGAACCCAACGGGATCATCGTGCGATCGAGGGCAAGGTCCTTGTCCGAGAGGCGGCGTAGATAGCGGAGCATCTCGTGCTCGGTGTGATAGCGGGAGAACACGGACTGAGTCAGGAACTCGTCCGTTCGTCGACGCGGCAGACCATCGATCCCGGTGTCGAGTACGTCGGCACCGACCCCGAACACGCTGAGCAATGTGGTCAGCGTCGTGGTCGTCGAGGTCTCGTCGAAGCTGAAGCCGATCGTGGCGTCGTCCACGAATCGCAGGTCGAGGCCCACCGCAGCGGCATCGGCCAGCACCCTCCCGGCGTCGCAGCGAACCTGCACCGTGTCGAACCACGTGTCGTTGACCAACTCGAACCCGCCCGAGCGAAGTGAGCTGGCCGCCATCGAAGCGAGCCGATGGATCCGTTCGGCGATCCTGCGTAGGCCTTCGGGGCCGTGCCAGGCCGCGTAGAACCCAGCGATGTTGGCGAGTAGGACCTGCGCGGTGCAGATGTTGGACGTGGCCTTCTCGCGGCGGATGTGCTGCTCTCGTGTCTGCAGCGCCAGCCGCATGGCCGGGCGGCCTTCGGTGTCGGTGCTGATACCGACCAAGCGACCAGGAAGGGCGCGAGCGATCGATTCGGAGGCTGCGATGAAGGCGGCGTGCGGACCGCCGAAGCCCATCGATACACCGAACCGCTGTGCGGAACCGATGGCGATGTCGGCGCCGAGGTGGGCGGGAGGCACAGCAAGCAAGCACGCCATCAGGTCCGTCGCGACCACCGCCAGTCCGCCGACGCGGTGCACCGACGCAATCGTCCGTGCCCAGTCGACGATCGCGCCGCTCGACGTGGGCAGGCTGAACAGAGCGCCGAAACACCCGTGGGTGACTTCGTCGACGTCGCCGACGACCAGCTCGATACCGACGGGCTCCGCACGAGTTGCCAGCACGGCGAGCGTTTGCGGATGCGTGTCGGGGTGCACGACGAAGCGGTGGCTGTCCGACTTCGACAGGCGCCGGCACATCGTCATGGCTTCGGCGGCCGCCGTGGCTTCGTCGAGCAGCGAGGCGTTGGCGAGATCGAACCCGGTGAGCTCGGCGACCATCGTCTGAAAGTTCAGCAGGGCCTCGAGTCGTCCCTGGCTGATCTCGGGCTGGTACGGGGTGTAGGCCGTGTACCACGCCGGCGACTCGAGCACGTTGCGCACGATCACCGGGGGAGTGATGGTGCCGTAGTAGCCCATGCCGATCAGGCTCGTGCGCGAGATGTTCTGGTCGGCCAGCCGGCGCAGCTCACCCAACACCGACTCGGGCGATCGCGGAGAGTCCAGGGCGAGGCCGCCGGACATGCGAATGCTCGCCGGCACTGTGTGCTCCAGCAAGGACTCGACGGAATCCTCGCCGATCACCTCGAGCATGCGTCGTCGTTCGTCAGGTGTCGGCGCTGTGTGGCGGCGGGTGAACTCGCCCGCATCGATCAGCTCGTCGAGATGTGCTCTCATTGGCTACTCCAGGGATCGCAGGATCAAACGTTCCCCAGCTGTCATTGGTACCTGAGAGCTTCTCCGCACCGAGATGGTCTTCGAGCGGATTTCCCCTTCGGCGAGCGAGTATGACCTCACTGCTTTCCAGCGTTGCCTTCCCGAGCGGTCCGTTTGCCTGAGAGATTCCGGGGAGGTTGCTCCTTCGGCGCCGCAACGCTGGCTGCGTTGAAGGCTCTCCCGATCGGGGATGTCGACGACATGAACTGTAGCGGGCAGTTGCGCCGGAGGGTGGGAACCGGATTTCAGCACGGCGATCGACGATTCGATAGGTTCCATCCATGGCAAGCACAGCAGAGTCCGTTCATCTGCTGGCCTCGCCGGTCGGTGACATCGGTGGTCGGTGGATGCTCGACCCCGGGGTCCTCGCTGCCGGTAAGTCCGTCGGCTATCCGAACAGCTACGCCTACTACTTCGCCGGCCGCGCGGGGGTGCTCGGCGATGTCGATGCCGACGTCGTGCGGGCAGCGCTCGGATTCTTCGAGCCGTCGCTGGTCCGCAAGATGTGGAGCGCCGGCATAGCGGTCGAAGGCGCACGCGCGGCAGCAGCGCGATACGGGGCGGCGTGTGCTGGATGGGGACGTACGCGCCTGGCCGGGTTTGCGGATTCAGCCCGCGCTGCCGACCTCATTCGCCACGTGATCGATTCCGTCGATCCGATCGGGCTGCCTTTGTTCGCCGGTTGGCGATCGGAGCCTCGCCCCGATGATTCGCCTGCGTTGGCGTACTTCACCACGCACGTCCTACGCGAGCTCCGCCTCGGCGCTCACATCGCCGCCGTCGTGGCGACTGGCATCGCCCCGCGAGAGGCGATGCTGATCTCTGGTGGCGAGAGCAACGCCCAGCAGTTCGGATGGACCGAGCCGTTCCCCGACGTATCGCATCTCGTTGCCAGTCGCGCCGATGCCGAAGGCATCACCGACGAGATCATGGTTCGCTATTTCGACCAAGCGTTGAACGCCGAAGAATCCGCGGAGCTTCTCGAACTGGTGATGGCAATGAAGGCGCTCATCGATAACTCTGCCTAGTCGACCGTTCCGTAAGCCCCTTGCGCGCCGTGGTGCCGCGCCTCCAGTACCTCATCGAGGCTCGCCCGCAGATCGTCGACGAAGGCCTCGATCTTGCCTTCGTGAACCACGCTTACCGTGCAGTGCAACGACGGGGGAGGACCTTGGCGATCGACGTACCACCCGCGACGCCACAGCGCGTCGGCCACAGCGAAGACGTCGAGCTGGCTGTCATCGGCGGCTCCGAATGCGAGCAGCGTGGCCTGCGGTTCTGCCCTGATCGCCAGTTGCGGGATCGCTCGCACGGCTGCAGCAAGCTGGAGGCAGGCAGCGCGAGCTGCGGAGGTCGCCCGCATGTAGCCCTCATCACCGAGGTAGTGCATCACGGCCCACGCGGCCGCCATCGAGCCGCCGCCCTTCGTGCCGAGCACACCGGATGATCCGTAGACCCCACCCAACCAGTTGTCAGTTACATATGTTTGGTAGCTACGCAGTTGCTTGTTGCGGTGCATGATCACCGAAGCACCCTTTGCCGTGTAGCCGTACTTGTGCAGGTCGACGGAAATGCTCGTCACACCGGGGACGGCGAAGTTCCAGAGTGGCACCGTTTCGCCCAGCCGCGCCATGTATGTCAGCGTGACCCCACCCATGCACGCATCGACGTGACAGTTGATGTTGCGGTCGACGGCGAGAGCGGCGATCTCCGTGATCGGGTCGATCACACCTTGCGGATATTGCGGTGCCGACCCCACGAGCATCACCGTGTTGTCATCGATCGCGTCTTGCATCGCCGCCACATCGGCGCGCCAGTCGGCCCCGACGGCGACACGACGACTTTCCAACCCGAAGTAGTAGCAGCCCTTCTCGAACGCGGCGTGAGCACTGGTCGGCAACACCACGTTGGGCTGTGTGACCCCGCGCTCCTTGCGTCCCCGTTCCCGAGCCGCCTTGACGGCCATCAGGATGCTTTCGGTGCCGCCCGACGTCATGAAACCAGCGCCGTCCTCGCCCGCTTGCAGCCAATCGCCGACAACCGCCACAACGTCCGACTGCAATCGGCGCAGGCTCGGGAAGGCATCGGTGTTCAATGCGTTCTCCGACGAATACCGGCGGTAGGCCTCTTCCGCGACCGCCAAGACATCCGCGCCGCCGTAGTACACCAACGTGAACGCCCGGCCATCGCGCCAGCGCACATCGTCGCGCTTGAGATCGTCGAGGTGAGCAAGGATGGCGTCGGACGACATCGCCTCGTGGAGTTGGCCCATTCCGACGAACGTAGTCGGTGCTCTCAGCCGGCGAAGGCGGCGGCCACGGCAAGATCGATCACCGGTAGCAGGTCGTCGGTGTTGTAGGGCTCTTTGCCACTGACCAGAAGTGCGACTGTCAACCCGTCGGGACGATTCACGACGACGGAATGGGTCGACTCGATCGTCCCCGTGTGTCCCCACGAGCCGTCACCGAACAACATCAACCCCATGCCATAGCTCCAGCCGTTTGCGGGAGGCGGTACCTCGACAGGAACCGGCACGCGAACGCGCATGGCGTCGACGATCGTCGGGTCGAGCAATTGCATCTGCGTCGATTCGTCGCGTAGCGCGGCGGCCAGCTTCGCGACATCCGTAGGGGTTGCGACCCAACCGCCTGCGGGCCCAAGTACCTCCATGTAGTTGCGGCCGGGCGCAGAAGCGTGCAGTGCATCACCACGCAGAGTGTCGAAGGTCGGGGCGAGGTGTGCGGCGATTCCGATCGGCTTCAACACCCGTTCGCGTATCGCTGCCTCGAACGGCTGGCCGGTCACCGACTCGATCAACAACCCGAGCAAGCAGAAGTTGGTGTTGCTGTACTTGAACGCCGTGCCGGGATCGGACAGCAGGAACTGGCCGAGCGCGCTCTGTGCGGCCTGCTGCCACGTGTCGACCCCGTGACCGAAGAAGATCCCACGAGACGCGCTAAACCCGGACATATGAGAGAGCAGCTGCCGCACTGTGATCGTTGCAACGCGCGGATCGACGAACGGACCCTTGACGTGCAACTGGTCGACGAAGGGCTCATCCAGCGCGACAGCGCCCTCCTCGACCAATTGCATGATCGCCACGGCCGTGAGCATCTTGGAGACGCTTGCTAATCGGAATCGGGTTTTGGGCGTAGCGGCAATCGACTCGAACGGGTTCTCCATCCCGAACGAGGCAGTGTGCAGGACGCTGCCGTTGCGGATGACTGCCGCACCCGCTGAGATGTCTCCGATGTCGACCGTCGCCGATGCGACGACCGCATCGAACGCGGCCCCATCGAACGGACGCGCATCCGTTGTCGTCGTCGTGGCGGGCGTGGTCGTCGATGTCGAAGTTGTGGTCGAC
>JANMRB010000077.1:0-16987 GCA_031370825.1 Ilumatobacteraceae bacterium
GAAAATGATGTCAGCATCAAACATGCCAGGTCAGGATCGATGCTGCGCACATCGCGGCAGACCTCCACGCCACTCCCATCGGGAAGCTGCACGTCGAGCACCGCAACCTGAGGGCGAGTTGCGCGAATTCGCGCAACGGCATCCTTGCAGGTGCTTGCTTCGCCGACGACTTCGATGGTGCCGTCTGCTTCCAGCAGTTGCCGCACTCCTTCGCGCACCAGCTGGTGGTCATCGAGGAGGAAAACGGTGACCTTGTTCGGATCGTCCATTGGTCCATGGGACCACAGACGTCAGGTGTTTACCAAGGTCCAAGGTCCCTCACTGCGCGCTGAGCACAGACGTCACGGTCGGTTCTGGTTCCTGACGAAGTTGCTGAACGGCCTCGATCACTTCGTCGATGCCCTGCACGGCGTGCTCCATCCTCTGCGCCAACAGGTCCTCGTTCGTGGCGCTGGCGACGATGGTTGTGCCGAGCGCGAACAGTCGCTGGATCACCAGGTCGAGCGAATCCTGCAACTGGTCGATCCGGCGGCGAGCATTGGCAAGGTCGATCTTGGCGATCGCGCTGTCGACACTGGATCGTCGATGGGCGGTCATGTCGCGGACAGTCCCCACGACGAGTGCCGATCCGGGCATCGCGTTCAGGTGCAGATCGATCGGAAAGCGGGATCCGTCGGATCGGAGACCTTCCAGGTCGAGGTCGTCGCTGGTTAGAGGCCCTTCCGTGGGAGCTGCGAGGAACTTGGCGATGTCGTCGTTGTGCTGCTCGTCGAGACCTTCGGCCAACAAGACTCCGACGCGCCGGCCCACGAGGTCACGCGCTGAGTAGCCGAAGAGGTCGAGCAGAGTGCTGTTGACATAAACCATGACACCCGTGTCGTCGAAGACCAGCACGGCATCGGTGGTGAAATCGAGGATTGTCGCGAGGAGGGTATCGGCTGCGGACGTCACGGTGCCCCCGGCGAGTTGGATTCGACCAGCAGGTCGAGGACCTCGCGGTCGCTGACGGCGTCGAAGTTGCGGTACCAGCGGCCGACCGAGCCGAACGGATCCGGTTGAGCGAGGCACACGACGATGTCGGCCTCGGCCGACAACGTGTCGACGACGTCGACGGGTGCTACTGGTGTCGCCACCGTGATGTGCTGCACTCCTTGGGCGCGCACCACGCCGATCGCCGCGCGCACCGTTGCGCCCGTGGCGATGCCGTCGTCGACAATGACGGCCGAACGGTGGGCCAAGGAGTGTTCGGGTCGTGCGGAGTGAAACAAGCCCAAGGTCTGATCCAATGTGGCACGTTCACGGCGCTCGACGTCAGCGAACTCCTCGTCGCTGACACGGGATGCTCTGACGATCTCCCTGTTGACGATCACCACGTCGTTCTCGCCGATTGCACCCATGGCGAGCTCGCTTTGGCCGGGAACCCCGAGTTTGCGCACGACGACGACATCGAGAGGAGCACCGATCGACTTTGCAACAATGGCTGCGACCGGCACGCCGCCACGAGGCAGACCGAGCACGACCGGATCCTCGAGTGCGACCTTGGCAACCTCGATGCCGAGGAGCGCGCCGGCAGATCGGCGGTCGGGAAACACATGTCGATCCATGAGACGCTCCTCTCGACTTCCCAGCGTCGCACCGTCGGACGGCCCTTGGTAGGGGCTTTCGGCACTATGAGGAAGGGTCTTGCGAGTTTCGAAGAAGGTCGTTAGTCCGTAGTTCTCTTCGCGACGACGGGACCTGGGTGGGCCGGAGCCTCGTCACCGATCGAATACGCCTCGATCACCTGATTCGACGCTATTTCAGCGTCAGATTCGTTGCGAGCGTGCACGATGGCCAGGGGATGATCGCGGTCGACGTGTTGGCCGATCCCGGCAACGTCGCTGAGCCCGACGGAATGGTCGATGGCATCCTCCACTCGACGACGCCCGCCACCCAAGGACACGACAGCCAGGCCCACCGCTCGGGTGTCGACGGATTGCACGTATCCGTCGCGGCCGGGTTCGACACGACGGGTCACGGGCGCCGATGGCAGGTGCGTCTCAGGATTGTCGACGAGATCGGCTGGCCCACCCAGCGCTGTCACCATGGACTGGAAGCGTTCGGCAGCCGTGCCATCGTTCCGTGCGGACACCAACCGGGCGGTCGCCGATTCGACATCGGCTGCCAACCCGCCGAGCACCAGCATCTCTGCGCCCAACGCCAGTACGACCTCGGTCAGTCTTTTGTCGTCGCTGGAGCCGACCAGCCAATCGATCACTTCGCGTACTTCGAGGGCATTGCCGGCGGTGTAGCCGAGCACCTGGTTCATGTCCGTGAGCAACGCATTGGTCATCAACCCGGCGCCCCGCGCGACCGAGACGATGCTGTGTGCCAGCTCTTCGGCCTGGGCCAGGTCGCTCATGAACGCGCCGTTGCCGAAGGTGACGTCCATGACCAGGGCATCGAGGCCGGCGGCAAGTTTCTTCGACAGGATCGACGCGGTGATGAGAGCTATCGACTCCACGGTGGCGGTGACATCGCGAATGGCGTACAACCGTCCGTCGGCCGGGGCGAGATCCGAGGTCTGGCCGATGATCGCGCAACCGACCTCGGCGACGACCTTGTGAAAGAGATCGTTGTCTGGTCGCGTGCAGTATCCCGGGATGCTCTCCAGCTTGTCGAACGTGCCACCCGTGTGGCCAAGGCCTCGGCCGGAGATCATCGGCACGTGCGCGCCGCACGCTGCCACGAGTGGAGCAAGCATCAAGCTGACCTTGTCGCCTACGCCGCCGGTCGAATGCTTGTCGATCACAGGTCCGTGTAGGTCATCTCGGTCCCAGTGCACGATCGTGCCTGACCTCGACATCGCCGTGGTCAGCGCGACTCGCTCGTCGACGTCCATCCCCCGGAAGAAGACGGCCATTGCGAAGGCCCCGACCTGGGCGTCGCCGATGCTGCCGTCGGTCAAGCCGGACACGAACTGTTCGATCTGTGCATCGCTCAGCCGCGCACCATCGCGCTTGGCACGGATGATCTCTTGCGGCAGAAACGGCGGCGAGTTTGCAGTCACTAGTAGTCCGTCGACAGTGTCATCTCGTGCGAACTGCCCAGCACGGCGATGATGTCGTTGAGCAGACCGCTGGCGCCGAAGCGGAAGTTCGTCGGCTCGGCGCCGTTCGGCTGCAGACGTTGGTCGGCGAGATCGAGATAGACGCGGGCATCAGCCACGGTCTTGACTCCGCCCGCGACCTTGAGGCCGATCCGTCGGCCGGCGGCCCGTGCAGCGACGATGACCTCGAGCAATGCGGACGCGGCCTCCGGTGTGGCAGCCGGCTCGAGCTTGCCCGTCGATGTCTTCAAGAAGTCGGCGCCGTTCGCTACCGCGATCGCGGCCGCAGCCTTGATCGTCGCAGGGTCGTGCAGCACTCCCGTTTCGAGGATGACCTTGAGCAAGGCTTGCCGCGGACCGTCGTGACAGGTCGCACTGACGCGTTGAACCAGATCGCCGGCCGACGCTTCAGCACCGGCGAGGTATGACCGGAACGGGAACACCACGTCGATCTCGTCGGCGCCGTCGGCCAATGCCGACTCGACCTCGCTGACCACGTCGTCGGTGGACGCCGTGCCCAGTGGAAAGTTGGCGACAGCCGCGACTGCGATACCGCTGCCGCGCAATCGTGCCTTCGCCTGTGCCACGAATCGTGGACAGATGCACACCGCCGCCGGATGGCTCTCGATTCCCGGCGCGGGCGAAAGGGCGCGGGCGCAGAGGGCGTCGATTCGCTCGGGCGTGTCGTCGAGGTTGAGACTCGTCAGGTCAAGACACGCCAGCGCACGCGCTGCATGTTGGACCAGGGTTCCTGCGGTCGAATCGCTCATGGCAAATCCTTTCAGTACCGAGGTCACCCTCCAGTTTCGAAGAGAGTTCTATCGCAACCTTCGCACCGATAATTCAGGATGGGGGATCGCAGGTACCGCTCGAATCCGTAGATCGACGACGTGGAGCCGTTCGGGCGTGACGATGACGGGGTTGAGATCGATTTCGACGATCTCCGGAATTGAATCCGCCAGTTGGCCGAGGCGAACGAGGAGATCCTCGAGCGGTGCGTGATCGATGACGGGCGTGCCGCGATAGCCGTCGAGCAATGGCGATATGCGCAGACCGCGGACCATCTGGCCGGCGTCTGCGACGTTCAATGGGGCCGGGCGCACGATGCGGTCCTTCAGCAGTTCGGCTGCGGTGCCACCCGCGCCGAAGATCACCAGCGGACCGAATGCCGGATCGGTGGCAACCCCGGCCAGCAGTTCGACACCTGACGGCGCCATGCGCTGCACGACATAACCCTGGATCTGGTCACCCAGCCGTTCGCGCATCGCGGCCCCAGCTTGCAAGACCGCCTTGTCGTCCTCGAGAAAGAGCCTGACCGCGCCGAGGTCGGTCTTGTGAACGATCGACGTGCCCGCCGCTTTCAACGCCACGGGATAGCCCAGCTTGTTGGCGGCGCGAACTGCCTCTTCGAGATCGCCCACGATCAGCGTGTCGACCAGCGGCAGTCCGGCAGCGGTTGCCAGTCGCAGCGCTGAGGCCATGTCGAGCCAGCCACCGCCCGGAACATCGCTCAGGTAGTCACGGATGATGATGCGGATGTCGGTCACGTCGATGACCTCGTCGGCTATTGCCGTGTCCTGTGACCGCAACCATTCGGAACGTCCGGCCATGTGCGCGAGTGCCCGTACGGCCGACTCAGGAAATCGGTATGTGGGTACTTTGACTGCCCCGAGTTGAACTGTCTCGTTCCCGGCGAGGACGGTCGCCAGCATCGTCTTGTCAGGGTGTGCGGCGGCTGCGTTGGCGATGGCGTCGAGCATCGACCGATCGCGATCAGGCAGCGGTGGCACGTAGATGGCGAGAACGGCATCGATCTCGTCGTCTTCGAGCACGACGCGCAGCGCCTGTTCGAACGCCGTCGGCGAGCCCGATGCGACGATGTCGACGGGGTTCCCCGTTGCCGCTGCCGCAGGCAGGAGCGCCGCGAGGCGGGCCTGCGTTTCCTTGCTGAGCTCGGGCACCAACAGGCCTCGGGCGATGGCTGCGTCGGCGGCCAGGATGGCGGGTCCCCCGGCATTGCCGACGATCGCAACACGGCGACCGTTCGGTGCCGGCTGGCTGGCGAATGCCTGGGTGGTGTCGAAGAGCTCTTCGAGGGTGTCGACGCGAGTGACGCCGGCCCGTGACAACACCAGTTCGGCGACGTCGTCGGCGGTTGCGAGTGCCGCGGAGTGCGACATGGCCCCACGCGCTCCGGCCGGAGTTCGCCCGGACTTCACCGCGATGATCGGCTTTGCTCGGGCGACCCGCGAGGCGATTCGCACGAACTTTCGCGGGTTCCCGAAGGACTCGAGGTACAGCGCGATCACATCCGTCGACTCGTCGCTCTCCCAGTAGCGCAACAGGTCGTTGCCGGAGACATCGGCCTTGTTGCCGACGGATACGAAGCTGGAGATGCCGATGCCGCGGCGGGCACTTTCATCGATCAACGAGATGCCGAGCGCGCCCGATTGGGTCATGAAGGCGACGTTGCCGGGGATCGGGTCAACGGGCGCGAACGTGGCGTTCATCTGAATCAACGGATTCGTGTTGGCAAGGCCCATGCAGTTGGGGCCGATGATGCGCATGCCGTATCGCCTGGCCGTTCTGACGATCTCCTGCTCGACGGCGCGACCGTCAGTTCCCAGCTCGGCGAAACCGGAGCTGATGATGACGATTCCACCGACGTGTGCCGCGCCGCACTCGGCCACAACTCCAGCGACGGCCTCTGCGGGAACAGCGATGATCGCCAGGTCGGGCGGTGACGGTGTCTCGCCGACGCTCGGGAAGGCCTCGATCCCGGCGATCGTTCCAGCACGGGGGTTGACGGGCATGATCGGGCCGGTGAACCCACCTCGTACCAGGTTGTGCACCAATTCGAAGCCAATCGTGCCGGGCGTTCGGCTGGCGCCGATGACGGCGATCGACGACGGGCAGAGGATGCGGCGGATCGAGGCGACGACCGCACCGCGCTCGCGGTCCTCGATGTGTTCGTCGAGGTCGGCCGACGGCGCCAGCGGGAAGCTGATGTCGATCACGCCGTCGTCGAAATGACTCGTGACTGCGAACCCTGCGTGACGAAACACGTCGAGCATCCTGCGGTTGTCGGGCAGCGTCTCGGCGTCGAAGCGGTCGATGCCGTTGCTTCTGGCGACAGCCGCGAGGTGCTCCAACATCACCGTGGCCAGCCCGCGCCGCTGCTGGTCATCCTCGACCACCAGAGCTACCTCTGCGCCGGTGTCGTCCTTGCGGTCGTATCTGACGACAGCCACGACCTGCGCGTCCAGCACCGCCACGAGCGCGAACCGATCGCGGTAGTCGACCTCAACGAGTCGGTGGAGCTGTGGTTCGGGCACCCTAGGAATCGGCGAGAAGAACCGGTAGTAGATCGACTCTGGCGAGAGTCGGCCGTGCAGCGCCCGGAGCTGTTCGAGGTCGTCGGGCCGAATCGGACGGATGTGCGCGGTTCCTCCGTCGGTCAAGACCACGTCGCTCTCCCACTGGCTGGGGTACGTCGACGGCACGGTGGTGCCTTCCACCAATGCGCTCACACGCCTGCCGTCGCCGGCGTATGTGTGGTACTCGCGTTGTTGATCGTCGTGCGGCCCATTGCCTCACCCCATTGTTCTGCTCGTTGGATCTCGCCTGGTGCGAGAGGTCCGGCCATGCCCGTGACAATGAAGCTATGCGATTCCGAGAGGATGGAGAACCCGCTGTGGCGCAAGCCACGCTGAATCGCTCGGCTCGCAGATCCCGTCAAGATCTTCGGCTTGTCCAGCCTGGTGTCGAAGGCGGCGCCGAAACACGACACTGGTCGTTGGAGCTGCTGCAGCCATTCGCGCACACCTTCCTTCTGCGGATCAGAGTCCAGCAGGTGATCTGGATGCTTGACGCCGTCCAGCACTGCCGCGTCGCGCGTTCGCGGCCGGCTGAGCCCAAACGCATGCGTTGGTGCGCCGACCACCACCACGGAGACGTCGTCGAGATCAGCGGCGGTCGCGTCGCGGGCGAGGACCGTCTCGGTCGGCATCGACCACCGCAGTCCCTCGGCGATTGCCTCCGCGATGTGTCGCGTGTTGCCGAACATGGATTCGTACACGACCAGTGCTCTCATGATGTCTCCTCATGACCCGGTGATCCCGTCTAGACGGTACGGCGAGGTAGACGTGCCGACCAGGGGCTTCGGTCCCTTCTTCAGCGGGCCGGAAAGTCCATCCCTCTAGCATCGGTAGGCATGCGCATCGTGTCTCTCCTGCCATCGGCGACCGAGATCCTGTTCCAGCTCGGCCTCGGTGATCAGGTAGTCGGGGTCACGTTCGAATGCGATTTCCCGCCCGAGGCACGTACGAAGCGGATCGTTTCGACGTCGGCGCTTCCGGCGGAACTGGATCCTGCACAGATAGACGCCGTCGTGAAGCAGCGAATGGCCGACGGTGAGGATCTCTATCGACTCGATCGTGGTGCATTCGCGGACCTCGATCCGACGCTGGTCGTCACCCAGGACTTGTGCGCCGTTTGTGCGGTCGACGTCACGAAGGTCGATGATGCGATGGCCTATCTCGGCTGCACTGCTCAAGTCCTGACGCTGGATCCGATGACGCTCGATCAGGTGATCGACTCGGTCGGTCTGGTCGGAGAGGCGACGGGCACGATGGAGAAGGCAACCGAAGTGATGATCGACTGCAGGGACCGGCTCGCTGTCTTTGCGGCAAACCTTGCCGGTGTGACTCGGCGGCCCACCCTGCTGCTCGAGTGGACCGACCCGGCGTTCACGGACGGTCATTGGGTTCCCGACATGATCGCGAAGGCCGGCGGTCGATCGGTGATGGGGCGACCCGGCGAGAACTCGCGAGGAGCCACGTGGGAAGACGTCACCACGTCGGGGGCAGAGGTCGTCATCGTCGCGCCGTGTGGGTTCCGGCTCGGCGGGGCGACCGAGCTGGCCGAGCAGGTCGTGGCCCGTGGTGCCATTCCCGAGAGCGCGGAGGTTTGGGCTGTCGATGCTGACACCTACGTGGTTCGACCGAGCCCGCGGTTGGTCGACGGTGTCGGGATCTTCGCCTCCATCTTGCATCCCGATCGGTACGAGGCTCCCGATCCGGCCACAGCGACCCGGGTGCGTTGACCCTGGTGGGGGACCTCGCCTCAGCTCTTCAGCCAGGGATAACGGTCCGTGTCCTTACCTGCGTAGTCGGGGTCCAGATAGATGAACACTCGCTGGATCTTCCAATCACGGATCTCGAACACGTCGCACCACCGACCGGCGCCGGACTCTGGTGCGCCCGCACGCCATGGGCCGTCCTGATGTTCGCCGTGGCTGGTGCCTTCGGCGACGATCGTGTCGCTGCCCGAGAAGATCCAGTTGAAGTGAGAGAAGTGATGGGTGATGCCCTTCAGGGTTCCACCGACGTCGCCGAACAGCTTGCCGATGTCCTCTCTGCCGTTGGCCAGGCCCCACTTCGGGAAGTAGACCTGCGCGTCGTCGGCGAAGAGGTCGAGGATGTTGCCGCCGGTTGATGTGATGCCGCCGTTGTCGAACGCCTTGAGATACTCGATTGCCACCGACTTGCGCTGCTCATCGGTCATCGTCTGAGTGGACAGTGCCATGCGTGCCTCCGGTCGTACTGCGAGATGAGACCGCAGATTACGTCACGATCTCGAGGCCTCTCTACCCGAAGGGGTAAACGCGGGCGGAGGGATCGCGCAGGCTCATGATGACTGCGCCATCCACAGCTGTCAGGGTCACGTAGCGTTCCTTCAAGAGCTTGTCGACCTGTCCGGAGCGGTTGCAGTTCAGCGCTGACTGGTACACAGCCACGAACGTCGGGGGATGCGCGCCGGCGAACAGATCGACGAGCATCTGCTGCGAGTTGTTGGCATGCAGCACCCCGTCGAACCAGAGGTATGGGTACGGAGGGATCGCGTCGGCGCTGGCGTAGGCACCAGCGCTTGCACACATGACGTACAGGGTCGAATCGGGCGTTCGGTTCGCGGCGTACCATTTGCCGACTCGCTCGTCCACCACCGGTCGCGGATCGTCGTGCGCTGCGATCGGAACCTCTGCCCGCTCGAGCACGATGACCCTTGCCGAGCTGATCAACGACGGGATGATCGCAACGGAGA
Organism: Ilumatobacteraceae bacterium; assembly: GCA_031370825.1. Lineage (GTDB taxonomy): Bacteria > Actinomycetota > Acidimicrobiia > Acidimicrobiales > Ilumatobacteraceae > JAENVT01. Next base: position 9,191 of record JANMRB010000077.1, read on the forward strand.
CGAGCAAGATCGCGAGGGACGGTTTGATCCTGGCGATCCCGAGGGCGGCTGCGGCCGCCAAGGGGAACGTCAGCGTCACCCAGTAGTGACGATGAAACAGCCCGCCGGTCACGAACGCGAGTGCGGCGAAGCACAACCAGGCCGGGATGAGCACGGTGGATCTGCTGATGCGCCTGCTCCGGGAGAGCCAGATGGCGACACCGATCAGCGCGGCTCCGATCAGCGGCAACACTGTCGGCGCCGCCAGTCGCCCTGTGATACCGAACCGATGCCAGTCGGCGTCGGACGCGTTGAGGCCGTTGAGTCGGTAGCCGGCGACCGCGTACCACCACGCGCGGAAGCCCAAGAGCGCACCATCCACCACCAACAGCCCGAGCACGGAGGCGAGGCCGGCGATGCAGATAGCGCATTCCCGAGCTACCTGGCGCCACCTGGCCTCACCGGTCAGACCGCCGGCGACAATGCAGATCACGATTGCCATGAAGCCATCGAAGCCCGACTGCTTCAAGGACATCGCACAGCCGGCCAGCACTCCGCTGACGAACAACCAGGACAACCCGCGACCGCGGAACAGGTAAGCGCACGCGGCAGCAACGCCCGCAGCGGCGACCGCGCCCGCCAGCAGTTCTCCGTTGGCGATGAATCCTTCGATCCGGGCATTCGCCGATGCGACGGCGACGAACAGGGCTGCTGCCGCAGCGGCGCGCGGGCCGGCGATGGTGAACACGGCATAGGCCACACCGACAACCGCGAGGCATCCGAATAGGATCGCCATCACGCGTATCGCCATCGGTGAGCCGCCCGTCAGGTCATCCCAGATCCGGAACAGCAGCAGCAGGCCTTGTGGACGGTCGACCCATGCCTGGCCGTACAGCGTCTGGCCGGACGCCCACGCCCTGGCGACCGCGAGATAGCCACCCTCGTCTGCGCTGAGGGGTGTGGTCAGAAAGCGGGCCCGCAGCGCGATCGAAATGGCAACCGACACCATGACGAGCCGCAGCGGAAATCTCTCGGGGCGGACGGCTCTGTCGTCGGCGAGTGGTTCAGCGATGTCTGCTGGGGCGTCGGCAACAACACCAGTCATCGGTGCACCTTAAGCGCTCGCTGGTTCGTTCTTGTCTCGGGCCTGGGTGTGTGTTCCCTTGACATGTCCGCGGGTAGGCGGTATCAACGGCCATGCGCAGATGGCTGGCGTTCGCGGCACTGGTCGGCGTACTGGTGGCGGTGTCGATGGGGTTCAGTCCCGACGGCTCGAATCGATCGGCAGGTGTCGAGACCACGACGGTCGCGTCGGGGACGTTCTTCCCTGTCTCGGACGCGCAACCTGTCCATCTCGCCCAGGGTCAAGCACAAGCAATCGTCTCCCTCGGCAGCACCGGCGCCGGCATACCGACGAACGAGGGTCATGCCCATACCGACGTCATCCCCGAGCAACTGTTGAGCGTGCTCGATGCACCGATCTTCGATGCCCAATGGAGTGCGGCGCAAGCGGCCATACCGATGCACGACACCGAGGACGAAGCGGCGGCTCTGGGCTACATGCGGGCGACGGCACCTTCCGGCGGAATCGGCACGCACTGGGTGTTGTGGTCGCAGATTGCCAAGCCCTTCGATCCTGCGGCTCCCTCGATGCTGCTGTTCGACGAGCGCAGGAATCCGGCCGTGCTTGTCGGCTATTCGTACGCGCTGCAAACCCCGGTCAGGCCGGAAGGCTTCGCCGGAGGCAACGATCATTGGCACCAGCACCGAGGTCTGTGCGTGGTGAGTGGTTGGGTCGTGCGCGAGCAGGCCACCGGTCCCGAGGCCTGCGGCGGCACCTACATCGCCGGTGGCGATTTCTGGATGCTCCATGCATGGGTGGTCCCCGGCTGGAGCAACCGCAAGGGCGACTTTGCACCCTTCAATCCGAAGCTGTGCCCGTCGAACGTCGGCACGCCGGACGTCAACCGCTGCCCGGTCTGACGCAACTGCCGGTGATCAGTACGTGCGGCGCAGTCGGTACGACAGTGGACGGCCATCGGGGTCGCTGACGAGGCGATAGAACGCCTCGGTGGGGGGCCGTGCCCACCACGCGACCGACGCAGGGCGATGACGTCGCAGCCGTCCGGCGGGTCGCTGACCGATCTGTCCGCCTGCGTACCAGCCGTCCAAGCGGTCGGCTGCTTCGCCGAGCTTGGTGAAACCTTCGATCGGATCCACCGGCACGTCGTCGTCTTCGAGATGCTCCCCCCACAGTTCGAGCCGAGTCGATCGAGGCAGCACACGCGCCCCATCGCCCAGACCGGCTGGATCGGCGGGTTCGCGCTCGTCGATGGTGTCGTCGATGATCGCCAGCGACAACTCCGAGTCGTGCGTCCAGGAGCGGCGGTTGAAGTTGTCCGATCCCGTCATCATCCACACGTCGTCGACGACGCAGATCTTGGCGTGGACGTAGATGGGCACCCCGTCAGGCCGTTCGATGTTGTACGCAGCGAACCGGTCGCCGCCGGCCTTGGCCAGTCTCGATAACACACGCAGTTGGCTGACCCTGTTGGCAGGGCCCGAGACACGGCCATCGGCATCGGGATAGGCCGGGACCACGACGACAAGGTGAAGACCAGAGTTGTCGCGCAGAGCTTTGGCCAGGACTCGTGCGGCTTCGACGCACCACAGGTACTGGTCCTCGATGTAGATCAGGCTGCGGGCACGTTTGAACGCCTTCATGTAGGTGAGAGCGATGCTTCGTTCGCCGTTTTTGGCGAACGAGTACGGCGGCCGCTTTGCCGGGTAGGTCCTCAGTACCTGCACCGCGTGGGAACCTGCCGGCTTCGGATCATCTCGTTGCGGCGGGAGAGGTTCGGGCTTGGTTCGCTCGTCGGCGGCTCGTGCAAGGAACCGACCCCAGGTTTTCTTCGCGATCGGCTCGGGGTCGTCCCACCGCTCGCGGAAGGTGTGCTCGAGATCACCGATCACGGGGCCGTGCAATTCGACTTGGACATCGTGCCAGGGAGGCTTTGGTCCGTAGCGCTTGTCGATCTCGATGGCTTGCGGATCGCCCTCGTGGTTTCGGTCGTCGTGCCGGCCATGCGACAGATCGATGCCACCGACGAACGCAACGTCGCGATCCGTCGATGATGCATGGCGGATGACGACCAGCTTCTGATGGTGACTACCTGCCCGTCGCACCCGCTCGTCGAGGAACGCTTCGCCACCAGCCTCGTTGATGATGTCGACGAAGCGAAGGTTCTGCTGTTCGCTGAAGCGCAACTGTGACGGGTGAGACCGCCACAGCAGCCCGCGCACCAAGACGCCACTAGACGCGGCCCGAGCGAAGACGGTGCAGACCTCGGTGCCGGGCCCCGCCAGCCGTTCGTCCGGGTCACCTCGCCAGTCCGTGAAGCACACCAGGTCCCCTGGATGAGCCGCCGTCAATTCCTCGGCCAATCGCGCGAAGTAGTTGCTGCCGTGGACCAGCACCCGGCATTCATTGCCTTCGGTCCAGGCGTCGCCGCGGCGGGCGCCGATCGAAGTGTCGGGGTTGCCTCGCTCTGCCGCCGTCAGGAACCAGTCACTCCGTCGCACTGGAAGGCGACGGTACTGCACCTCGCCAGGCGGATTGAACGGACCAGCGCGCTCGGAGTGACTCGAACACTCAACGAACTGATACTTTCTGATGCCCGATTCCATGGGCATTTAAGGTTCCGCGAACGATCAGATTTGCAACCTTTTGTTGTGTCGGCGAAAGGTACGGGATTGCGTGGAACGATGCCAGCTGGCTGCGAACCCGACGCTTGTTTGTCGGACGCTGGCAGAGTATGTTAAGGGCGGGTTTTCCATCGGCGGGGGCCCTGCGGAGCGAGGGGTTCAAGCATGAACAGTTCTATGCGTTTAAGAGGGCTCATCGCGGTGGCGGCCGTCGCGGTCGTCATGATCCCGTCGGCCGCGGCTGCGACCCATTCGTGGGGCGGCTACCACTGGGCCCGAACCGCGAATCCGTTCACGTTGAAGCTGGGCGACAATGTGTCGAGCGCATGGGATTCCTACCTGGGCACGACAAGCGCCGACTGGACTGCATCGAATGTACTGGACACGACCATCGTGGCCGGCGTCACCAACCCAAGACAGTGCAGGGCGACGAGTGGACGGGTCGAGGTGTGCAACGCCAACTACGGCAACAACGGCTGGCTGGGGGTGGCCCAGATCTCGATCAGCGGATCCCACATCACTCGGGGCACGGTCAAAGTCAATGACACCTACTTCGCGACCGCGACCTACAACACACCGGCATGGCGGAACCTGGTGATGTGCCAGGAGGTGGGACACACGCTCGGCTTGGACCACCAGGACACGGTCTTTGGCAACCCGAACCTCGGCACCTGCATGGATTACACCTCGAGCCCGACGGACAACGAACATCCCAACGCGCACGACTACGAGGAGCTGGACACTATCTACGCACATCTCGACAGCGTCACCACGCTCACCGCGACATCGTCGGCGAGTGCTGGCGGTGGATTCGGCGCACCCAGCGAATGGGGCCGCCGCGTCGCCGGGTCGGATGATCCGCACTCCGTCGCCGTCTATACGCGTGATCTCGGTGTAGGCGAACTGCTCGTCACATTCGTGATCTGGGCGGGATAGCCACTCACACCGAACGACGCCCCACGCGCGCAGCGATTTCGCCCGTCGGCACTCGCGGCTCCACCGACGCCGCGGATGGAGCCATGTGAGATGCGAGGGTGGTTGCGCCGACCACTCGCCAATACTCGAAGGCCCAGAAAGGGCAGGCGATGCGCCTAGTCGGCCAGTTGCGCGAGGAGACCGATGAGCATCATGGGGTGCTTGGAATGTGATTGTTCACTCGCCAAGAATGCTCGTGGCAAGGGCAGCGTGACGCTCACGCCCCGTTCTTTGGTGAACTTCCGTACGTGCAGCTCGTAGGGCATCGGTCTGGTTGAGGTTCTCGGCCGCGTGACGATGCACGTCTTCGTCCGCGGGGATTGCACGATGATCGCAGCACCCGTCCAATGTGACGTTGATGGAGTACCGAAGGGGTCGCATTTCGCAAGAGTACCGCCGCTCCCTTTTGCCATGGTGGTGAGGCGAACTCGCACCTATCTGCCGATCTCGCGCACTCCCCAGGGAGTGTGCGATTGTGAATCACGGAGCGCCAGATCTGCGCTCGGCGCTAGTTGTTCTGCGCTTACTTGAGGCCTTGCGTTGACTCGCCGGAGGGCAATATGCGCTAGCTCGGCTGGAGGTCAAGTAGTCGGCGCGAAGCGGCGATGTCGTCGCAGCCGTGCTCGTGCGGCAAGAGCGGACGGCGCGTGATGAGGCGACCGTCCATGGTCAGCGACGGCACGCGTCGCTCGTTGAGTGTGAGCGACCAGTCCGCAAGATCGACGATTGCACATTTGACGTTGTCGCCGATGTCAACCCATGCGAGATCGGCCAGGTTCGGGTCGGTCCAGTCCTGCTCCGTAGACGCGGAGTTGCCCGCGCCGGGAGCGGACACGATCGCCCACCGCGTGAACGGCTGCATCGTCAGGTCATCTCGCGGTTCGCAGCACAACGGCGTCAGCGCGGCCAAGACGTGGTTGAACGGGATTCGGTCACCGACCGCGAACGAGCCGTCAGTACTCAACTGGTCAATGGCGCGGGCGGTCAGCACATCCCCGTGCCGGGTGGTGAATACTGCTGCACCACCGTCTTGGACCTGCACTCCGTCGGGTAGAGGCACCATCGGCTGTAGTCCACCACCGGTGAGCCCTGCGACGTCGGCAAGGCTCGACAAGTCGAGCAGATGATCGCTGTCGATCGAGAGCACTTCGAACCGCAAAGAACGTGTGTCGCTGTTGTCCGTGCCATCGAGAGCGACCCTGATGACGGTCCCGTCCGGATAGATGTATAAGTCGGCGAGGTCCTTCGGCCGCCAGTAATCAGCGGGACCGTATGTCCAAAACCGCATCGTCAGCACGGGTCGCGGATCGTCGGGATTGATCGCAGCGGTGACCTTGGTAGTCGGTTCTGACACCCCAGCTGACGGCGTGCCATCGGAACCAGACGCGCATGCCGCAAGCGTGAACGCTGAACACAAGGCGAGCCCGAGCCGCATCACGCATCTATGACGTTCACGATCGCCTGCTTGGTTCCGGCGCATCAAGAGGAACGGTACAACGCCTGACTGGCGCTCCTATCTTCCGATCCGCGCCATCTCGCAGATACGTGAACCGAGCAGAACGTGCGCTCCAGATCACGGCTACGAGCCGATTCGGCGACGCCGTGTTCGAGAATGGCTTCGGGTTATTCCGGTGATCGGTCGCGGTTACTCCGGTAATCCGAGAATGGCCGACGTCGAACCGACCGGCCGGCAGCAGCGCAGAACACCGCCGCAACCAGCAACGAGAACGCCCGCGATCACCCGCACCCAAGCCGGCAATCTGCTCGGTTCGATTTCGGTCTCAACTGCGGAGTGCGGATGAACACGTGACGAGTCAGGTCGATGCCCGTCTCGCCGCCGCCCGTTGACCTATCTTCTCGGTGACAGTTCGCACCGACTCCGGTAGAGCGTGGGCGCAGGTCTTCATCAGCATGTCGGGGCTGTGACGGAGCAGGTCCGCCGCGGCGCGGAGTTCACCGAGGTCGGTGGCGTGGCGCACCATGTGGGTCGCGGCGGTGTCCTCAACCCGTGCGAGGTGAGCCGTGGCACTCCGGCCTTAGCGACCAGCCGCTCGAGGGTTTGGTCGAAATTGCCCGGTGAAACCGGTGTGCCGGCCTTGGTCGCCACCACCAGGCCATGGTCCTGCCATGCCGAGCCGGCACACCAGCTAGATCATCAGATCTGTGCAGCGCGCTCGGAGTGACTCGAACACTCAACCTTTTGATCCGTAGGCGTGATTCGGCACGTCCACCTGGTGTTGCGAAGTGCCGAATTGTGTCGATCTAGCTGGGGTTTCGTGCCTGGCGTGGACGCGGCAACATGAGCCAACACGACGAAATATCAGACGAACTGATACTTTTCTGATACCGATTCGAGGCCCATTCAAGGTTGTGCGAACGGTCAAATTTGGAACCGAACGGAACCCTTTGTTGTTTCGGCAAAAGGTACGACGCAGCTGATACGGCGAGCGCTTCGAGCTCGGCGGGCGCGCTGGATCTCGTTGTGGGTGGCGAACAACCTGGCGCGGAACGACGCTCCTATGTTTGTCAAGGGTGTTGTTGCCGGTGTTTCGGGCAGACCAGTGATGGGCCACTCTGGTGAGGGCAGGCTCCTATGAGGCCACGGTCCGGCGATGGTGTGCGGTGACGGGACGGCATGTCGATTCGAAGGACAACCGCGACGGGTGTCAGGCAGTTATGGGGCCAGTCCCGCCATCGCGATCTGGTTCAGCGCAGTAGCGCTTGAAAGGTTTCTCGGGCGACGTACCGCTTGAGACAGCGAATGATCTCTGGCTTCGATTTGCCCTCGGCCAAGCGACGGTTCATGTAGGCCATGGTGCGCGGTTCGTGCTGACTGAGGCGGGTCATCACGATCCGCCACAGCGCGTTGTTTGCTTGCCGGTTGCCGCCGCTGTTGAGCCGGTAGCGGTTGTCGATCTTGCCAGACATCACCGGGATCGGCGCGACCCCGCAGATCATCGCCCAGGCGCTCTCCGACACGACCCGCTCAGGGTTGTCGCCGGCGGCGACGATCAACACTGCAGCGGTGTCGACACCGACCCCGAAGATGTTCAACATTCCCGGCGCCGCGGCTTTGACGAGCGGGAAGAGTTGGATGTCGATCGTGTCGAGCTCGACATCGAGGGCCTGGACCCGCCG
>JANMRB010000144.1:0-19223 GCA_031370825.1 Ilumatobacteraceae bacterium
GGCGGGAGCCTCGGGTGAGGTGTTCTCCGCGGCAATGAAAGCAGCGGGACTCGTCAACCGCTCACTACCCGGCGAGGGTCTGCTGTTTCGGATGTTCAACACGATCGGCGAGACGTTGCCATCAATGGCGTTGGCCCGCCAGGCGGTCGCGATGGCCAAGGGAAAGTCGCGCTCCGCAGTGCAGGCAGCCGCAGAGACCGCCGCAGAGCGATTGCTGGAGATGGTGCAACCGCTCGCTGCGTCCGTGTTCGAGCAGCACCGCGCTGCCGGTCGCCCCGTCGTCATGGCCACGACGACCCCGTACGACCTCGTCAAGCCTCTGGCTGATCTGCTGGGCCTCGACGACGTGATCGCGACCAGGTATCGGGTGAACGAGGATGGCACGTATCACGGATCGTTGGACGGCCCGTTCGTGTGGAGCGCCGGCAAGCTCGCCGCAGTCCGCAGGTGGTCGGAGGAGCACAACATCGACCTGGCCGAGAGCTACGCCTACAGCGACAGCGTGTACGACACCCCGCTGCTCGCTGCAGTCGGCTTCCCCTTCGTCGTCAACCCCGATCCGCGGCTGGCGATGATGGCAGCGGCGCGACGCTGGCCGACGCTCGACCTGTCGTCAGGAGGACATGGGATGCTCAAGATCCCAGTGGTCAACATGGAGATCCAACGACTGGCGCTCAGCTTCAGCCACCCGCTTTTCTTCCCCTACGTCAAGTTCGACATCAGTGGGGTCGAGAACATACCTGCGTTGGGGCCGGCCATCATCGTCGGCAACCATAGGAGCTACTTCGATCCGATGGCCATGGCCGTGGCGTTTGCACGCACAGACCGAACGGTTCGCTTCCTCGGTAAGAAGGAGGTCTTTGACGCGCCGATCGTCGGACAGATCGCTGCGGCCATGGGTGGCATTCGCGTTGACCGTGGCACCGGCAGCGACGAGCCACTGAAAGCTGCTGTCGAGGCGCTGGAGTTCGGTGACTTGGTGGCGATGATGCCGCAGGGAACCATTCCTCGCGGTTTGGCGTTCTTCGATCCGGTCCTCAAGGGTCGGTGGGGCGCGGCAAGATTGGCCGCGATGACGGGCGCGCCGGTGATCCCGATCGCTCTGTGGGGGACCGAGAAGGTGTGGCCGAGGTCCTCGCGGTTGCCGAACGTGCTCAACATCGTCGACCCGCCGTTGGTCACCGTCAAAGTCGGCGGACCGGTCACCCTCAAGCACCAGAGCCCAGATGCCGACACGAAGCGGATCATGAAAGCTCTGATGGACCTGCTGCCGCCGGAAAGCCGCATCAAGCGCAAGCCGACCGAGGCCGAGTTGGCTGCCGCTTTGCCACGTGGCTACAAGGGCGATTTCCCGGCCGAGCCCGACCGCCGGCCAGGTCTCGATTGAACACGACGAATTACGATCTGAAACCAACCGTGCGCGGTCTACCTACTGGTCGGTAGGCAGGATATACTTTGCCGGATGAATGACACGGCACTGCTCAACGAGCTCACTGAGGTCGCCGAGCGGTTGACTACTCGGCACTACGAGACCTGCAAGCCGTGGTACCCCCACGAGTTCGTACCGTGGAGCATGGGTCGCGACTTCGAGGCCGACAAGCCGTGGGACGCGGACGAGCTTCCCGTCTCAGACTCCCTGCGAAGTGCGCTGTTCGTCAACCTGCTCACCGAGGACAACCTCCCTTACTACTTCCAGACCATCGACCGCATGTTCGGCCGCAAGGGCATCTGGCGCGAGTGGTCGCACCGGTGGACTGCCGAAGAAGCCCGTCACTCGATCGCTCTGCGCGACTACATGACGGTGACTCGCATGCTCGATCCTCACACGCTCGAGGACGGGCGGATGTCGCAGATGTCGGGCGGGCAGGTTCCCGATCCAACATCGGCGGTGGACGGCTTCGTCTACGTCGCCTTGCAAGAACTGGCCACCCGGATTGCGCACCGCAACACAGGAAGAGCCCTGCGCGACGAACTGTCGAACCACCCCGCCGGTGAAGCGGGTTACGAGCTGATCAGTCGCGTGGCCGCAGACGAGAACTTCCACTTCCTCTTCTATCGCGACCTGACCTCAGCTGCGTTGGAGATTGCACCTTCGCTGGTGGTTCCGGCAATCGAGCGGCAAGTGCGCGAGTTCGAAATGCCAGGCACAGGCATCCCCGGCTTCAAGCGCCACGCGCAGGCCATTGCCAATGCAGGTCTGTACAACCTGCTTCAACATCACGACCAGATCCTCGAGCCTGTCGTGATGAAGTGGTGGAAGGTCGAGTCGTTGCAGGGCCTCACCGCTGAGGCGGAGCAAGCGCGTGAAGCACTGATTCGTCAGATCCAGCGAATCGGCACGGCGGCACGCCGCCTGGCTGACCGGGCTCGCGAAAAGGCCGAGCGGGCGCTGATCACATTGGCCGACCGCAAGGCCGACCTCACTGCAAGTCGGTCGGTTCGACCCTCGTCATCGTGATGGCGTCGTCCTGATGGCGTCGCCCTAGCGAGGTCAGTCGCCGACCGAACCGTCGATCCGCTCACGCAGAAGATCCGCGTGACCACAGTGTCGTGCGTATTCCTCGATCATGTGGATCAGGATCCACCTTAGGTTCGGCTGCCATCCGGGGAGCCTCTGGGTGGGCGGGATTGCTTTCGCGAGCGTGTCGAGGGGAGTTCCTGAGGAACACGATTGGGCGAACTCGATCTCGGCCCGCAGCGAGGCCAGTGCTTCGGCCAACGTGTCGCCGGCCGTCGGATGGAAGTCGCCGTCGCGGTCCTCATCGGTGTAGTAGAGCGGCGGCGCGTCGAGCGCCACGAACCGGCGGCGAAACCAACCGCGCTCGACCTCGGCCATGTGACGGATCAGCCCCAACAACGACATCTCACTCGGCTCGATGCGCATCCGTGCTTGTTCCTCGGTGATGCCCTCGGCCTTGCGGAGCAGGATCGTGCGTTGGTAGTCGAGGAACGAGTGCAGGAGGGCCGCCTCGTCGCCTGTTGGTTGCAGTTCGGGATCGCTGGAAAGCTCGGTCATGCCAGCGGGGCACCGTCGAATCGATCGACCGTGGTGAACTCGGAAACGCGCCCCCGGCTCAGCTTTGTGTTGAGGTGCACGGGGTACCCGAGGAAGATCGTGGCGGCGAGCGCGTGGTCTTCTGGCAGACGCACGATAGCGGCCGCCTCGTCCTCGGCGCGCGATAGGAACGTCGTCATCACTCCTCCGAGCCCGCGAGCCCGCGCCGCCAGGAGAATGCTCCAGCCGAAGGGATAGATCGATGCTCCGCCTGTCAACGGCGGGCGCCCGAGCTGCCCATCCATCAGCGCAATCTCGTTGAGGTCCGCAGCCAGGACGATGACAACGGGAACCCGCTCGATGTTGTCGAGCAACTCGTTGGGCTCCGCCACGGGCGTCGCGTTGGTAGAGCGACCGAATGCGAAGGGTGCGTGTGTCGACTGCGCACTCTCACCGCGGTACTCGTGCCACACGGTGGTCATCAGATCTGCCAGCTGACGGCGAATCGCGGGGTCCTTGACGATCGCCACACGCCAGGGTTGACGGTTCCCGCCGCTCGGGGCGAAGCGCGCATCGTCGAGAATCGCGGCGACCACATCGTCGTCGACAGGCTGATCAGTGAAGTCGCGAGCAGCTCCGGTCGTGCGAAGCGCCTCGATCAGATCCACTCAGACCCTGCCTTCGGCAACCTTGCGGCGCACCACGTTGAGCGCCGACCCGGCCTTGAACCACTCGACCTGCTCATCGCTGAAGGTGTGCACCCCTTCGAACGGTGTCACCGTGCCATCGGCCTTGACGATCTCGCAGCGCACGTTCTGTCCCGGCTTCGGGGGCAGGTCGAGCACGTTGATGCGGTCGGTCTCACCGATGAGGTCGTATGTGCCCGGATCGGCAAACGTCAGCGGCACGAGGCCCTGCTTCTTCAGGTTGGTCTCGTGGATGCGGGCGAAGCTGCGGGCCAAGATCACTACGCCGCCCCGGAATCGAGGTTCCATCGCGGCGTGCTCACGCGATGAGCCCTCGCCGTAGTTGCGGTCACCGATAGCAACCCAGCGCACATCGGCCTCGCCGTACTTCTTCGCCAGGTTTGGCAACGTGTCGGGAGTGCCGTCGCGGAAGTCGACCCCTTCACCCACCGGCCGGTCGAAAGCGCTGACCACACCGAGGAACAGGTTGCCGCTGATGTTCTCGAGGTGACCCCGATACGTCAGCCATTTGCCGGCAGCAGAGATGTGGTCGGTCGTGCACTTGCCCTTGGCCTTCATCAAGATGGGAAGGTCGCGGTAATCGTTGCCGTCCCACGCCGGGAACGGTTGGAGCAACTGCAATCGTTCACTGATCGGCGACACCTTGACCGACACGGACGAGCCATCGGCGGGCGGGGGCGTGAAGGTGTTCTCGCCCGGGTCATAGCCCTTGTCGGGGAGCACTTCACCGACGGGCGGTTCGAGCAACACCTCGGTGCCGTCAGGTGCGGTGATTGTGTCAATGGTCGGGTCGAAATCGAGATTGCCGGCAAGGGCCAATGCGATCACCGTGTCGGGAGAGGTCACGAAGCTGAGCGTGTTGGCCGAACCGTCGTTGCGCTTCGGGAAGTTGCGGTTGAACGAGTTGACGATGGTGTTGGGCACACCGTTGTCGGCCGGCGGCCGATCCCATTGACCGATGCAGGGACCGCAGGCGTTGGCAAGCACAGTGGCACCGATCGCCTCGAGGTCGGCGAGAAGCCCGTCGCGCTCGATGGTGGCACGGGTCTGCTCCGAGCCTGGCGTGATCAACAGATCGGTCTTGACCATCAAGCCTCTCGCTGACGCCTGGCGGGCAATCGACGCTGCACGGGTGATGTCCTCGTATGAGCTGTTGGTGCAACTTCCGACCAGGGCCGCGGAGATTTCCAAAGGCCAGTTGTTGGCGCGTGCCTCGGCACCGACGGCAGCACCGACCCGATTGGCCCGGTCGGGGGAGTGCGGGCCATTGATCAGTGGCTTCAGCTCGTCGAGATCGATCTCGATCAACTGGTCGTAAAGCGCGCCCTCGTCGGGCCGCAGGTCGTCGGTGACCTTGTCGGCAGCGTCGGCGATGGCCTCTCGTCGCGTTGCCTTGAGGTACATCGACATGTTGTGGTCGTAGCCGAAGAGGCTGCACGTGGCCCCGATCTCAGCGCCCATGTTGCAGATCGTCGCCTTACCCGTTGCCGAGATGCTGTCAGCGCCTGGCCCGAAGTATTCGACGATTGCCCCCGTGCCACCCTCCACAGTCAAGACCCGGGCGACTTCGAGAATGACGTCCTTTGGCGCTGACCAACCGCTGAGCGTGCCTGTGAGCTTGACCCCGATCACCTTCGGCCAGCGAACGTTGAACGGGAAACCGGTCATCACATCGACGGCGTCGGCGCCGCCCACGCCGATCGCGATCATCCCGAGGCCGCCCGCATTCGGCGTATGACTGTCGGTGCCGATCATCATCCCGCCGGGGAACGCGTAGTTCTCCAGCACGACCTGGTGGATGATCCCGCTGCCGGGGCCCCAGAAGCCGATGCCGTACTTGGCACTGACGGAGCGAAGGAAGTCGTACACCTCTTTGTTGGTGTCGATGGCTACGCCGAGGTCGATGAGCGCGCCGACCTTGGCGGAGATCAAGTGGTCGCAGTGCACGGTGCTGGGCACTGCGGTCGTGGGCAGACCAGCAGTCATGAACTGCAACAGCGCCATCTGGGCGGTCGCATCCTGCATCGCCACGCGATCGGGATGGAAGTCGTTGTAGGTCCCCCCACGCTCGATGTCGGCAGACGGGTCGCCCAGATGGTTCAACAGAATCTTTTCGGTCAGGGTCAGCGGCCTGCCGAAGCGGGAGCGTCCGGCGGTGCAACGGGCAGTCAAGTTGTCGTAGACGCCTTGAACCAACTCGACGGGCGTTTCTGCGGTCACCGACATGGCTGCTCCTTGCAATTGGTTCCGGTGTAGACAAGCATAATACAAGTGGATCGATTCTCGAAAGCCAAGAATTGACATGCGCACGATTCGTTATCAAGAGATCGCCCAGGTGTTGCGTGAGCGGATTGCCGCAGTAGGCCCAGGTCATGTGCTGCCCAGTGAGAGCGAGCTCTCAGCCGAGTTCAAGGTCAGTCGGGTCACCGTTCGCCGCGCCCTGGAAACGCTACGAGATGAACGCCTGGTCGAATCGCGACAGGGCTTTGGATGGTTCTCGGCGACCGCTCCCTTGCAGCAGCGCCTCACCCAACTCGACACGATCGAACGGCAGTTGGAAGAACGAGGGATGCACCCGCAGCGGCAGATCATCGAATTCGCCTTCGTTGCAGCGCCTCCACACGTCGCCGCGCAACTGCACTGCGACAACGTGCTCCGCGTCAAGCGGATCAACCGCGCCGACGGTGAGCCGTTCGCCGTTGTCACTGTGTGGTGTCCCGCCGATCTCGGGCAGAACATGAGCCGACTCGACGTGGAACGCCAGCCGTTCTACGAGTTGTTGGGCATCCCGCTGCGGGGGGCAACGCAGACGATCGGCGCGGCGTCGGCCAGTCCGGCGGACGCAGCACTCCTGACCGTTCCTGTCGGCAGTCCGGTGCTGCGGTGCGAGCGCCTCACCACAAGCACGGCAGGCGAGCCGATCCTGCTCAGCGAGCACATCTTTCCCGCACACCGCACGGAGTTCGTCGTTGACCTGCCCCTCGCCGAACCGTCGACGACTCCGACCGGGCTGCGCTTGGTCGAGTGACGATCTGCAACACTCGGACCATGTCCGACCGTGTCACTGTGACGATCTCCGCCGGCATCGCCGATGTGCGAATGAATCGGCCCGAGAAACGCAATGCGCTCGATGGCGAGATGTTCCGGGGGCTCGCCGATGTCGGCGAACGCTTGAAGACCGAACAGGGTGTGCGCGCGGTCGTCCTCAGTGGCGACGGAACGTCGTTCTGCGCCGGTCTCGACTTCACGTCGTTCCAGATGATGTCGAGCGGTGAGCGACCACCGGCTGCCGATGACAACAGTCCGGGTGCGATGCAAGACGGTCGCATCACGCACCTCGGACAACAGGTGTGTTGGGTGTGGCAGGAGATCCCCGTACCAGTGATCGCTGCCGTTCACGGGCATGCGCTCGGTGGGGGCATCCAGATCGCACTCGGTGCCGATATCCGGATCGTCCATCCGGACACCCAGCTCAGCGTGCGCGAGGTCCACTGGGGTCTGGTCCCCGACATGACCGGGACGTTGACACTTCGGTCGTTGGTGCGCGCCGACATCGCCAAGGAGCTCGTCTTCACCGCCCGCGTGTTCGACGGGCGCGAGGCCTATGCGCTCGGCCTGGCCACCAAGCTGTCCGACAACCCGTTCGACGAGGCAATGTCCATGGCTCGCCAGATCGCCGACCGCAGTCCCGACGCGGTGCGCGCCGCGAAGGTGTTGCTGAATGGTCTGTTCAACGCGGGCGCGGCGGAGCAGTTCGCCGAAGAGCGCCGGCTCATCGGTTCGTTGATAGGTCGCCCGAATCAGGTCGAGGCCGTGATGGCCAACTTCGAGAAACGCGCCGCTGCGTTCACCGACCCGGCTTGAGGCGACCATGACACTCGACTCGGTGCCAATCGACCCGGAGAAGCTGAAGCTCTATTCGCTCTTGTTGTTCACCAAGCTGGAGGGAGCGGTGACGGCCGGCATGGTTCACCTCGGAGATCAACTCGGCCTGTACGCGGCAATGAGCGCCGCCGGCGCACCGCTGTCATCGGTAGATCTGGCCGAACGCGCCGGTGTGCACGAACGATGGGTTCGGGAGTGGGCCTACAACCAAGCGGCGGCAAAGCTCATCGAGGTAGACGACCAACAACGGTTCTCCTTGGCACCCGAGGCGCGAGCCGTCCTTGCCGCACCCGATCATCCGGCATTCGGGATGGGGATCTTCCATCGACTACCGGAGCTCATGGACTCTCTGGAGCGGGTGCGCGAAAGCTTTGTGACCGGGGTAGGTCACGACTACGACAGTCATGGTCCCGACGCAGTGGTCGGCATCGAGCGCACCTTCGAGCCGTGGAACAACACATTCCTGCTGCCGAGCGTGTTGCCGGCCCTCGACGGCGTCGTCGAGTGGTTGGGGTCCGGTGCGCTGGTCATCGACGTGGGCTGCGGTGCTGGTAGCGCCGTGCTGTTGATGGCTCGCGCCTTCCCGCGATCGACCTTCGTCGGGTACGACATCTCCCGCTATGCACTCGACCGTGCGATGGAGAAGCAGGCGGCGGCAGGCTTGACCAACGCGCGCTTCGTGGATCCTCGCGAGTCGCCGGTGCCGGCAGATCACACCGCGGCGTTGGTGACGACGATCGACTGCGTCCACGACATGACACATCCGCAGCAGATGATGGAGACGATTCGGGCAGCTCTGGCGGACGATGGAACGTGGCTGTTGGTCGACATCAAGGCGCTCGATACCTTCGAGCAGAACGTCGGAAAGAATCCGATGGCGTCGCTTATGTACGGCATCAGCGTCTTGAATTGCATGTCGTCGGCTCTCAGCGAAGCTGACGGTGCGGGCCTCGGCACACTCGGCCTGTCGGCAAACAAAGCCCGCGACATGGCTGCGCGAGCTGGGTTCACGAGGTTCCGCAAGCTCGACATCGACCACAGCGTGAACGCCTTCTACGAAGTCCGTCCGTAGCGGTCAGCCGCGCTCGACGACCTCGACCCGCCTGTCGGCGATCATCCAGACACCACCAAGACGTACGTATCCGTCCTGAAAGGTCGCCAGCACTGTGCCCGGCTTGGTGCTCTTGCGCTTCTTGAAGCGCTCTTGCACGGTCACTCGGCCCGAGCCCCTGTCGTGAGCTTCGTCGACTTCAAAGACCATCAACGGCGCCGATTGAACGATCCATTCGGTCTCGTCCAGCACACGTTCGAAGGCATTGATGATTGCCTTGCGCCCCTTGATCGTGCTGCCCTCCGGTGTCCACGTGGCTTTTTCGGCCCAGGTCTTGGTCCAAGCGGAGATGTCGCGTCGATTCACCGCGTCGCAGTTGCTGCTGACGAGGTGGCGCAACGCGGCATCGGTTGCGGCCGACGGTACCTGCACCGTGGGAGGTCGTTCGGCACCGCTGAAGTCGGCCACGGCAACGCCGATCTCGGCCCCCGCCGCGAAATGGATGTGCTTGATCAGTTGATCACGGTTCATCATCCCGTCATGGGCCGCGAACTGCACGGCCAACCCATCGACGAGAGCGGTGAGACGCATTGCTGATGCGGTCGGGTCAGGGCAGGTGAACTCGCCCGACTCGACACCGTTGCGAATGATCCGTGCCAAGAGCTCCGCTGATTGTTCGTCGAGCTGCTGGCTGATCTTCTTCATCATCGGGTTACGCAGCGCCTCGCCCCAACCATCGATCCACAACATCCACTCGACGTCGTCGCTGCCCTCCGGCACATAGTTCTGAATCACTCGTTCGAGCTTGCCGAGGGCGGTCGGCGCGCTCTCGATCTCGCCTTCCATCTCGGCGACGTCCTTGTTGGCGTAGTGCTCAAAGGCCTCGGCGAGCAGTTGTTCTTTCGAATCGAAGTGATAGTGGATGAGGCTGCTCGATACCTCGAGTCGTTTGGCAACGTCCGCAATTCGAGTTCCGGCGAAGCCTCGCTCGATCACCACTTCGCAGGTGGTTTCCAGGATCTCGTTGCGCCGTTCAGCAACCGTTGGCTTCTTCACTGGTTCGAACGCTATCGCTGTGATGAACCTTCGGGTGGGACGTCGTCAGCGGCGACATATGGATCGAAGATGCCACTCAACCCTGTCGGGTGGCTTCCAATTGCCAGCTTCTCGAGGATGCCGATGCCGGACTCCGTCGATCCGTCGGGCGCGACGTAGGTCGCGTCGCACACGGCCTGGACGTGGAGGTTCTGGCGTGTGCACGGGCTGTCGACCGGCAGGCGAACCCGTTCTCCGCCGACGATCTCCTCGCCCTTCCACATCCCGTGACCGAACTCGGGGTGGCCGTACCCGAGACCGCTCATCTGGAACTCGTAGCGCGGGTTGAGCTCGACATGGTGCAACTGACCGTTCCAGTCGATGAGGTCGTAGTCGAATCGTCGTGCCCATCTGGTTCCCGGTCTCCACTCCACGCGGTAGTCGACGGCGCGCATCAGCCGGGGTGGCGAGCCGTCCGTGGGCGCGACTGCTCCGACCTGATGCCAGGCTCGACCGTCGCCGTGTTCGTTCGAATCGAAATGCGTCGACAGCGACGGGAAGTTGACGGGTGCCCACAACCAGAAGAACTGCGGCGCAGCCACGGGCGCGCCGCTGGGAACCGGCTCACCCGTCGGTCGGATGCCCCACGAGCGATCGCGTGACCCCCAGAACGTTGTGGGAGTGATTTCGCTGCGGGCTCCGTCGACCTCGATCCAGCCACTCCAGGCTCCGAACTGGGTGAAGCGGGTGTAGTCGAAGAAGGTGCGCACGCCGACGTTCCAGTGGAAGTGGGGCTCCTCGATAGGGGCAGAACGAGCCGTGAACTCCAGTTCGGCGCGAAGGCCGTGATCGGCTGCGTCAACCGACACATGCAGGGTGTGCATCGGATCGACGACAACGACTCTGATCGGTCCGAGATGAGTGGCGTCCCGCCGATCCGTGGGTGCCCGCTGCGACGTGAAGACGCTGATCTGTTCGCCGTTGCGGACCACGCTGAACGCCGCGTCAGCAACGTGCCGGTTGGGGTAGAGACCCATTGCGAGACCGAAGTAGATCGACGCGTCACGCTCGTAGCCGTTGAAGAAGTACCGGTCGTAGAAGTTGACGTCTGAGGTCGATGTTTGGGATATCGGGACCGACGCTTGGTGAATCGGGAGGTCGTCGTAGCCGCTCAGCACAGCAG
Source organism: Ilumatobacteraceae bacterium (assembly GCA_031370825.1). Lineage (GTDB taxonomy): Bacteria > Actinomycetota > Acidimicrobiia > Acidimicrobiales > Ilumatobacteraceae > JAENVT01. The sequence continues at coordinate 10,857 of JANMRB010000144.1, forward strand.
GCGACCGTAGTCTGGCTGCGTGCTTCGGCTTCGACAGTTGGTTCAGCGGGTGCGGGCAGAGGGCTTCACTCCGGACGAGTTCCACAGGGTCTGCGTTGCAGCACTGGTGCTCGTAGCGGTCATTGTCGTGACGGGCGCCGCTGTACGACTCACCGGTTCAGGTCTCGGTTGCAACGACTGGCCCAACTGCAACGACTCGAAGTTGGTCGACGTGTCCTCGCACCACTCCGCGATCGAGCAGATCAATCGGCTGTTCACGTTCGTCGTCGGCCTGGCTGTGGTCCTCGCCGCACTCGGGGCCTGGCTCAGGCGCCCGCGCCGCCGCGACCTGTTGTGGCTGTCCATGGCGTTGGTGGCTGGGATTCCGGCGCAGGGAATCGTTGGCGCGGTGGTGGTGTGGACCAGCCTCAACCCGTTTGCAGTGCAGTTGCACTTCGTGCTCTCGATGGTGCTGGTCGCCGTCGCCGTGGTGCTGGTCATCCGCAGTCGTGAGCCGGACGGCGCGAGGCGAATCGGCACAGTCGTCCCTCGAACGAGGCATCGGCTGCGACTGATGGTCGCGTGGACTGCGCTCGCAATCGTCGCCGGCACCGTCGTCACCGGCACCGGACCGCACGCCGGCGACGAAAAGGCGCGCCGTTTCACCCTCCTGTCGATCTCGTGGGTGGCCCGGATACACAGCGTGATCGTCTGGATCACCGTCCTCATGGCCTTGAGCCTGTTGTGGCATCTGCGCAAACGGGCCCACGATCGAGAAGTGCTCGACGCGCCGTTGACCCTGTGGATGTGTGTCGCCATGCTGCAAGGCGGCGTTGGTTACCTGCAGTACGCGAATGGTGTCCCCGCCACCCTCGTCGCTGTGCACGTGGCCCTGGCGACCACTCTGTGGGCGACATCGGTGTGGCTGTGGTGTGCGACATCGCGCCCGATCGGGACAGCACGCAGCATGATCGAGGCGTCGCGCCGGCGAGGATCAGTTCCCGAGGCTGCGGGCGAACTCGGAGAGTTTGTCGACGGCCGACGAGAAGAATGAGCCGATCGAGCTGACGAAGTTGACGGTCGCGTCGGCGCTTCCGGCCGGATCCTGCCAAAGGCGGATGACCAGGAACGCAACAAACAGATAGAAGGCGATCTTGGTCGCCGCCTTCAGCTGAGCGAGAGCGCTTGTCATCATGGGTGCCTCGTGTCTCGAACGGGTCTCCACCCGGTCGGGAGTCTATCGAACGCCGTGCGTGGGATCAACGACCCCGGATGTCTTGAGAGGGGATGTGCTGTCGCGGGCCGCTTGTCGCCGGCGGTAGTTCTTTGCCTTGTGTCGTGCTCCGCATGCCTGCATGGTGCACCAGCGACCGCTCCGATTCTTGGACGAGTCGAAGAACACCCACCGGCAGTGCTGACATGCCTTGAGTCGCTCCCACGTGCCGTCGTATTGCGCTGTGAGCAACGCGGCGACGATCTGGGCGATTACATCGTCTGCACCGAGCGAGTTGGTTGTCAGCACGACGCGGCCGTCGACCACCGCTGCGGCGAGGGCGAGTCCGCTGAAGACGCATTGCAGGGGTTGGAGCGAATGCTCGACGATGGCAGCCAACAACGTGTCGCGCCACTCTCGGAACTCGTCGAGCTGCCCGAGGCTGATCGTCCCGACCGAGAAGCCCTCGCGGATCAGCCATTCGCGGAGCTGATCCTCGGTTCGCCATGCGTCGGCGCCATGTTCGCGATTGATGCTGTTGCAGAACCGGCGGACGACTTCCAGGGCACCAGCAGATCCGCGACGATCCGGCCAGCTGCCATCGGGTAGTGGTAGGCCCTCCGAATCTGTTGGGTGGCGATGCTGAGCCGTTGCGGCATGTGACGACGGATTCTTGTGAACGGTCTCCACCGTCACTATTGTAACGCGAATGTTGGTGACGGCGTGGTGATTTCCGGATGAGCGGGGCAGCAGTCGCGATCGAATGCGCGTTTCGCCGAGCACGGACGCGAAAGGGTCGGCTCTCCGCGACCGTTGTGGCGATCGCTGTTGGCATCGCCGGGCTCCTCCTCGTTGCGGTCGCGGGAACCGTCGCCGGCGATCGCGCCCTGCAGCGCGGCGTCGGCGATCTCGATCCTGCCGAGCGTGCCTTCACGGTGACGATGTCGCCAGATCTGTCGCCGACGGCCGATCAGTTGGTCGGGTTCAACAGTCAGATCGATGGCCGGCTCCAGCGTCACGGCTTCGGGCCAGTCCTGCGGACCGTCGAGTTCCGCGCACTCGCAGCGGGCGACGGTCGGACAGTGCGATTCGCCGGCATCGACAACGTTCAGCAGGCAGTCCGGCTGGTCGACGGCACGTGGCCGACGCGCTGTGACGCGCAGCGTTGCGAGGTTCTAGCGGTGGTACCTCCGTCCGCGATCGGCGAACCGGTTGCGCCGTTCCCGGCCAGCTCGCCTCTCGGCCTCACGATCGTCGGTACGGCGGTCGCGACCTCCGATCTCCTGTTGAGCGGGGAGTTGCGGCCCGACGTGACAGAGTTGATCGTCCTCGCCGATGGTGTCGCGAACGCTGCGGAGGAACTGCCGGACCTCGAGCTCTTTCGACGCACGTACGCGTGGCAGGTCCCGGTCGTCGGCGACGAGTTGCGCAGCACCGACATCAAACCAATGCTCGGTGCAGTTCGCTCGATCACCAGCGATGCGTCGCTCCCGGGTGTCTTCGTCTCGGGCCCCGAAGATGAACTGCTGTCGATCAGCAGCCGCACTCGGATCACGGGCAATCGGCTGGTAGTACCGGTAGCGGCACTGCTCGTGCTGTTCTTCGGAGTCGCTGTGCTGGCCGGCCTCGGCGCCCGCAACGACCACCGGCGAACATCCTCACTGCTCCGTCGTCGTGGTGCGCAACGTCCTGTCATCGTGGCCTTTCGTGTTCTCGAGGCACTCCTTCCTGTCGTCGGAGGTCTCATCGCCGGTGTCGGGATGGGGCTGGCGTCGGGCGGCTGGTTGGGCCATCGTGCCGGGCTGGGCGGTTCGAGCGTCCTCCATCGTTCGATCGACGGCCCCGTCGTGGTACGCCTCCTCGCAGTCTGCGCAGCCGTGTGGTTGCTGATCTTCGTCGTCCTGAGTGTCGAAGACGTTCTGGCCGTTCATCGGCGCCGCCGACCGGTCGCCAGCGACGTAGCGGGGCTCTCGGCGCTGGTCGTGCTGCTTGTGCTGATAGGTCGTGGGTCGATCTCGACGGGCTCGCTCGATCGCGATGTCGATCCAGCGCTGGTCGCCGTTCCGGTGCTCGCCGCGATAGCGCTGGCAGCTGTCGTCATTCGGGTTGTGCCGATGGCAATGAGAGTGGCATCAGCCGCAAGTCCGAGGCGATGGCCGCTGACCAAATTGACATTCGCCGAGGCAACAGCCCAACCGCTGCAATCGATCGCGACTGCTTCGTTGATCGCGGTGACCGTCATGTTCGCATTGTTGAGCTTCGGCTACGCGTCGACTCTGCGGCTGGGGTCTCGTGACCAGGCGGCGTTTGCCGTGCCGTACGATTTTCGGCTCCAACTCGGTGCCTCGCTCGTCCGCCCACAAGTACTCGAACCGTCGGGAGGTTGGTCGACCATCGTTCCTGGAACGACGCAAAGCGACGTCCTGCGGCGCGGCGTCGCAGTTCGTCGGTCAGCGACCACCACGCAAACGGTCGAGCTCCTGGGAATCGATCCGGCGACCCTCGGTCACCTCCACGGTTGGCGAACGAGCTTCGGACCCGAGCCCGTTCACCTCTCGAAGCTCATCGACGAGCCATCCCCCGCATCTCTCGGCACCGCCCTGCCGCCCGATGCAACATCGATCGAGTTCGATGGCACAGGCTTGGAGGGCCTGCACACTTCTGCCGTCATCGCCCGTGTCGATGGCACGTGGCACGAGATCACACTGGACGAGGAGTTCGACGGAGGTGTCCGAACAGCGCTGACACCGGGAGACGCCGGCGGACGACTGGTCGGGTTCAGGTTGGCGCAACCAGCCGATGTCTCCGCGCGGGTCGAGCACCACATCGGAGAGGGCACCACGTCCGAGGCTGCCCGTGCTATCGACGTCACATTGCAGCGCGTCCAGACCCTGTCTTCCGAGGGTCAGGCGACGACGATTGGTTTGCAGGTCGACCGTTTGCGCGCGACCGACGCCACGGTCGAACCGCAATCGGGCACTGCTGTTCGCGTCATCGGTTCATTGCTCGGAACGGCGATCTTGGTGACTCCACCGGGTCCAGGCCAACAGGAACCACTCGACGCCGTCATGGACCCGGTGACTGCGTCTTCCGCCGTAGGCGGCATCGTGGCGGTCCAGACCAGCAGCGGCACGTTGCGTGTGCGACCGAGCGCAATCGTCGACAGATTTCCCGGGGTCGGCGCGAGGTTCGCGATCATGGACATCAGTGCGTTGCAACCCGCGCTCGATCTGTTGCAACCGGGAGCAGGAACGGCCAACGAGGTGTGGCTCGCCAGCGATACTCCTGCTCACGAGCATCTGTTGGCCACACAGCTCGGCGACCCGGCGTTCGATTCGATCCAGGTCGACCGCCGCTCGTCCAGGCAACGATCGTTGGCCAGTGATCCACTGGCGGTGGTGACACTGCTGATCCTGATGGCATCTGCGCTGGTGGCCATCGTGCTCGGCGCCTGCGCGGTGTTGTTCGGGGCTGCAGCCGCCGCGACTGACGACCGTCCGCTGTTGCGAATGCTCGCGCTGGAGCGGGTCGCCGGGCGACGGCTGGTCGCGATGGTCGCCGGCAAGTCGTTGGCCGCGGTGTGCCTGGCGGTACCGCTGGGCCTCATCGGCGGACGCTGGTTGTTGGAGATCGCCACCCGACTCGTGGCCGTTTCGGCGACGTCGGGCAGGCCAAATCCACCGCTGCGCCTCGCCGTTCCATGGATCGCAGTGATGTCGCTGTCTGTCGCTTTACTGGTCGTCTTGGGGGTCGGTGCGGCAGTCGGAGCGATGTCGGCCCGGCGTGTTCCCGATGAGGATCTGATGCGCGGCACGACATGACGACGCAACTTCTGCCGTCCGCCACCGAGCCGGTGATCGACATCGACGATGCCTTCGTGCTGCACCGCGGTCGCGCCCACGACGTCGCAGCTCTCCGAGGGCTGAGCCTCCGAGTCGAGCCGGGGGAGCGGATCGTCGTGCGCGGGCCGAGCGGTTCGGGCAAGTCGACACTCGTCGCCGCATTGACGGCACAGGTTCGGGCAAGCGCAGGGCGAGTGAGGCTGTTCGGCCACGACATGGCCCAGTTGGATCATGCTGCAGCCGTTCGATTGCGCACCGAACACGTTGGTGTTGTCAGCCAGCGTTCCGGCCACGACCTGGTCGACGACCTCGACTGCCTCGACAACGTGGCGCTGCAATCGCGATTGTCCGGCATGGGGCGAGTGGCGGGCCGACGAGCGGCCGCCGAGGCATTGGGTCGCCTGGATCTCGGCCATTTGGCGCGCCGGCTCCCACCGTCGCTCTCCGGCGGTGAGCGCCAGCGCATCGCGCTTGCCGCCGCGCTGGCTCACGGCCCGGGGCTCGTGATCGCAGACGAACCTACCGGCGAGCTCGATGCCGTCAGTGCCGACGAGGTGTACGACTTCTTGCGCGAACACGCTGAGCGCACCGGCGCTGCACTGTTGATCGTCACCCACGATGCCCGAGCCGAGCGCGTGGCTACCCGAGTGCTCACGATTCATGATGGTCGTGTCAGTGAGGAGTTGCTGGGCGGTCGCACGTCGTTGGTGGTCGATGGCAGGGGTTGGGTCCGTCTTCCCGACGCACTACGTGCCGACGCACGGATCTCCGAGCGAGCTGTCGCAGCGGCCACCGACGGGCAGATCAGTCTGACCGGTTCGGGGTCTGTGCCATCTGTTGAACCAGAGGCAGTGCAGGTCGCTGTAGGGATCGGGCAGATGGCGGTCAATGTCCGAGAAGCAGAGATCGATTTCGATGGGACCACCATCGGACCAGTCTCGATCGAGCTCCTCCGTGGCCAGGTGACGGTCATCAGCGGGCGGTCGGGATCGGGCAAGACGACCGTGCTTTCCATGATTATCGGGGTCAGTGAACCAACCCGCGGACTGGTCGAACGCAACGTGACCTCGTTCGGATGCTGCCCGCAGACCGCAGCGTTCGCCGATCAGCAGAGCGTCGCCGCCAATGTGGATCTGGTACGGGCAATTCGGTCGGAGCCGCTGACCGATGACGACGCCGACATTCTGCGCACACTGGGTCTCGGAGGGCTTCGCGACCGGCCCGCCGGGGCACTCTCGGGCGGGGAACGGCAACGCACTGGCGTGGCCCGGGCGCTGGCGGTCGAGGCCGAACTTGTGGCGCTCGACGAACCCTCTTCGCAGCTGGATCGCGCCACCGCACGGTTAATTTCACGTGCGATCAGGAGGTGCGCGGACATGGGTGCTTGCGTGGTCTGCGCCAGCCATGACGAGGAATTGCTGGCCATCGCGGACCAGATCATCGACCTTGGCGCGAGCCCCCGGCCTGCGGGGGTTACTTGTCAGTAGAACCCCGCCCTGTTAGGGTTCCGGCGCGATTCCGTACTCGGGTCGTACTGTCGGTCGCAGTGGGGGCGAGCCATTTGGCCCGTCCCCATTCGTCTACCGAGGGGGAGAAACCAATATGCCAACGAAAGGCAGGACCATGAGGTTCAAAAAAGCGTCAGCGCTCTTTATCGCGCTGGCAGTTGTAGGCGTTGCCTGCGGCAGCGACACGAAGGAAGGGGCCGGTTCAACCGCGGCGCCGGGAGGTACGACTGCGCCTGGCGGCACGACAGCACCTGGAGCTACGACCGCGGCTGGCGGCACGACCGCACCTGAAGGCACGTCGGCGCCAGCGGCAGGGGGCACATTGATCGTGTCCTCCGACCTTCCGCTGCAGGGAGCATCGCACGATGCCTCAACCGACACCAACAACGCGATGCAGTTGCTCATCGATCAGGCCGGTGGCAAAGCAGGCGCCTACACCATTCAGCTGAAGTCGTACGACGACTCCACGGCCGCCAAGGGCGGCTGGGACGACGCCACGTGTGCAAAGAACGCAAACGACCACGTGGCGAACAAGGCAGAGGTCGCTGTCATGGGTACCTACAACTCAGGCTGCGCCAAGATCCAAGTCCCGGTTCTCAACCAGGACCCCAGTGGCCCGATGTTGATGATCTCGCACGCCAACACCAACCCTGGCCTCACCAAGGCCTGGGACCCGGGCGAGCCCGACAAGTACTACCCGAACGGCACCCGCAACTACGCCCGAATCATCGCCACCGACGACTTCCAGGGCCAGGCTGACGCACAGTTCGCCAAGCAGGATCTGAAGGTCACGAAGTGCGTCGTGCTGAACGATGCCCAGACCTACGGCGTCGGCGTTGCCACAGCCTTCAAGGACGAGGCGAAGAAGCAGGGCATCGAGATCGTCGCCGACGAGGCTTGGGATGCGAAGCAGCCGAACTACACAGCGTTGTTCGAAGGCTTCAAGAGCCTCAACCCCGACTGCGTGTTCCTCGGTGGGATCAACGACAACAACGGTGAGCAGCTGATCCGCGACAAGGTCGCAGTGCTCGGGCCCAACGACGGCGCCGTGAAGCTCGTTGCCCCCGATGGCTTCACCGGCTACCCGAGCGTTCAGAAGCTCGCAGAGGCGGAGGGCATGTACATCTCCTTCGCGGGTCTGCCGGCTTCGGAGCTCATCAAGGCCGGCGGTGCTGGTGCGAAGTTCGTCACCGACTTCAAGGCCAAGTACGGCCATGACCCCGCTTCGGCGTATGCCATCTACGGTGCCGCTGCGCTGCAGTACATCATGGCGTCCATTGCCGCATCCGACGGAACTCGCAAGGGTGTTCGCGACGCTGCCTTCTCCGGCAAGATCACGATCCCTGCCGATCAGTCCGTCATCGGTAAGGAGTTCGGCATCGATGCCGCTAGCGGCGACGTGACCGTCCGCGACATGTCGATCCAGTTGATGAAGGGCAACACCGAGACCTTCTTGAAGGCTTGGCCGCTCGCCTGATCAGTCTGCGCTAACTTAGTTCCATTCATCTGAGACTGGGGTGGCCTCTTCGGAGGCCGCCCCAGCTCGTACCGGGGGGTACAATTGTCTGCAGTAGTCGTTCCGGCTGGGCTCGACCAACGCAAGCCGCTCACAGCCTTTCAGATCCTGAGTTATGCCGTCTTGGTGATAGCGGCGGCGGTCGTCGTCGTTGCGTTCTTCGACGGCCCGAGGACGTTCACGCAGGTCCTGGTCATCGGCCTGTCGAACGGTGCGCTGTACGCGCTGATCGCGCTCGGCTACACGATGGTCTACGGCATCATCGAATTGATCAACTTCGCCCACGGTGATCTGTTCATGATCGGTTCT
>JANMRB010000156.1:0-16198 GCA_031370825.1 Ilumatobacteraceae bacterium
CGAGAGGAAGGCCTCGATCTCGAGCTGCGACAACGCGTAGTCGCCGTCGGCGAAACGGAGATACGCCTGACCGCTGCGCTTCACGAAGCACGGCTTGGCCGAAGTCGCCAGCTCGCGCACTCGGGCCACCACGACATCTCCGCCCTCGAACGATTGCACGTCGACGTCGACGTGCACCTCCGGCTGAAATGCCTGCCGTGCCCTGCTGGCTACTCCCGCGGCGAGCGCCGCCGCGTTCTTCAAACGAACCGGCTCGAAGCCGGCGGCCTCGTCGAGGCCGAGCACAATCAGACCGCCGCCTGGAAGGTTGGCGAATGCGCTCATCGTCTCAGCGATCGAATCGGGCAGACCACCGGCAGCCGACTTGACCTCGACGCCCGGCACCTAGCCGCCTCGCGACCGCATCTCTGTCACCAACCGATCAAGCTCCACGACGACAAACTAGCCGCTCAAATGAGTCCGCGAGGCTAGTTTGGGCCAGTTTCGGGCCAGTACAGCATCAGCCGCCTGAATGCAGTAGCGCTCGATCTGCTCGAGTCCGTCGTGCCATATCGGTGTCACACCGAGCCCGTACCAGCCACGATTCGCCACACAACCGCCGCTGCTGGCCGGCCGTCAGCAGCTGCAGCTCGTCCGCTGCGACGATCGGGCGCGACTATGCGGTGAGCGGCTTGGGTCGCACCGTGGTGGCCAGCGACTGCGCCGAATTGGGATATCGGGCGCAATGATCGGGTGGGCTGTCTGGTCGTCCTGGGCCGCGCCGGGGTGGGTCGGTGTCGTGGGGTGTGAGATACTGATCGCTGAGTGAATGGTGTGTGTATGAGGGACGGCGTGACCGGCGCGGTGACGTTCTTGTTCACTGATATCGAGGGGTCGACCGAGCGTTGGCAGCGGGATGATCGGTCGATGTCTCAGGCGTTGGCCGAGCATGATCGCACGATCCGTTCTGCGGTCGAACGGCATGGTGGGTTCGTGTTCAAGCACACCGGTGACGGTATGTGTGCGGTGTTCGTGTCGGCATCGTCGGCGGTTGCCGCGGCTGTCGAAGCTCAGAGCGGTCTCGAGTTGCCGGTGCGAATGGGGTTGCACACGGGGGAGGCCGAGTCCCGCGATGGTGACTATTTCGGTCCGACGCTGAATCGGGCGGCACGAGTCATGGATGCGGGACATGGGGGGCAGGTATTGGTGTCGTCTGCAACGGCCGGCCTGGTACGTGACTGGGATTTCGTCGATCTCGGTGAGCACAGGCTGAAAGGCCTCGACGCTGACGAGCGGATCTTCCAGGTGGGGCGCGCGGAGTTCCCGGCGTTGCGTACATCTCGTGCGGTGCTCGGGAACCTGCCGGTCGAGTTGTCGACGTTCATCGGTCGTGTGGACGAGGTCGAGTCGTTGGTCGAGGAACTGGGCGAGCATCGTCTAGTCACGTTGATCGGGGTTGGCGGAACGGGCAAGACGCGTTTGTCGGTGGAGGCTGCCCGGTCCGTGTCGGAGTCGTTCTCGGGCGGATGTTGGATGGTGGAATTGGCTGCGGTGATGGTGGCCGAGGCGGTTCCGTTCGCGTTCTCTGCGGGTCTGGGTATGACGGCGCCAACCGACGGCGACGTGATCGGCCATGTGGTGGCGCGTCTGCGTGACAAGCAGGTGTTGATCGTGGTCGACAACTGTGAGCATCTCCTCGCTGCCGCGGCCGATGCGGTGGAACGCATCGTCGCCGCGTGTCCGACGGTGGCGGTGTTGGTGACAAGTCGGGAGCCATTGATGATCCGTGGTGAGCGGTTGGTGCCGGTGCCGTCGTTGCTCCCACTGGACGCGGAGCGGTTGTTCCTGGAACGGGCGCGCGATGAGGCGCCCGATCTGGTGATCGATGCCGACCAGTCGCGGGCGGTGATCGAGTTGTGCGAGCGGCTCGATGGCTTGCCATTGGCGCTCGAGTTGGCCGCTTCCCGGGTGCGGGCGTTCAGTCCCGTCGAACTCGTCGTCAACCTCGAAGAGCGATTCCGGATGCTCGTTGGAGGCCGACGCTCGCGGATGGAACGTCATCAGACGATGCGCGGCACTCTCGACTGGTCGTATGAGCTGTGCTCGCACGTGGAGCAGGCCGTGTTCGACCGGTTGTCGGTGTTCCCTGCCGGCTTCGACATGCCTGCTGCCCGCGCCGTGGCCGGCGGAGACGAGGTGAGCGATTTCGACGTGGCCGATGCCGTCCCGAAGTTGGTCGACCGCTCGCTGTTGCAGCGTTCGATCGTGTCCGATGGCACCACTCGGTACCGGATGCTCGAGACGATGCGCGCCTACGGACGAGAGCACCTTCAGCATCAAGGGCTCTCCGACGTCACGCGCGAACGCCATGCCCACTACATGGCCCGAACGATTGCCGCGCTCGAACTGCGCACGATGGGTGCGGACGAAGAACAGGTGTTGCGTCGCCTGGCCGAGTATCTCCCGGACTCGCTCGTCGCGCTCGATTGGCACATCGACCACCAGGACTGGGAGAACGGACTGCGCGTCGCGCAAGTCGGGAGCGACCTGATCGAGCGCGAGGCCCTAGCGATGATCGCTCGACTGCACGACGCCGCGCGAGCAGGTGGCGCTCCCTCGGAGCTCCTCGACGAACTGGCGACCGCCGACATGCGGATCTATCTTGGCGAAGCGACCGAGCAGTCGGCCGAACGTGGATGGCGCGAGATCCGAGCGGAGCGGCCCATTCCTTCCGATCGGTACGTCAAGCCGCCGTTCGTGCTCTTCGTGGATGGTGGCCTCGCCGGCGCCGACGTCGATGAGTTCCTGAGTAGCGTCGATCGATGGCTGGACGCGCCGCCCGTGACCCGCGCAATGGTGGAGTGGTGCGCCGTCCGCTCGCTGGCCGCAAGCGGTCACCTGGATCGTGTCGACGGGCCACTGAGCCGCCTGTCTGCTCTTGTCGACGAGATGGACAGCGCGGGATTGGCGAGAATGGTCGACGAGCTCCGGGGGACCGTCGCGAGGATCGGCCACGACTGGGTCGGCGCCGCTCACTGGTACGGCAAGGTCGTCGACGCTGGCAACGGCGAGTTGCGCCACTGGCTGGATCTCGCGGCAGCGTGGCACCTGCTCACTGCCTGCAGCCTCGGCCCCGACGAGTTCGACATCAGCGGCTCGCGCCTGCTCGATCCATGGCGCTGCTATCGAGAGCAGCGCGTCGACATCTTGCGATGGCGCGGCGCAGTTGCGACCGCTCTCGCGCTGCACCGCCTCGGCCACACCGACCTCGCCGACCGATTCATCGCCTGGGCACACCGGGCCGACCCCAAGGGCATCATGCATGACGCCCAGTTCGACGGCCTCCTCGAGATCGCCGGGCTGCCGATGACCGACGTGGTCGAGATCGACGATCTCGACACCCTCATCGACCAGCTGCGCATCGTCGCCGACGAACTCGACCAGCGCACCAACTAGCCCCCACCGACCCGAGCCGTCACCGGGACGCTCATGTCGCGAGCCGGCGCACGGCCCCAACATGCACAACCAGCTGTGGATCCTCGACGTCGGCGGTACCCGCCTCGTGATCCAAACGTATTCCTTCCCGGGCACCTCGCCGCAGGACCGAGCCGCCCTCGACGCGGTCCTGGCCTCCATCCAGATCGGCTGAACTTCACCGCCCCGGCCAGATGGCCGTTCGCCGGACCGCTCGACCGGCGGCCAAGCAACTTTCGTGGATCGTATGTGGGCGCGACTCTGCACCTCGGCGGTCTTTAGTTGGTGTGAGGATGTGTGCAGCGTGGTGAGCGATGCGGACTTCGAGGTATTCGTGCTGAGCGTCGAACCGCGGCTTCGCCGGGCACTGCTCGGAGCGGTTGGTATCAATCACCTCGATGACGCCGTTGCTGAGGCACTGGCGTTCGCGTACGAGCATTGGGACAGGCTCACTGGGATGGCGAACCCGGTCGGCTACCTATTTCGGGTGGGTCAATCACACGCCCGAACACGCAAGACGCCGCGGCTGTTCCGTGACCAGTCTGTGTCGATTCCCGACGTCGAGCCACGCCTCGTCGAGTTGCTCCTCGCGCTCCCAACGACGCAACGCACGGCGATCTGGCTCGCTCACGGATGCGGATGGGGACATGCAGACATCGCGGAAGTCATGGGTATCAGCACGTCGACGGTGTCTACACACATCGGTCGCGGACTTGATCGCCTTCGCAACGACCTAGGAGTTGTCGATGCTCACCGTTGAGGAACAAATCAGTCTGATCGCCGACGCCGCGATGGGCGCGCTGGATTTGGATACTGCGGCGGAGCGGCGAGTGACTCCCCGCGAGACAGTTCTCGGTCACATGCCCGTCGCGGACACATCGTCGCCCGTTCAGGTCACCGAGGAGGTAGTGACCATGATCGATGTCAAGACGACGGACCCAACCGAGCCCCCGCAGAAGAGACCGATGCGGGTCGTGGTCGCCGGCATCCTGGCCGCAGCAGCCGCCGTGGTCGCGATCGTCGTCGTGGCGAGTAGCGACGTCGATGTCGTGACGCCGGTCGACGAACCGTCCACGACCGTGCCCCTGACGCCACTTCCGCGAGCGCTGCCCAACACGTCGCCCGGCGAGCTCGAGCCCGGGACCTACTTCGTCGATGAGGTCACCGGAAAACCGACGGCGCGGATCTTGTTCACAATCGGCGCCGGGTGGGGCACCCAACACGGTCCGGGCATTCAGCAGTTCGACACCGGCAAGATCCTGTTCAGCCGACCGTACGCCGTGTTCTCGGACGCCTGCCACCCGGGGCCCGCGGCAGACGATAACGGGATCTGGCAGGGGGCAAGGCCTCCTCACCTGGTACCTCCTGACCCGGGGCCCGTGGCGACCGTCGACGGCCTTGTCGCCGCACTCATTGAGCAGCGGGGATGGGCCGACGTGACCGCCCCGTCGGACATCTCCGTCGACGGCTACGCCGGCAAAGCATTCCAACGCACCGTCCCCGCCGACATCTCGAACTGCTCACCCGGGGTGTACGGGCCGAGAACACGGCCGGCGAACTGGGATTTTTCGGGGTTGCCCAAGTTCCGAAGCTGGGAGGGGTACGAATTCGGACTCTTTGAGCTCTACGAACCGGGCGAGGTCGAGACCTTGTGGGTCCTCGACATCGACGGCACGGTCGTCGTAATCCACACCAGACTGCTCCCGTCGGTGACCACGGGGGCAAGGGCGCTGGCGGGGCCATCGGCAGAAGCTCGCGCTGAATTCGCCGCCGTGCTCGACTCGATCCGCATCGAACGGGGATGAGCGCGGCTCCCCACGTGATCAGCGCCCGATCGATTCGTCGATGAAAACGTTGCGACGATGTCATCGGCGGCTTGTATATGTTGGAAAACTCCAATATATTAGTCCCATGTTCGACCTACTGCCGCTGGCTGACGCGGCCGACCTCCTGGGTGTGTCGGTCGAGCGTGTTCGTCAGCTCGTGGTCGGCGGTCAGCTCCCTGGCCAACGATTTGCCAACGTGTGGGTGGTACCGAAGGATGCGATCGCGGCACGGCGACACTCGCCCGGTGTCCGAGGGCGTCCACTCGGTCCAAAGCGGGCGTGGCAGGAGATCCTCGCCGGCCCGATCGACCTACAACGCCCCGGCAGATATCAGCGCCGGGCCAACATCATCCGCTGCGAGATGAGCCGAGCAGACGCGGCCGCGCTGCCTGAGATGGTCGGCGCCTTGATCGGAGGCGTCCGCGCCGCGATCGATCTCGGAGAGCAGTTGGCGCTCGATGACAGCGTCGACCTGTACCTGCCAGCTAAGTCGTTCCCCGGCCTCGACGCACGAATCGCGTTCGTTCCCGATGCGGCTGGCCGGGTTGCTCTTCGAGTGGTCGATGATGAGGCATGGCATCTCATCCCGAAGGGCGCGTTCGCCCCCCGGAATGCGGTAGCACTCGACCTCTTGGAGTCAGGCGATGCGCGGCACTGGATCGCCGGAGAACACGTGGTCGACGGCAGTGGATGAGCCCGCCGTCATTCGTCTGCCACCGCTGGCGGGCGGCCAGGCGGAATCCTGGCGCGCCCTCATCGAGTTCGCCCCGCAGCTCGGGCACCACTGGCTGCTGATCGGCGGCCAGATGGTGTACCCCCACGAGGTGGAGCGCGAGTCGACCGACGTTCGCCCCACCAACGACACGTCGACCAGCCGGAGACCGCGTACTCAGTCGCCCGACTGCTCGGATCACTCCCCAGGCAGCGTTTATCCACCGGAGGTTCGTCATCGCCCTCGCGTTGACGCGCTGGGCATTCGGCGCTACTGGCGTTCGGACCCGAACCGCGCCGTGTAGATCATCCGCCCCGGGTGACCTGGTGACTGACGTGCTGCGCAGTTGCACCGAGTGTCATGGGCCTTTGCCAAGGTCGGCCTGCCGAGTGGCAACGATCGACTGAACTTGTAGGACACAATAGTTCCAGATTGCTCCTGGGTCGACGCCTTCGGCGAAGGTCGGAACGTTTGCGACCGTCCAGCTGGCACCGTTGGCGGTCAAGCAATCGTGGGAGGACGACTGGGCGAGGGACTCCAGCCCGCCAAAGATGTCCGCGATGGCGGCTGGATCAGCCGACTCGACGGTGGCGGGCCCGTCCGTTGTTCCAGTCGCCGGGCTCAGCGGCGGATTTTGGCCCCAGAACGAGTACGGCAATGCGGCTCCGGTCGCGTCGTAGGCGGTGATGTCGGGGTGAGGATTGTCCGGGTCGACTCGGAAGATGGCCAGTCCCGCCACGGGACGCTGCCACAGGCGGGTGACTCCATCGTCGTAGCGCACGGTGTCGACCTCGGGCGGCAGGTTGTTCCAGGTGAACAGGTCATCGCTCGCGACGTGATTGTCGATGGACGATGTCTGACCGAATTGTGCCGGCATCGCGGTGGAAGCGCAGCCACTCCCTCCTGCCTCGCTGACGCATTGCCATTCCTCGACGTGGCCCGTCTGCAGGGAAGGCATCAACGTCGTCCATATCAACACAGGAGGGTGGCCCTCGACCCTGAACGCGTGCGCCGAACCCGGCTTGGCGACCTCCTGAACATCGGTGATAGGAATCTCGACAAGCGGCTCCTCTTCGCCGATTGACGTCGATCCAACGTCCGAAGGTGCCGATCCGATCGGCTGTAGCGACGAGACGGTGCTCGCTGGGTTCTGCACGACAATCGGCGCGCAGTACTCGCCATCCGCGGCCGTGGATCCAGCCCGGTCGGCGTGCAGACAGAAGCGGTACGAGCCAGCTTCCAGTTGTGGAGGAAGAACGACTCGGAATGGCCGAGTCGCTATCAGTGTCAGGGGCGAAACGCCCGATGGCACGCTGCCCTCGGTGAGATCAACCGGGTCTGCCGGCAACGCCGTTGCGTCCAAGAATGCCGGGTGCACAAGCCAGATTCTTTGCCATGTGTCGCCTTTCAATTGCTCGATGTACGCCTCTGCTCGCACGGAGAGATCTTCGAGGTTGTCCCCAGTGAAGGTGGCGACGAACGAGGTGCCGACCTCCGGGTTGTCCGGACTCAGCTCCAGCCCCGCGGGTTGTGTCGCGACCGACGCCACGGAATCCGTGTTGCGCGATGCGATAACTGCGAGCCCAACCAACGCGAGCGCCGCGATGAGCGCCGCGGCCATGGCCCACGGCCGAACCCGATGGGCCGAGCTCGTCGGAACTACCCGGGTGACGACGCTCGTGTCAATGATCTCGTCGAGGCTCAATGGCTGCGCCAACGAGTCGATGTGGTCGCGGATCTGTTGATCTGTCATTGCACTGCTCCCATACGTTCGCGCATCTTGGTCAAGCCCCGCTCGACGTGGTTCTGGATCGATGACCGCTCGAGACCCAAGAGCTCGGCCGCCTCGTGGTGCGTCAGTCCATATCCATGGACGAGCACCACTGCCTGGCGTTGCCGGACGCTCAGCGATGCCAGCGCGTGCGCCAAACCCGGCTCGTACGTCGATGACGGGGGTGCGACAATCTCAAAGCCGATCCGCCGACTCGAGCGACCGCGTTGTCGTCGACCCCATCGTCGACCGACTTGAAAGAGATAGCCGGCCGGATTGTCCATCACCAGCACCGTCGCCCGGTGCTCCCAGCCGTAGCGGAACGCCTCGGCAGTCGCGTCGCGTCCGGCCTCTCCCCCGAAAGCAGCCACCAGGGCGGCGCGCAATCGTGGTTCTGTGGCTTCGAAGAACGCCTTGAACTGACATGCGAATTCTCGACCAACTGCCCCCTGACTACTTCGGTCATTTCTCACCTCTGCCGTCTAAGGCACCTGCCCGTCAGCTTGCACCACAAGCGCCCCGAGAACGATGCCGCAGACCTCGTCGCGATCGAGCCGACGCCGGAGCACGGGACACATCCGAGACGGTGCTCGTTATCGGCGTTTAGGGAGGTGGCGGCGGACTCGTACGAGCATCCGCACCATTTCTTCGGCGAGGTCTTCGGGTTGGGCACGCGGGTTGTTGTAGACGACGTACTCCTTGGCGACGAGGGTGGCGAGGTAGTCGAGCAGGGCGGCTTCATCGTCTTTGAACATCAGGTAGTCGGGATGGGTCTCGCTGTACAGCACGACACCGTTGTCGGCGTCGAATCTGCTGCGCGCCTCACCGGGCTCGGGGTCGGCGACGATCGTCGGCAGGTCAGAGGACCGCCGCCGGTCGGGGCGCGCAGGTGTCGACGGGCCGGAGTCAGGTTGCTCGGGGGGCGCCGACAACTCCGGTGTCAGATCGGGGATGTCTCCGCCGGACGGCAACTGCTGTGAGGGGTCGCGAGGCTCGGAATCGGGGCCGGTATCGGTCAATGCCGGTGGCAGGGCCCCGTCAAGGCCTTCGCCCCCGAACAGGCCGCCCTCACCGACCTCGGAGCCGAGCGCAGTGCGCATCGGGTTGTCGAGATCGGCGAGCTCTTTGAGGACCCGCCCGAAGATCTTGCGGACGGTGTCAGCCAGTCGCTCAGCTGTCGCCTCGTCGACGTCTTTGGCCATCTTGGTCACGCTGGCGGCCACGGCTGGCTCGATCGAGCGGATCATTTCGACGAACACTGGAAACACGTCGCGGTCACGCAGGATCGCCCTGCGTCCTGCGGTCTGCTGCAACGCCTCGAACACCACCCGCCCCGACACCTGGTCGCTGGTCCACGGCAGGCGGTCGAATTCTTCGAGCTCTGCGAGGTCGTCGATAACGGACGTGCCGCCGCGGGCGACCACCGCCACTCTGCGGTGGCGGGCACTGGGAGGGGCGACGTACAAGGCGAACTCGACGCGGCCCCACAGGGTGGTCCGCGCCGGGATCTCGAGCTTGATGCCGTCGGGCCGCTCGGCGCTGACCAGCTCACTGGAGCGTCCTTCGACGACCTCCAGGGTGTAGGAGCCCGAAGCCAGCGCCGCGCTGCGACGCTGACGGAGATAGTCGACGACTTTGCGCTGGGTGAGGACACGGGCGACGTCGGGGTCGAGGTCGCCGATGTACACCGTGGTGCCGGACACATCGCGGGTACGACGCCGTTCACGTTCGAGATGGGCCAGCGATTTGCCTCGTTCGAGGCGCAGCGCCCAGGTCTCCGTCGAGTCGTCGGCGCGGCTGACGACATCAAGCCGGCCGCCGAGTTGTTGGTAGGCGAGCAGACCGATCGCTTTTTCGCCGAGGGTGCGGTTGTCGCCCACCTTCACCGATTCGAACAGGTTGCGGGCCAGCTCTCGGAGTCTGTCAGGTGACATGCCTCGCCCGTCGTCGTCGACGGCGATCACGGGGACACGGCCGCGCCGTCTCAGCACCACCCTGATCCGCCCGACGCGATCGGCTTCGGCGTATTCGTCGGCGGCGTTGGAGATGAACTCGTTGAGCGCGTCTTTCGGGTCCTGGTACGCCTGTCCAGTGACGAGCACCGCTTTGGCGACGTTGCCAATGCGCAGTTTGACCTTCTCAGCCGCCATTGACGACAGATGGTAGGCCGCGGCCTGCCGTGGAGGGCTCTCCGGGCGAACGTTGCGACAACGGTGGACAACTATGGTCAGTAGGTGGACGCTCGTGAAGCTGCGACCCGATGGGGTGAGACGTGGGAACGCGGCTGGACCAAAGGGGAGACCGCGGCCATTGCAGACCTCGACGCGCCGAGCGCCTCCTACCGCTCACATCCTCATCGGGACCCCGAGCATGGCGGCGCCGCGGCGTATGTGACTCGCACTTTCGCCGGGGAATCGGCGGTCGAATGTTGTTTCGGAGAACCAATCGCCATGGGCATGCGAGCCGCTGTCGAATGGTGGGCGAGCTTCGTCGAGGAGGAACGGGAGGTCACCTTGTCCGGGACGACGGTCTTGACGTTTGACTCGGATGGATTCGTCGTCGATCACGTGGACTACTGGGTGCAAAGCGACGGACGCCTTGCGCCCTTCACCGGCTGGGCAGGACGGCGCTGACACCAAGCCGAGCAAGCCGGGGCCGCGGAGCCCTGCGACCTCGCCTTCACCCAAGGCCTTATTCCGGAGTCGGGGGACCTTGTCGCGTCTCGTCGCGCTTTCCTTCGAGAAACTCGCGCAACGGAACCGACCAGAACTCGTCGGATTCGTTCGTGCCGAACTGCCAGTTGCCGAGGATCTCCGATGCCTTCTCACTCGTTGACATCCACTCGGGAAGCTTCTGAGGGATCGTCAGCGCCTCGGCCTGCTGCTCAGCCGTCAGACTGTTCCACCACGTGTTGAGCGGATCGTCGGCTTCCATTACCCAAAGACAGTAGCCAACTGGATAGGTGACTACGTCGGGTCGACGACGGTCGGGTGCAAAGGCCACAGCACGACGATGAGCACGGATTACGATCAGGCATCCCTTCTCGAGAATTCATCCGGCATGCTTGACATCGCATCGGTGCGACCAACGTTCGTGGTGTCCGAGCCGGCTCAGCCGGCGTATGTGAGATCGCCGATCACCGCCATCCGGCTTCTTGCGTCTCTTCTGGTCCTCGGATTCATGTATGTGGCGTTGCAGGGCGGCAACGACGGTGAATTTGCGACCAGCTTCGGCGACTTTCTCGGTTCGGTTCCGCGGTGGCTCGTGTCGGGCATTGTCAGCTTCTGCCAGATCGCCTTTCTCGTCGCGGCGATTCTCGGGTTCATCGGCCAACTTGTCCTCCGCCACTTCGCCCGGGTCGGGCGAATGCTTCTCGCCTCAGTCGTCTGCATCGCTGGTCTGATCGCGATGTCAAAGCTTGTTGGCACCTCGACACTGCCGCTCGTGCCTTCACGGCACGGCGTTGATCCGGGTTCGGCCCTCGGCGCGAACGGCCTGAGTGAATACGGCATCGGTGCCGCGTTCCCGACGACGTTGGACGTGGGCGTGATCGCCGCGTGGATGTTCGTCGACCGAGGTCATTGGTCCGACCGTTGGCGACGGATCGGTGGACTCGTTCTGGTCCTGGGGGTCGCGGCGCGGCTCGGTGTCAGCCTGGCAGACCCCGCCACGATCATCACCGCCATCGCCATGGCAGCGGCCGCGTCGTCCCTGATCCAACTGATCCTCGGCGCCCCCAACACCCTCCCCCGGGCAGTAGCGGTGGGCGAGATCCTCGAACGTCTGGGGTACAAGCTCTCATCGGTGGAACGATTCGGTGGGTTCCATGGCTTCGCAGGATTCAGGGTCTGCCTCGATGACGGCCAGCAGCTGATCGTGAAGGTCATCAGTCACGATTCGCGCGCAGCGCTTCTCCCGGTGCGGGTGTACCGAGCGGCGCGCTTCCGCGACGTCGGCCAAGACCGACCGTTCCGGTCTCTTCGCTCGGCCGTCGAACACGAGGCCCTCTGCGCGTTGAAGGCCCACTCTGACGGAGTTCCCACTGCCCGCCTGGCAGTGATCGCCGAGTTCCCCCCGAATGCGATGATGATGGCGTTCGACGCGCAAACGCGCCAGTCGTTGAGCCAGCTCGAGCCGTCGCGTCGCACGCCCCAGCTCTTGGATTCGGTCTGGGCGATCGTGGATGCCCTTCAACGAAGTCACACGGTGCATCGCAGCCTCAACGCAGACGCCCTTTGGGTCGACGATGACGGCTACGTCGTGCTCGTCGGTTTCGCCTCGGCCTCGTTGGGTGTGGTCGACTCCGCCCTTTCGACGGATGTGGCCGAAGTCCTCGCAGCAACGTCCGCGCCGCTGGGAGTTCAACGCGCCGTTGAATCCGCGGTTGCCGGCGTCGGGCCCGCGGCGGTTGCCGCAGCGCTGCCGCGGCTGCAGCCACTTGCGCTGACTCCCCGGACGCGAGCCGCCGTCAAGGCTGCGGGATGTCTCGAAGAGCTTCGCACCGAGGTCCAACGCGTGACCGGCGCCGACGACGTTCCGATCGCGGAGCTCGAGAGGATCAAGACGGGCACGGTGGTCACCATCGCCGTGGTAGCGCTGGCGTTGTGGACACTCATTCCCCAATTCCTCGGCGTCGGCTCGATCTGGGGCGAACTGCTACATGCGAACTTGTGGTGGGCAGCCGCGGCGCTCGCGCTGTCGGCGCTCACGTACGTTGGCGCAGCCGTGGCCCTCGACGGCTCACTGCCTGAGCGGGTGCCGCTGGGCCCGAACGTCGGCGTGCAAGTGGCGACCTCGTTCGTGGGTGTCGCTGCGCCCGGTGGCGGGCTGGCGCTCACCGCCCGTTTTCTACAGAAGCGGGGCATCGACACAACCACGGCGGTCGCCGCAGTGGGAGTCGACACGATCGCCGGAGTGATCGTTCATTTCACGATGACAGCGCTGTTCGTCGCGCTGGCAGGTTCCTCGGGGCTGAAGACATTTGACCTGCCATCGTGGGGCACGGTCGGACTGATCACCGCCGGAGTAGCCCTGGTCGCAGCAACCGGTGTGGCCGTTCCATGGAGCCGCGCACTGCTGACGACTCGGGTGTGGCCGGCAACGAAGCGTTCGCTCGCCAACGTCAGTGAGATCGCTCGCCAGCCCGGCAAGATGATCGAGCTGTTCGGCGGCTCGCTGGTCATCACCATGGGGTACATCCTCGCGTTGGAGGTTGCTGTATCCGCGTTCGGCGCCGGCCCGGCGTTCACGTCGGTCGCGCTCGTCTACCTCATTGGCTCAGTGGTGTCCTCGGTCGCTCCCACCCCCGGCGGAATCGGAGCCGTCGAAGCCACCCTGATCGCCGGATTGACCTCAGCGGGAATGGCCAGCGCCACCGCCGTCGCCGCCGTCATCCTGTTTCGACTCGCGACCTTCTGGATCCCGTTGCTGCCAGGCTGGGGAGCGCTCGTCGCGCTGCAACGTTCCGGCGACCTCTGATTCGCCCAGGCAATCGAGCAGCCAGCGCGGGCCGATCGCGCTACGGCAGCACGACGTGGCTCACGCCGGCCACGACGCCGTCGTGCAACTGCAGGACGGCGGCGGTGTGATCGGGTGCGGCACGGCGTTGCATCGCCGATCCCGGGTTCACCTGGTGCTGCACATGGCGGTCGGTGGGGCGGACGTCGATCTCGTGCCACGGGATGTGCGAATGGCCGAAGACGACGACATCGGCCTGCGGGAACCAGCGGCGAAGACGGGCGGTTCGGCCGCTGGCGGGACCACTGTCGTGGACGGCCGCGACCTCACATCCGTCGAGATCGACGACAAGCCGCTCGGGCAGGATCATGCCGCGGTCGTTGTTTCCGAGCACCGCATGAACCGGCGCGAACTCTTGGAGCGCCGTCAACACTGACGCATCGGTGATGTCGCCTGCGTGGATGATGACGTCGGCAGTCTCGAGGTGGCGGTACAGCCTGTCCACGAGCCGTGCGCCCTGGCACTCGCCCAAATGGGTATCGGCGAGGAGCAGCACTTTCATCCCGCCCACTGTCTCACGTCCCGATTCCTTCTTTCACTCTGGCAGGCTTCACGGTGATGCCGGATCGCAGGGTGGACAAGGAATACGTTGAGTTCTGGTCGGCTCTCTACGACGAGTCGTACGATGCCGTGCTCACGAGGGTCGGCCCGAGCGTTCGCGAGCGTGGCTACTACGATCGGAACGACTTCATGATGGTCGGACGATGGAAGGCGGCGAGAACGACGCCGCTCCTCGAGGAGTCGAAAAACCTCCCGCCATACATGACGTATTTGACTATCTGCCGCGAGCTCGCTGCCGATTGTCAATGCGATTTGCGGACCCTTGATCGAGCCCTCTGGCAGGCGAACGGCAGACCCGTCGGGGAGGTCACGTGAAGTTCGCCGGGCGCATTTGGGTAGCGGACAATGAACCTAACGAACGCTTCACTCTGTACACGCGCGGCAATGTCGGCGAGGTCTTCCCCCACGTGATGACGGCGCTGACTGGCACGCTGATCGGAGATGCGATTCAGAAGGGGCAGGTCGACGTCTTTGTCGAGATGGGGGTGTTGCGTCGTGACGAGGTCGTGGGCCCTTCGGTCGGCACAGGTGTGTTCGGTGGTTATCTCTACATGAGTGGCTCCGCGATGCGGCTGTTCGGTGTCCGCATGCCGGGCATGTCTCCCAGCGATGCGGACGAGCAGGTGATGGGCAGCGCGACCGACATGCCGCCCTACCGGCGCGCCAAGGGTGATCGAAGCGTGCGGGCATCGCTTCGCCTCACCTTCCATTTGCTGAAGATGATGCGCTCACCCGACCTGCAACCTTTGGCCCAAGCTCGGATCGACGCGCGGGCGTGGTTGACGACGTTGCCCGACATGAACACTGCCTCCGACGTACAACTGCTCGAGTGGCTGGAGACGTACCCGCCACGTATCGGCGCCAGCATGAAGCGCCTGTTGTTCTTCAGTGGACTGGCTGCCGCGCCGCGGGTTCTGCTCGATCGCGCCCTTGCTCGCCCGCGCATGCCGGCCGGTATCGCCAACCGCATCGTGGGCGGGACCGGCGATGTCGATTCGGCCCAGCTTGCGCAACGGGTGTGGGCACTCAGCCGCATCGTGACCGGTGACGAGACGGTGTCGGCTGCATTCGATGATGGACTCGACAACATCGCGGTCCGCACGCGGGACACTCCATTGAAGCCCGCCGTCGATGCTTTCCTGGCAGACCACGGCCACCGAGGCAACGACGAGTACGAACTGGCGACGCCCGCGTGGGCTATGGATCCGACACCGGTCTATGCGCTCATCGATCGACTTCGCCGTGCGCCCGCCGATCGCGACCCCGTGGCCATCGCCCGCCGTCTCGCCGCCGACGCCGACGCGGCCCTCACCCAGGCCGTCGAACTGTTGCCGCGCCACTGGCGCTGGATGGCACAGCGTTGCGCCCACGTCTCTCGACAGGGATCGATAGGGCGCGAGCGGGCGAAAGATGTTCTCGTCCTCGAGAATCTAGGGGCCAGGCTGGTGTTGCACGAGCTCGTACGACGCGCGGCGCGACGCGGCGGGCCAACCGATGTTCGCACCGCGTTCTGTGTCACTGCGAGCGAACTGCCGGCGTTCGTCGCCGACCCCGCCGAGTTCGCCGACACGATCGCTGAACGCGCCGAGCGCCATCGCTACCTCGACGAGCGCATTCCTCCGGAGTGGTTCGAGGGCCACATCTCGGACCCAACGACCTGGCCGCGACGC
The DNA here is from genome assembly GCA_031370825.1 of Ilumatobacteraceae bacterium. GTDB lineage: Bacteria > Actinomycetota > Acidimicrobiia > Acidimicrobiales > Ilumatobacteraceae > JAENVT01. The sequence goes on from JANMRB010000156.1 coordinate 15,511, forward strand.
GGCGAAGCCGAGCCGGCGGCCCCAGCGCCAGGCTCCATTCTCTCGGGCATCGCCGTCAGTGGCGGACGCGCATCCGGCCCTGCGCGCGTCATCCACGACCCGAACGATCCACGTGGCCTCGAGCCGGGCGAAGTCCTGGTTTGTGCGATCACTGATCCGTCCTGGACACCACTCTTCCTCACCGCGGCCGCTGTTGTGTGCGACACCGGAGCCGTGCAGAGTCACGCCGCGATCGTCGCTCGCGAGCTTGGCATCCCCGCCGTGCTCAGCGTGCCAGCCATCACGGCTGTCGGCGACGGGACAATTCTCCACGTAGACGGTGACGCCGGCACGGTTCGTGTCGCGAGCGATGAGTTCTGGCAACATTCCGAGTCGAAGGAGGCATGATGTCAACCATCGAAGAACGCCTGACGGCGGGCCAAGCACTCGACACGCTCGTCCTCATCGGGACCACGAAGGGCCTGTTCACGTTGCGCGCCGGGCCGGAGCGAAACACGTTCGCGCTCAGCGGCCCGACCTTTCCCGGCGAGGAGATCTACTCGACGTGCATCGACAATCGCGGGCCGCAGACTCGCGTGTTCGTGGGCTCGGTCAGCAACCACTGGGGGCCCGTGCTACGGCGCTCGGATGATCTCGGGGCCACGTGGCGAGAGGAGGACCACGCCGCGCTGGCGTTCCCCGACGACAT
>JANMRB010000160.1:0-1577 GCA_031370825.1 Ilumatobacteraceae bacterium
GCGTAGACGATTCACAGGGTGTGCGCCTGCGCGCAGGATTGAGGAACGGCCCCTCCACGTGCCCACCGAGCGATCGTGCGCCGACGTGGCTCTGCTGGTCCTCGCGAGACCAGGAGTTGATAACAGCGACCGCCGCGGCGATCTGGCTTACCGCCGACGAGATCAGCGTCGGCATGAATGAGGTCACGCCGCACTGCACGAGGAAGGCGGCCACCTCGCCGATTCGTTCCGGCTCGCTGGTGAGGTCGACCCCGACCGCTCCATTGATCTGCAGGTCGATGAAACCAGGAAGGACCGAGCAGCCGGTCGCGTCGAGGAAGCCGACAGGGCGAGACCCGCGTTCCGCGCCAACGGACGAGATCGTCGATCCCTCGATCGTCACGTCTCCCTCCACCCAGCTACCGTCGACGTGCAGCATCCCGCCGATCACCAACGGGGTCATGGCAGCGGCACCGGGCTTACGGCGCCGGCCTCGTGCGCAGCACCAATTGCGCCGATCGCACCGAGTGGGACCGATGGATCGATGATCCGCATCCGCGACCCGAGGTCCAGCGAGCCGAGGAACTCGGAGTGTTGGCCGTCGGCGGCGGCACTGCCACTCGAGGTCGACCACAACCGATCGATCGCCGAACCCGACGACATTGCCTCGATGCAGCCGATCTGGCCGCACACGCATCGACGTCCGAGCGGGTCGATGGGGATGTGCCCGATCTCGCCTGCCACCAACATGTTGCCGCGCCGTACGCGACCACGTTCGACGTAACCCGCCGCGATGCCGGTACCGATGCTGAGATAGGCAAGATCGTCGACGGCCCCGTACATCGTCGTCAGGTACCAATCGGCGCCCAAGGCGGCGGCACGAACGTCGTTGTCGACGTGCACCGCAGCACCGACCTGCTCGGTGAGGCGCGATGCCAGGTCGAGGTTGTCGCGACCGATACCGTTGACTGCATAGCGAACTGTGCCGCGATGCGGGTCAACCGTTCCAGGAATGCCGACGGCGACCGCGTCCACGTCGCTCACCGACAGCCCCGCGGTCCTTGCCACGGCGAGCATGGCCGTCATCGCCGTGGACACGACCCCGTCCGCGCCGGGTCGTGTCGGCAGGGTGATAGAAGCGATAACCCAGCCGAGACCATCGATGAACGCGGCCGTAGTCGACGTGCCGCCGATGTCGACTCCGATACCGATTGTTGGTAGATCGCCTGTTGGTAGATCGACGGTCACAAGTCGGCTCCCTTGCGGTCTGCATGTCGAATGTGCCGGCAGCTTCGTCACCAGGTTGCTGAGCGTTGGAACGATCTCGCCGTCGTCGGTAGCGGCCTCGCGTGCGATGGCAATCTCCAGCGAGGGTCCGAGTCCATCGACGCTGGCATGCTCGATCACTTCGGGCCGGTCATAGAGATCTCGTGGGCGATCGCATTGCTGAGCTTGGTCGCTGCAGCCATGAGCTCGTCGATCGTCGTCGGGACGCTGAGGCCAGACTTGGCGAACAGGTCCTTCCGGTACAGGATCACCCGGGCGCCGGCGTAGTACGGGACGCCGTAGAACTTGCCGTCGTACGTGCCTGCCTCGAC
>JANMRB010000168.1:0-18678 GCA_031370825.1 Ilumatobacteraceae bacterium
TGGTTGAACGTGGCGTGAATCCGGCCGTCAGCCGTGACCTCGGCCATCAGTCCAGTGCCGTACGTGCCGCGCAGCTTCTCCATCTCGCGGTACTGCATCAACGGATCGATGAACTCGGGCCACTCGTCGCGCAGCCTCAGCAACGTCGCCGCGTCTGTCGAATAGCCGGTCTTGGTCTTCTTCTGCGGCGCCAACTGCTTCTCGGTGTAGAGGAGCTCACGGAGCTGCACAGGCGAGTTGAAGTTGAACGGGCGGCCGACGACCCTTTGCAGTTCGGCGGCGAGCCGTTCGCTCTCCGACGTCAGACGCTCGTTGAGCCGACGAAGTTCGACGAGGTCGACCGCAATCCCGACGTGTTCCATTTCCGCGAGCACGCCGACCAAAGGGTTCTCGATCGACGCGTAGAGCACGTCCATGCCCTGCTTCTCGAGAGCCGATTCCAAGGCCGACGCGAGGTGGGCAACAGCCAACGCGCCACGACCCGCAACGCGTCGATCGTCGTCACCTTCTTCGGTGAAGTCGAGTTGACCCGAAGATGCCGCGGCTGTCGCCGGGAGTTGATACGGCGTGTAGCGGCGAAGCAGGTCGGCCAGGGCATAGCGGACGTCGGCAGGGTCGATCAGGTAGGCGGCGATCGCCACGTCGAGCTGCAGCCCGGTGATGTTGACACCTCGCCCGAGCGCCCAGCGCATCAGCGCCTTGACGTTGTGGCCGCGCAGCGCCAGGTGTGATCCGAGAACCGTGAGAACATCTGGATGGGCCAGCACCTCGGCCGGTATCCAAGCCACCTCGCAGGTCTCGACATCGGTCACCACCGCCAGGCCGATCAGATCACTTCGCCCAGGGTCGCCCGCCCACGCCGCAACCACGTCGAGTACAGGCAGCGCTGAGATCACCTCGGCTGCCGTCGCGACATCGACAAGATCGGTGATCTCGGCCTCCAAGACCTGCATTTCGGCCGACGGTTGCTCTGTCCCGGGGGTGCCGATGGCCTCGAACAATCGGTCCGTCAGTGCCCGGAACTCCAGGAAGTCGAACAGCTTGCGCGCAGCTTCGACATCGGGCTCGATGGTGAGGGTGCCGAGGTCGACCTCGATTGGTGCATCGCGGCGAAGCACCATCAAGTTTGCGTTGCTCCGAACCCGCTCCTCGTGCTCGGCAAGAGACGCGCGCAGCTTTGGAGTCTGCGCATCGACGTTTGCGAAGATGCCATCGAGCCCGCCATACGTATTGATCAACTTCGCCGCAGTCTTTTCACCGACACCCGGCACGCCATCGAGGTTGTCACTGGGGTCGCCGCGCAGCGCCGCGTACTCCGTGTACTGAGCCGGCGTGACGCCGGTCTTCTCCTTGATGCCGGCCTCGTCGTACAGGGCGTAATCGCTGACGCCGCGGCGGTTGTACAACACCTTGACACCAGGATCGTCGACGAGCTGATAGCTGTCCCGATCCCCCGTCACGATGATGACCTCGTGCCCTTCTGCTTTGGCCTGTTCAGCAACGGTCGCCAAGATGTCGTCGGCCTCCCAGCCGGCCAGATCGACCATGGTCACGTGCAGTGCGTCGAGCACTTCGCGCACCAGGCCCATCTGTTGACGCAAGATGTCGGGAGCGGCCTCGCGCTGCGCCTTGTACAGCGGGTTGGCATCGTGGCGGAAGGTCGGCTCGGGACGGTCGAACGCGACCATCACACCATCGGGCTGTTGATCCTTCAGGAGGTAGGCAAACATCGACGTGAAGCCAAAAACAGCGTTGGTGACCTGACCCGATGCCGTCGCCATGTCGGTCGGCAGCGCATAGAAAGCGCGGTACGTCAGCGAGTTGCCATCGAGGAGGAGCAGCTTCACGGGCGCAGCGTGCCGGCCAGCACTCGCTCGGCAACTTCGCGCATGCGCGATCGCTCGCTCATCGCTGTTCGCTGAATGAACGTGAACGCCTCACCCTCTCGCATCCCGCACTCGTCGATCAACAGGCCCTTGGCCCGATCGATTATCTTGCGCGATTCCAGCTGCTCGCCGAGCGCATCGACCTCACCGCTGAGGTGCTGCATCTCGCGAAACCTGCCGATCGCGACTTCGATCGCAGGAATCAGATCGCTCTTCTGATACGGCTTGACGAGGTACGCCAGCGCCCCGGCGTCGCGGGCCTCTTCGATCACCTCGCGCTGGCTGAATGCCGTCAGCATCAGCACGCCGCATATCCGCTCCGCCGTGATCACTCGCGCCGCCTCGAGGCCGTCCATTCCCGGCATCTTGATGTCGAGGATGGCGAGGTCAGGTCGCAGATCGCGCACGAGCGTGACGGCTTCATCGCCGCGACCAGTCTCGCCAACCACGTCATAGCCCTCTTCTTCGAGGGTCTCGCGCAAATCGAGACGAATGATCGCCTCATCCTCGGCGATCACAACACGAATCGTCACTGGCGGCACACTCCTTTTATCTCGAACAGATCACAGTAGGCGAAGTTCATCGAGCAGTTCGTCCTGACGGGCTTCCAGCGTATTGATCTCGGCGATGACATGGCGACGATGTTCGGCCATCGCTTCGGAGTGCCCAGCAGCCTCCCGATGTTCGAGGGCGGCCGCAGGATTGTCGGCCACCAGGGCCCTCAGGCGCGCGTCCTCGGAATCGTCGACGAGATGTGCCAACTGCTCGTCGATCACGACGAGCTCGTCTCGAAGTTTGCTCAGTCGAGCACCGGCTTTGCGCAGCTTTCTCTCGACCGACCTGCTGCTCATCCGCCCATTCTACGAAGGCCAATCGCGTTGATCAGCCGCCCGCCGGTTTGACCGTGACCGTCTCGGTCGTCTCGCCCCGCAGCACTCGCACGACGAGTTGGCCATTGGTGACCGAAGCTTCCACAGCGCCGCCGTAGCCGGCGGGTACCTCGATCTCGCGTTCGTACCCGCCGTACGCCCACTCGTGCACGAGGTACTCGCGCGGGCCGGCACTGCGAAGTCGGGCCCAGAAGCGGACTCGGGCGGGTTTCAGTTCGATGGTCACGTCACTCGGTGTCACCGCGGGAAAGGGGGCGACGATGACGAGCGCGCCGGCGCTCTCGTACACGTTCACCGGCACCCGCTGCGGCTGCATGGTCCGTTCCGTGTCGGCGGTGGACTCAACGACTTCCTCGTGGCGAGGCTGCTCGGTTCCCATGCCCAGAACGTAGCGGCTGGCGTGATGGCCTCGCTGCAGCTGAGCGTTTATGACCGCAGGACCCTCATGCGGTGGCGGTCCCCAACCGCCAAACGCTGCGGTCCCGTTGCACGTGCGAGAGTGCCCGAGGTGGGACTCGAACCCACACGCCCTTTCGGACAACGGATTTTGAGTCCGTCGCGTCTGCCATTCCGCCACTCGGGCGAGTGACTCCGAGATCGTATCGGACCAAGTAGCGCAGATCGCGCCCGTTACTCACTGGTAGCGATTCGACTGCGTCGGAAAGGGTCTATCGTGTTTGGATCATGCTTGCCTTCACGTTCCCTGGCCAGGGATCACAGCGACCGGGTATGGGCAGGCCCTGGGTCGACAACGAGAGCTGGGAGCTCGTCGACGAGGCTTCCGATGTCGCCGAACGCGACGTTGCCTACCTCCTGCTCGATGCCGACAGGGAGGAACTGAGAGACACCCGTCATGCGCAGTTGACAACGTTCGTGTCCAGCTTGATAGTGCTCGACGCTGCAGAGCGACTGGGCCTCGAACCGAGCTTCTGCGCCGGCCACAGCCTGGGCGAATACACCGCGTTGACTGCGACGGGCGCTCTGGGTTTCGACGAAGGTGTACGCCTCGTCTGCGAGCGCGCCGACGCAATGCATCAAGCGGGCATCGAAAACCCGGGGACGATGGCGGCGGTCCTCGGTCTCGATGACGATCAGGTCGAAGTCGCCTGCCGGCGTGCTGACAGCGATGTGTGGGTGGCCAACTTCAACGCGCCCGGACAGGTGGTCATCGCCGGATCATCCGAGGGCGTGGCCGCGGCTGGGTTCGTGGCGAAGCAGCTCGGCGCCAAGAAGGTCATGCCGCTGCAGGTCTCCGGTGCCTTCCACACACCGTTCATGACTGCGGCCCGTGATCGGCTTCGCAAAGCCATCGCAGAGGCCAACCCACGTGACACAGAAGTCCCAGTCATCTCAAACGTCGACGCCCTGGCCCACAACACCGGCGCCGATTGGTCGAGCCTGTTGTCGGCACAGCTCAGCAGCCCTGTTCGATGGAAGCACTGCCTGCTGGCGCTCGAAGACGAGGGTGTCACTGAATTCGTCGAGCTCGGGCCGGGAGGCGTGCTGACCGGCATGGCCAAACGCACTGTCCCGTCGGCGCGCACGATCGCGGTGTCCACGCCAGAGGACCTCGAGAAGCTGCTCGAGTGGGTCAACGCTGGGTCACAGCAAAGCGGCGCGCAACTCGAAGGCGAGCACCTCTTCGCTCACGAACGGCTCGTTGTCAGCCCGGCCGCCGGCCTCTTCGTCCCAATCGAGGGCTTGGCCGACGGCAGCCATCTCAGGGTGGGCGACGTGCTCGGTCAGGTCGGCGACACCGAGGTGCGGTCGCCGTTCGCCGGTGTCCTGCAGAGCTACATCGCCGTCGATGGCGAGCGAGTAACAATGAGACAGCCGATCGCATGGTTGAGGACGGTCTGAATGCCAGCTTTACCTTCCGGAGTTCGAGGTGCAGTGATCACGGGATGGGGCACTGCTCTTGGCCCCAAGACACTCACCAACAAAGATCTCGAGCAGATGGTCGAGACGTCCGACGAGTGGATCGTCGAACGAACCGGTATCAAGGAGCGCCATGTCGGTGGGACCACAGTTGGCCTGTCGACTGAATCGGGCCGGGCTGCGCTCGACATGTCGGGCGTCGACCTCGCAGAGATAGACGCTCTGGTGCTCGCAACGACAACGCCCGACACGCAATGGGGAACGTCCGCGGCCGTGCAGAACGAGCTCGGCCTTCGGTGCGGGGCGTTCGACGTCAACGCGGCATGTTCGGGCTTCGTCTATGGATTGGTCACAGCGCACGGCATGATCGCAATGGGAGCCCGCAAGGTGCTCTTGATCGGTACCGATTCACTGTCGCGGATCACCGACTGGGAAGACCGCAACACAGCCGTGCTGTTCGGCGACGGCTCCGGCGCTGTGGTGCTAGAGGCCGTAGAGGGGCCGGGCCAGCTGCTGGCCTGGGATCTCGACGCTGATGGATCGCTGGGCCGACTGTTGTGGGCCGACATCGGTGGCTTCATCCACATGGAGGGCAAGGAAGTCTTTCGGCGTGCCGTCCGCATCATGGTGGATTCCGCGACCAAGTCGCTCGATCACGCCGGACTCACATCAGATGACATCGCGCTGGTGATCCCCCACCAGGCCAACATCCGAATCATCCAGGCGGCGTGCGATCGGTTGGGCATCGAGCCCGAACGCGCCGTCACCGTGCTCGATCGCACCGGCAACACCTCGTCCGCGTCGATACCGCTGGCGCTCGCTGATGCGCTCGACACCGGCCGGGTCAAAGAGGGTGACCTGTTGCTTCTCGTGGGATTCGGAGGTGGGATGACTGCCGCCAGTGCTGTGCTGCGCTGGGGTGGCGGTGCCCCCGCCGGTGGGCCTGCGTGAGCAGAGTTGTACTGATAACCGGCGGATCGCGCGGCATCGGGTTGGCTTGCGCGCAGCGGTTCGCCGCGCTCGGTGATCGTGTAGCGGTCACGTACAACTCGTCGCCTCCGCCCGACGGGTTCTTCACTGTCAGCTGCGATGTCACTTCGGGCGAATCGGTCGAGGCCGCGTTCAAAGCCGTGGAAGCCGAGCTCGGGCCGGTCGAGGTCCTGGTCTCGAACGCCGGCATCACCAAAGACGGATTGCTGTTGCGCATGAGCGAGACGGACTTCGCGTCGGTGATCGACGCGAATCTCACAGCGGCATATCGAGTCGCCAAGCGGGCAACACAGGGCATGCTGCGTGCCCGCGCCGGGCGAATCATCTTCATGTCGTCGGTCGTCGCTCTACTCGGATCGGCGGGCCAGGCCAACTACGCCGCGTCGAAGGCCGGCCTGGTCGGCTTGGCGCGCTCGTTGGCCCGCGAGCTGGGGTCGCGCAGCATCACCGTCAACGTTGTCGCGCCGGGGCCCGTCGAGACCGACATGACAGCAGCGCTCGCAGACAAGAGGCTCGCTGAGCTGACGGCTGCTGTTCCGTTGGCGCGAATGGCCACCCCGGACGAGATCGCCGGTGTGGTCGCGTTCCTGGCTTCTGCTGATGCCGCCTACATCACCGGGGCAGTCATCCCGGTGGATGGCGGTCTCGGCATGGGCCACTGAGCAAGCGCAGTCGGTAACATCGTCCGCATCACGAACACAAGGAGATAGTCGTGGATCAAGCAATGTTCGCCCGGTTCCGCAAGTGCGCCGTCGAGGTCCTTTCGGTGCCGGAAGACAAAGTCGTGCCAGAAGCCAAGTTCGGCGACGATCTCGATGCCGACAGTCTCGATCTCGTCGAGTTGGTCATGGCGCTCGAGGAAGAGTTCGGCGTCGAGGTGCCAGAGGAAGATCTCGAGGGCATCGAAACAGTCGGCCAGGCCTACGACCTGGTCGTCGGCAAGCTCTGATGAAGGGCGCCGGGCGGCGCGTCGCGATCACCGGCTACGGCGTCGTCGCACCCTGCGGGGTCGGACGAAAGGCGTTCTGGGACGGCCTCAACGGGCCGGGCATCACCGGACAGCGCAGCATCGAAATAGCAGATTGGGACCCTCTGCCGTTCTTCGACAATCCCAAAGAGGCGCGGCGCGCAGATCGTGTCGAGCAGTTCGCCGTTGCCGCTGCGGCTGAGGCGTTCGAGCACGCCGGCCGGCCGGCCGCAGAATCCCATCGATTCGGAACGATCTTCGCAACCGGTGTCGGCGGCCTCCGCTCGACCGAGGAGCAGATCGAGGTCCTGATCACCAAGGGCGAGCGGCGGGTCTCGCCATTCCTCGTCCCGATGATGATGCCGAATGCCCCCGGCGCGGCCATCTCGATGCGCTACGGACTTCGTGGGCCCAACGAGACGATCACGACGGCCTGCGCGGCCTCGACCCATGCCATCGGATATGCGGCGCGTCTGATTGCGTGGGACATGTGCGATGCGGTTGTCACAGGTGGCGCCGAATCCGCCGGCTGCGCGATCGGCGTCGCCAGCTTCGGCAACATGACCGCGCTGTCGACGTCTGGTTCGAGCCGACCGTTCGATGTCGACCGCGACGGCTTCGTGCTCGGCGAAGGCGCGGCTGTGCTGATACTCGAAGAATGGTCAGCGGCTGAAGGTCGCGGCGCCACCATCGTCGGCGAAGTGCTCGGTGCCGGCAGCAACGCCGATGCCCACCACATCACCGCTCCGGCGCCGGGTGGCATTGGTGCGATCGCGTGCATGCGCCTGGCACTCGACGACGCGGGATTGGAACCCGGCGACATCGGCCACATCAACGCCCACGGCACTTCGACTCCGCTCAACGATGCGGCCGAAGCCGCGGCCATCACGGAGATATTCGGTCCGAGCGGTGTCGCGATGACATCGACGAAAGGCGTCACCGGTCACGCTCTCGGGGCCGCCGGCGCTCTCGAGGCAGTGGCGATGTTGCTGGCGATGGATCAACGCCTGATCCCGCCGACTGCAGGCACCACGGTGGTCGATCCCGAGTTCGACATCGATCTTGTCGTCGGGTCGGCGCGGCCGTGGGAACCGGCGCCATCCATATCGAACAGTCTCGGTTTCGGTGGTCACAATGGGAGCATCATCCTTGGTCCTGCGTGAGGACATCGGAATCAGATTGATTGCACCGAAACCGTGGCTGTCGTCACGACGTCACCATGCTGACTTCAAAAGAGTCACGGAAACATCGTTCGGTGGTAGAGGGCCCGCGAACAGGAATCCCTGGCCCTGGTCGCAGCCCAGTTCTCGTAGACGGATGAGTTGATCGGGGGTTTCGATTCCTTCGGCGATCGATCGCAGACCGAGGTTCGCCGCAAGATCAATCACCGCGGAGACGATTCGTTCGTCGGATTGGTCGACGCCAATGCCATGGATGAAGGTCTGGTCGATCTTGACGAAGCTCAATGGCAGGTTGCGCAGATGAGTCAGCGAGGCGTAGCCGGTGCCGAAATCGTCGAGGCCGATCTGCACCCCCAGCTCCCTGATCGATTTGAGCTGGCGCGTGATGTCCGGCCGAAGATCGATGATCGCGGTCTCTGTCAGTTCGAGATGCAAGTTCACGGGGTCCAACGCCGTCTCCTCCAGCGTCTCGTGCACGACGCTGGTCAGGTCGCCGGGCTCGAACTGACGGGCCGAGAGGTTGACCGCGATCGTCAGTCCGACCCCAGGCGGACCGCTCGGAACCCAGTGGCCGATCTCGCCGCACGCCATCGCGAGCACCTGACTACCCAGCGGCACGACGAGGCCGCTCTCCTCGGCCACCGAGATGAAGTCGACGGGTGGCAGGATCGAACCGTCCCGTTCGGCGATCCTGGCCAAGGCCTCGAAGCCAACGACGTGTCCGGTGGAGAGATCCACGAGGGGTTGGTAGTAAGCGATGACACGGTGGTCGTCGATCGCCGACTGGAGCTTCCTCTGTGCACTCGAGCGTCGCTGGGCCTGCCGACCGAGTGCTGCGTCGAACACCTCGACGCGACTCCTTCCCAGCGATTTGGCCTGGTACATCGCCCTGTCTGCCTCATTGAGCAGGATCTCTGCCGTTCCTCGTCCACCGATCGACACGGAGATGCCGACACTCGCACCGACGTGGTCGGTGTCGCCCTCGCGCTGATTCAGCTCCGCAACCAGACGTGCGCCGATGTCGATGGCGTGAGCCGGGCTCTGGACATTCGCTGCCAGGATGACGAACTCGTCGCTGCCGATCCGCGCAACCGTGTCGTGCGGCCGCACGCTCCCAACCAACTGTTCGGCGACTGATCGCAAGACCATGTCGCCCGCGGCGTGCCCTTTGGTGTCGTTGATCTGCTTGAACCGATCGAGATCGACAAACAGGATGGCCGTGCACCGACGTGAACGCTTTGCCTCGGACAACGCCAAGGTGATCCGATCGACGAGCAGGGCTCGGTTCGGCAGGCCCGTCAGCGCGTCATGCGTCGCTTGTTTGGTCAGCGCGGCTTGTGCCTGCTGCAGGTCGGCCACGCGCTCCGCCTGCGCCTCGCTCAACCGGAAGATCTCCCGATCTTGCGCATTCTGACCACTGAGATCGGTGAACGTGAGACAGGTCAACTCTTCGCCTTCGACCTCAAGGGGTGAGATGCCGACCAGCACCGGTACGGCAAGGCCCTCGCTGTCGATGAGATCGAATTCGACGGTGCTGCCCTGTCCACGGGGTCCTCGAAGCGCCTCGAGGTCGAAAGGAAGAGTGCCGGCTATGAACATCTTCATCGGCGACCCCACGATGCTCGCTCTCGGCCGCGCCAACAACTCGGCCACACGTCGATTGGCATAGAGGATGAGACCGCTGGACGACAGCGTCACGGCGCCGTCGCGCATGTTCTCGACGAAGATGCGGTAAGGGCGGTCAGCCGTGGCCAAAGTGAACACCCGACGTTGTGCCCTCCCGTCGGAGACGACCAAGGCATCGACCTCACCGGCGGCAATCGCCCGAAGCATGTCCTCCGCCTCGGTCATTCTGACCAGGGCCTCCGCAAGCGTTGTCGGCAGTTCGCTACGTGGATCAGCCGCGTCGGCGAGCTCGACCAGCTTCGTGTCGAGGCGCACGCCCGCGGCTTTTGGCCGCGACCGAGATCTGGTTCGCGCCGTCGAGTCGAATCGAGTCACGTTGACCACACCGTGCTCCCGCTGACTTCCGGCGCAGCCGGAAGATCCAACGCCTCGACCACCTTGTCCCGTTGCGACAGGTCACCCACCACACGACGTTCGGGCCCGGGCAGGGTCTTGACCAGCGTGGGGGTTGCCAGCAAGTTGCTGGTCATCAGGCTGCTCAGGTCCTCGTGGATGTCGACCACCGTCAGGCGGTAGTGCCCGTTGCAATGAAGCTCACACAGGCGTCGAGCGTTGGCAATCGCCCGGGCCGCAAGCGCCGGAGCCCCGCTGACGAAAAGCGTGAGCTCGTAGTAGACCTCGTCCGTCGTAACAGTCATCTCGAAGCCAACTTGCGGCAAGCTCATGAATCGCCCGATTGCTTGGCGATCGCTGTCGCGTCATACAGGTCCGAGATCTCGATGCCGTGGTCTGTGATGCGCAACTTGCGGATCTGATTGCTGTTTGCCATGCCGCGCGCTTTGACCACGTGCAGGACACGATTGTGTTCTCCGTGCTCTTCGACGGACTTGATCATCAGCCAAGTGTCGGCAAGCGACGTCATCTGTTGCTCGACCCGCGTCGGCACCCCTGGTGATGTCAAGCTGGTGAACAGCGATGTCACACCCCGTGCCTTCAGAAAATCGACTTGGCGTGCCATCAGCTCAGCAACCTCGACGGCGGTTCCGAGGCTGGCCAGATCCGAGATCGGATCTTTGACGACAACGGACGGGTTGAACTCCCCCACTAGTTGCTGAACGGTGAAGAGATGCGATTCCAAGCCGAGCAGGCTCGGGCGAAAACAATGCAGCTGCATCAGGCCGGCTTCGATCCATTTCGGTACATCGATGCCCACAGACAACATGTTGCGGATGATCTCCTGTCGCGACTCGTCGAAGGAGAAGAACATCGCCCGCTCGCCACGCTGGCATGTGGCGATGCAGAATTGCGCAGCCAGCGTTGTCTTGCCTGTGCCGGAAGTGCCGCTGACATGTATCGAACTGCCTTGAAAGAAGCCCGCGTTGGTGAGCATCGAGTCGAGGCCCGAGTTGCCAGTCGACATTCGCTGATTGGAAACGCTGTGGCTGAGACCGAGCGAAGTCATCGGTAGAACGGAGATGCCCGACTCACCGATCAGGAATGGATACTCGTTGGTGCCGTGGTACGAACCACGGTACTTGAGGATCCTCAAGCGCCGGATCGACGTCTGCTCCGTGACGCGGTGGTCGAGAACGATCACGCAGTCGGAGACGTACTCCTCGATACCGTGGCGGGTCAACGATCCCTCGCCGCGCTCGGCGGTGATCACCGCAGTCACTCCTCGCGCTTTGAGAAAGACGCACAGTCGGCCGAGCTCCGCGCGAAGGATCGCTGTATTGGAGAATCCACCGAACAGTGTGTCGATCGTGTCGATCACCACTCGCTTGGCCCCAACGGCATCGATCGCCGCCCCAAGGCGCAAGAACAGGCCTTCGAGGTCCCAGTCGCCTGTCTCCTGTATTTCGCCACGGATCAAGGTGACGTGGTCGAGGATCAGCTGGCCGTCAGCTTCCAGCTGGGCCAGGTCGAAGCCCAGCGACGCGACGTTCGATCGCAGGTCGTCGATGGTCTCTTCGAACGCGACGAAGACTCCAGGCTCGTCGAACTCGGTTATGCCGCGGACGAGGAATTCCATCGCCAGCAACGTCTTGCCGCATCCTGCAGGGCCGCACACGAGCGTGGATCGACCTCCGGGCAACCCTCCACCCGTCACCTCGTCGAGGCCGCCGATGCCCGTGGGCGTCTTGATCAGCGGCGCCGTTCTGGCAGCGATCGTCCCTGTCATGGCCACGAATGCACCCGCTTTCGCCGTTATACGAATCCGCAGGGTTCTGACGGACAAAGCTGCTCCGACGAAGCAAAATCAGTTGATCAAAGTCAGTTAACCGTGTAGGTACCACGATGTCAACGGTTCTCCATGACGATCATCCATTCCGTCCAGCTCAGCGACCCTGTTACACCCCTTTGCCATGATCAGCGCATGACACACCGACATGCCCCCGCCCGCCCGTCACGATTCGTGATCTTCGACATCGATCGGCCCGACCTCGTACACACTCGACTCGACTGCAGCGAACACGTCGGGCTCGTCGATGTGGTCGATCAATGGTTCGGCGGCCCGTGCGACGACCCCGATGTCGTCGAGGAGGCCGCATTCCGCCACGGTCTCATCGCCGCAGCCGAACTCGTCCATCGCGGTACGCCGTGCGAGCATTGCACGCTGGTCGCTGCACCGTTGTGGCGCGCAGCCGCCTGATCTGGCACGAGACCTAGCGGTCGACCAGCACGAACATCAGTTGGCACTCACATGCTGTGTCGCCGCGCAGAACTGCTCGGCCACTGCCCTTGCCGGCCCGGGCAGACATCCGCTGCAGCTCGACGTGCAGTTCCAGGGTGTCGCCCGGTTCGACCTGGCGGCGGAACCGGGCACCGTCAAGACCGCCGAACAGCGGCAACTTGCCGGCAAACCGTGGATCGGTCAACACCGCAATCGCGCCGACCTGGGCGATCGCTTCGCACATCAGCACGCCGGGCAACGTCGGCCGACCCGGAAAGTGACCCGGGAAGAACCACTCCTCGCCGGTCAGGCGCCATACACCCACGGCGCTGACACCCGGTTCGAGAGCCAGTAGCTCGTCGACGAACAGGAAGGGCGGGCGATGTGGCAGAACGTCAGCAGGCGACGGCAGCGCCGTCATTCGCCGAGCGCTTCCAGCAGCCGGGTCGGGGTGTCTTTCGGACTGATCTTGTACCAGGCATTGCGGATCTTCCCATCGGCGCCAATGAGGAACGCCGAACGCTCGATCCCCATGTAGGTCTTGCCGTAGTTCTTCTTCTCCTTCCACACTCCATAGGCCTCGGCCACCGAATGGTCGGGATCTGACAGCAGGTCGAAGTTCAAGTCGTACTTGTCCTTGAAGCGGGCCAGCGCCGCCGGTTTGTCGGGACTGATGCCCAGGATCACGGTGTCACCGACCTTGCCGGCGATGTCGCGCAGACCGCATGCCTGCTGTGTGCAGCCCGGCGTGTCGGCTCGCGGGTAGAAGTACACCAGCGCCGTTCTACCACCCAGTGCAGCCAACGTCTGCGGCTCGTCCTTCTGGTTCGTCAAGGAAATGTCGGGCGCTGGTCGACCGGCAGTGAGCATCGCCTGATGCTATCCAGGCGGCGAGACACGAACCGCCACGGAGGGTGCGATAAAGATTCTGGCAACTTCTTCTCAAGCAACTTGCAATCTCAGCCACTTAGTGTGATATGGTCCTCACCACTCGGCGGAGCCGCAGCCGACGGAGCCTAAAGGAACCATCACGATGCGTCGTCCAATCACACTCCCGTACTGATCTCAACTACTCACAAGTAACAAGCAGACGAACCGCTCTCAGGCGGTTCTTTTGCGTTTTCGCCACTTGCGCCGTTCGCGCTACTTCTGAGAACGCAGACCGTGCCCGAAGAACCCGCCGCGTGGGCGGGCGTGGGCGTGGTAGTGGCCCGGGATCGATCGCATGTTGTCGTCGACGTAGAAGCCATCGAATGTGTACGACGCGCTCACCACGGCACCAAGCAGCTCCAGCATTGCATCGCGCACCTCCGCCGGTGGGGACGGGTCATGTTCTTTCCAGACGACCATCGGCACGTAGCACTGCTCGCACTCGGCGATCCAGCAGACAGCGTCTTCGTAGAACCACTCCGTCAGCCGCGCCGCTTCGCACAGCTCACAGACCTCAGCCATCGATCGCTGCGCGCACCTCGGCGATGAACTCGCCCACGGCTTCTGCCCCGCCGTCGAGCATGCGCCGCACGACGGACGCGCCCATGACGACACCGTCCGCGACCCGCACCGCCTGACGAGCCTGGGCGGCGTTGGAGACACCCACGCCGATGAGGACTGGCACATCCGTGATCGCTTTCAGACGTCGCGCCAGCGACTCTGCCGTCGTTGCCAACTGGTCTCGCTCACCGGTGACGCCGAGCAACCCGACCGAGTAGAGAAACCCTCGGGCTCGTGCGGCGATCCGAGGAAGTCGTTCATCGGGCGCTGTGGGGGCCGCGAACATCACGGTCTCGATCCCTTCGTCGTCGGCTGCCGCGCACCATGGCGCAGATTCCTCCAGCGGGAGATCGGGCACCAAGGCAGCGGCAATCCCCGCCGCTTTGAGCTGGTGCGCAAACCTGCGGTGGCCGGCGTGATGCACGGTGTTGTAGTACATCATCACCGCCAGTGGGATGCCTGCATCGAGATCGCGCGCCTCGTCGAGGATCGAGACCGGCGTGGCCCCCCCTTCGAGCGCCAACTGTGAGGCCTGCTGAATGACAGGTCCATCCATCACCGGGTCGGAGAAGGGCAGGCCGATCTCGATGGCGTCAGCACCGGCGGCCGCAATGGCGCGCACTGCATCCTGCCAACCGTCGAGCCCGCCGGTGATGTACGGCACCAAGAGCTTGCGTCCTGCGGCTCGCCGCTCCCGCAACACTGTCTCCAACACTCCCGTCATCGGGCAAGGATGTCCATCATCTGGGCGACATCTTTGTCGCCTCGACCGGACAGGTTCATCAACACCGTGCATCCCTGCAACGACGAGGCCTCACGCACGATCCAGGCGAGGGCATGTGCGCATTCCAGAGCGGGAATGATGCCCTCGGCGCGCGCCAGCAGTTGAAACGCGTCGATGACTTCGGCGTCGGTGACGGATGGATACTCTGCTCGACCGATCGAGGCCAGGTAACTGTGCTCAGGTCCGACGCCCGGATAGTCAAGACCGGCCGAGATCGACTGTGCCTCGAGCACCTGACCGTATTCGTCCTGCATCAAGTAGCTGCGCATGCCGTGCACCACACCGGGCTGCCCTCGCCCGACGGCCGCTCCTCCAGCCGGTTCGACACCGACGAGACGGGTGCGCTCGTCGACGAAGCCCGAGAAGATTCCGATGGCGTTCGAGCCCCCGCCTACGCATGCAACCACCACATCCGGCACATCGCCGAGCAGATCCCGGCACTGCTGGTGGGCCTCTTCGCCTACTACTCGGTGGAACTCACGCACCATCCACGGATACGGATGGGGGCCCATGACCGATCCGAGGCAGTAGTGCGTCGTGCCGACCGAGGCCACCCAATCACGCATTGCCTCGTTCACTGCGTCTTTCAACGTGCGGCTTCCGCTCTGTACGGTCTCGACCTCGGAGCCCAGCAGCTTCATGCGAAAGACGTTCAGCGCCTGGCGCTCGACGTCGACGGCGCCCATGTAGACCTTGCACTCCATTCCGAGCAGCGCCGCGGCAGTAGCGCTGGCGACGCCATGTTGGCCGGCACCGGTCTCGGCGACGAGGCGGATCTTGCCCATCCGCTTGGCGAGCAGCGCCTGGCCGAGCACGTTGTTGATCTTGTGCGAACCAGTGTGATTGAGATCCTCACGCTTCAACAGCAGACGAATTCCGAGTTGCGAACTGAGGTTGGCGCACTCGGTGAGCATCGACGGCCGCCCGGCATATTGCTTCAGTTGATAGTCGAGCTCGGCTCGAAACGTGGGGTCGGCCCAGGCCTCGCGAAACGCCTGCTCCAACTCCTGGCATGCGGGCACCAGGGTCTCGGGAACGAAACGCCCACCGAATTCGCCGAAACGTCCGGTGGCCGATGGTTCTGCCATCAGCGACATCATCTACTCCTCGTCGTCGGCCCAGTCGTAGGGCATCGAATCCGGTCCCAGATGCTGCTGCGGCGCAGCGGCGCGGGCCCGTTCGATGAAGGCTTTGA
Organism: Ilumatobacteraceae bacterium; assembly: GCA_031370825.1. Lineage (GTDB taxonomy): Bacteria > Actinomycetota > Acidimicrobiia > Acidimicrobiales > Ilumatobacteraceae > JAENVT01. Next base: position 15,563 of record JANMRB010000168.1, read on the forward strand.
CCTTCATCGGGTCCTTGAAACCCGGTGATTTCTCGACGCCGCTCGACACGTCGACGCCCCACGGTTGAACTTTACGAACCGCTGTTGCCACGTTGTCCGGGTCGAGACCGCCGGCCAGGATCAGCCTGGGACCCTCCGGAATCTCACCGAGCAGCGACCAGTCGAACAGCTCGCCGGAACCAGGTGATGGTGCGTCGACCAGGATCAGGTCGGTACCGAAGTCCTTGATGCGCCGGGCATCCGCCGATCCGGCCACGACGGCCTTGATGACCCATCGGATCTGCGCGGCAACTTCAGCGACCATCGAGGGTGATTCGTGACCGTGCAGTTGCGCCGCCTTGAGACCAGCTCGATTGATTGTGTCGATCACCCTGCTGGGCAACTCGTCGCGAAACACGCCAACGGTCAGGATCTCCGGCGGCAGTCGGCGGGTGATGTTGAACACCTGTTGCGGCGCGATCTGGCGAGGCGACGGAGCGAAGACGAAGCCGACGGCGTCGGCGCCCATGGCAACGGCGAAGAGCGCGTCGTCCTCATTCGTGATCCCGCAGATCTTGACGAACATCAGGAGTCCTCGGCTGTGGCCAAACGCACCGGCCCAACGTATCGGGCCGAGGTGGGTCGAGCGGGATCGATTTGCTGCTAGACGACGCAGAGGTCGGCGATCGCTGCCGCCGGATCACCCGAGGTGACGAGCGATTCTCCGACGAGCACCGCGTGATAACCGGCGCTGCGCAAGCTCTGCGCGTCCTGTCGATCGCGCACGCCGCTTTCAGCGACCTTCACGACGTTGGGTGGGATCACCGCCGCCATGCGAACGGCCCGCTCGTGGTCGACACGGAACGTCTGGAGGTCGCGTTGGTTGACTCCGATCATCGTGGCCTCGGCATCGAGAGCGACCTGCAGCTCCTCTTCATCATGGATCTCGACGAGCACGTCGAGGCCGATCGAGGTCGCCAGTTGGTGGAACGCCCGCATCTCACCGTTGTCGAGTGCTGCCGCGATCAGCAGCACGCAATCGGCGCCCATGATTCGAGTGTCCACCACATCTCGTTCATCGACCGTGAAGTCTTTGCGCAACACCGGCAGGGTGCACGCGGCACGTGCCATTTGCAGGTCGACAACGGAACCACCGAAGTGAGGACCGTCCGTGAGGACCGACAGGCAGCTGGCGCCTCCACGCTCGTACGCCTGAGCCATCGTTGCCGGATCCAGATCTCCGAACAGCTCACCCTTCGAGGGCGAACGCCGTTTGATCTCGCCGATCACGGCAAGTCTGGATTGACCGCGTAAGGCAGCGGCGAAGCGTCGGGTGGGTGGCATCGCCGACGCCTCGGCAATGAGTGCATCGATCGAGCGATGATCTGCCGCAGCAACTGCGCGGTGGTGTTCGAGAATGCTGTCGAGATAGGTCGTCACGTGCGCGGTCCTCGTCTAGAACCCGAGACGGGCGCCGACCTCGGCGACCAACGATTCGATCGGTACCCGAACCTGCTCCGTCGTGTCGCGATCGCGGATCGTCACAGCGCCGTCGTCGAGCGAGTCGAAGTCGATCGTGACGCATAGCGGCGTGCCGATCTCGTCTTGTCGTCGATAGCGACGGCCGATCGCCTGTGTCTCGTCGTACTCGACCATGTAGTGCTCGCTGAGCTGCTTGCGGACCTGGTGAGCCAACGGGGTCAGCGTGTCCTTCTTCGAAAGGGGAAGGACCGCAACCTTGTACGGGGCCAGTCGTGGGTGCAACCGGAGAACAGTGCGTGGCTCGTCGTTGACCAGGTCCTCGTCGTACGCGGCCAGCAAGAAGATCGCGAACAGGCGGGTGACACCTACGGCCGGTTCGACGACGTACGGCCTGTAGCGCTCGTTCGTTGCCTGGTCGAAGTAGTCGAGCTTCTCTCCGGAGTGCGTCGAATGCTGGGTGAGGTCGAAGTCGGTGCGCTGGGCGATGCCTTCGAGCTCATCCCAGCCCCAGGGGAAGAGGAACTCGACGTCGGAGGTTCCCGCCGAGTAATGCGACAACTCGTCGGCTTCGTGAGCGCGCAGCCGGAGCATCTCCAACGGGATGCCGAGATCGAGGTACCAGTTCATCCGTTCGGTGCACCAGTACTCGAACCACTTCGAGCTCTCCGCCGGAGGCACGAAGTACTCCAGCTCCATCTGCTCGAACTCGCGGGTGCGGAATATCCAGTTCTGCGGGGTGATCTCGTTACGGAAGCTCTTGCCCACCTGAGCGATGCCGAATGGCGGCTTGCGACGGGTCGAGTTGAGCACGTTGCTGAAGTTGATGAACGTGCCTTGCGCCGTCTCGGGGCGAAGGTAGGCCACGGCGCCGGCATCTTCCACGGGACCCGCGTGCGTCTTGAACATCAGGTTGAACTGCCGTGGTTCGGTGAACGTGCCCTGCTTGCCGCAGTTCGGGCACGTCGTCGGGTCGTCGAGCTTGTCAAGGCGCCACCGAGTCTTGCAATTGGTGCAGTCGACCAACGGATCGGTGAAGTTGGCGAGATGTCCGCTGGCTTCCCACACCTGCGGCGGGCCGAGGATCGCCGCATCGATCAGCACGACGTCATCGCGCATCTGCACCGTCGAGCGGATCCAGGCCTCGCGGATGTTCCGCAACATCAGCGCGCCGAGAGGGCCGTAGTCGTAGGTGCTGCGGAACCCGCCGTAGATCTCGGCGGACGGGAACACAAAGCCCCGCCTCTTGCAGAGGTTGACGATTTGGTCGAGCTCGGTCGCAGGCATACCCGTGCAAGGCTACGAGCGACGCCGATGCTCCCGCGAACGAGTTGGGCGACGTCATGCCAGTATCCTCCATCGATATGAATGGTGGGCGAGCGATATCGGCGGCGTTGACGATCGTGGTCGTACTTGGTTTGGCAGCGTGCGACGACTCGAGCAGCTCGACCGAGACCACATCGGGCTCATCTCCTGTGACCACCTCGACCACCTCGACGTCGTCATCGGGGGCCTCCACCACGACTAATGCGGCCACCGGCACGACGACGGCCGCGAGCACGACGGTCAGCGGTGGCACGACCGCCACGACAACAGCTCCGACGAGCCCATCGACGACTGCGCCGCCGAACACCGCACCACAGATCGCCTGCGTTGGC
>JANMRB010000172.1:0-2112 GCA_031370825.1 Ilumatobacteraceae bacterium
AGCAACCAGCGACATCGACGCCTGGGTCAACGCCCGACCGGTGGTCCGCGAACAGGTTGTTGATGTGGTGAAACAGATCGCAATTCGTCGACGCTGGCCCGACGATTGGCTCAACGAGAAGGCCGTGATGTTCATCCCAGAAGGTGTCGGTGTGGGCCCACACGATTGGCGACCGACACTCGAGGTTGGCAAGGTGCGCGTCTTCGTCGGGCAGCCGATGATGTTGCTGGCGATGAAGCTCCGCGCCGGTCGAGGAAGACGGGATCTCCCCGATCTCGAACCACTCCTCGCCGCCTCGGGGCTTCACACGATTGAGGACGTCCAAGAAACCTTCGACAGTTACTACCCGCATGACGACATGAAGCCACTCTCTCGTCACTGGCTCGAAGAGAACCTGCCACATCGCACCCCATGACCCCGTCGAGTGTCACCCACCGTCACCGTCTTTATGGGTGGCGGCGCGCTTGGCCCGGTACTGCCAATCCTCGAGTTGGTTGGCCAGCGCGGTGAGCATCGCCTTCCACTCGTCGAAGCGGCCGAGTTCATCCATCACCACCGCATCGACGACGGACTCGGTGTGCATGCTCAGCCGGCGCTGTGCCTCGCTCTGCAGATCGACCGACGTCTGGCGGAAGAACTCCTCGACACGCGCCGCCATGAACCCGATATCGCCGACCGGGCCGAACACGACGTCGACCAGCTCGGCCATGCGGATACCCCAGTAGGGGTTGTCTTTCGACGCCAAGCGGATCGGCAACGGTGCGGCGCTCGGTGGAGGTGGCAGGAAAAAGAACCCAACTGGCAGCCCGAAGCCACGTGAGAACGCGACAATGTCGTCGGCGGTGAACTGGCGAACCCGTTGCCCGTCCACCGATCGCTCGGCCGACGAGAACGTAGCTTTCGACCACCGCGCGCCGAGGAACGGTTCGAGCTGCTCGGCCGCTTCCGCCTGGGTCCAGTTTTTCCACATCCGGGCCTGGGCGAGGTTGTAGGCGACGACCTGGTTCGGCGTGAGCTGCACGACCATGTCCTGATCGGTGAGTTCGTCGTCTTGTTGTTTCTTGCGTCGCGGCACGATTTCTCCTGTGTTCGCGTCAAGTCTAGACCAGTCTGCACTGGTGTTGATTGTTGAACGACATCAGTGTAGTTTGTTCAACCCCAGACAGGTCTACAACACAACAGACAAAGCGGAGGAGGGTCGACGTGAAGCAACACTCACTCGACGAGCTGCCCGACGTGCTCACGATCCACGAAGCGGCAGAGTTCATGCGGATCAGCTCGGGCCTGGCCTACTCGATGGCCCGCCGATATCGGGCGACGCACGGTCGTGAAGGGCTGCCGGTGTTCATGACCGGCACCCGGGTGATGCGAGTCTCCAAGCTCGACCTCGCCCGCTATATCGCCGGTGAGGCCCCCGTGACGACCGTAACGCCAGCTGAGTCCCGCGGCGCGCTTGTGCTCGGTTCGGCCGCTTCGGCCTGGCGCCGCTCGCTCGCCCGCTGTCGTGGGTGGTGTACGAATCCCTGGCCGAGAGTTCGATCGAGAGATCGGGAACGACCGTGTCCGAGAAGTCGGTACGCGCGCTGGCCGACGAGCTCGGCCTTGCCAAGGACACGGTCGCTCGGGCTATCCAGCGGCTGCAACGCGCTGGGCTTGTCAGTCGAATTGACGCGCGGTTGACCGATGGGCGCTTCGGTCGCGGTTGCTATGTCCTCGACATTCCAGACGACTTGTTCAGCTCATGTAGTGCTCGCGTCCCATCCACGACCGCGCGTCGCGCCGCCACGAAGTCAGCTCGTCGACCCGAGCAGCTCGCCCTTCTCGACGACACGAACGAGACGCGCGAATGAGCTCGCTCTCCCGCTTCAGTGAGGTACCCGATTTTCAGTCACGAATTTGCACCATGGTGCCGGCGGAGCCGTGGAGCGCGCTGGGCCGGGGTGTGCGGCCGTGTTGAGTGTGTGGAAGCTCGCTCATGGGCAGGAGGGGTACTACCTCGATGCTGTCGCTCAGGGTGTCGAGGACTATTACGTCGGCGGGGAAGCGCCGGGCCGATGGATTGCCAGCAGCTATCGGCTGCTCGGCCTCAATGGCCAGGTGACGCCGGAGGCG
>JANMRB010000199.1:0-34825 GCA_031370825.1 Ilumatobacteraceae bacterium
CCACGAGGCGCCGAAGATCCTCACGAAGTCGTCGGGTTTGTTGGGGAACAGCGACGGGAACGGCAGACCCTGACCCGACTTCGGGAACAACAAGCCACTGAGCGAGTTCAACGCCTGGAAGAGCCCTATGGCAATGACGACGGGCGCGAACGCAGACCGCTTTTCGGCGGGGCGCATGAGCCCCACTTCGATGAGGGCCCCACCGATGAAGGCCAACGCAGCCGAGATGACCATCGCCAGGAGGAGTGGAAGGCCCTGGTCGTGCAGCCACCAGGTGACCAGCGTCGCGAAGAGCGCCATCTCCCCCTGCGCGAAGTTGATGTGACCCGTACCGCGGTACACAACGACGAGACCGAGCGCGACCAAAGCGTAGATCGACCCGATCGACAGACCGTCGAGAACGTATTGGAGGAGGTCCTTCACGCCTCAGGCTCCCAAATAGGCGCGGCGAACCGCATCGTTGTCGGCGATGTCGGCGGGCGCTCCAGCAGCAGCGATCCTGCCACTTTCCAGGAGGCAGACATGGTGGGCGATGTCGAGGGCGAGGTTGGCGTTCTGTTCGACGAGCAACACCGTGAGGCCACGCTGCTCGTTCAACCGCTTGATGATCTGGAAGAGATCCTTGGTGATCAGGGGGGCGAGCCCGAGGCTCGGTTCGTCGCAGAGCAGCAGCTTGGGGCGGCTCATCAGCGCCCTGGCGATGGCCAGCATCTGCTGCTCACCGCCCGACAGGGTGCCGGCCTTCTGCGTCCGGCGATCGGCGAGGCGGGGAAAGGTTTCGTACCAGAGAGCGATGTCGCTGGCCACTTCGTGGTCGTGGCGCACGTAGGCCCCAGCGCGCAGGTTGTCCTCGACGGTCAGATCGGTGAACGTGCCGCGGCCCTGGGGCACCTGAGCGACGCCGAGACGAACGATGCTGTCGGGCGAATCCCTGGTGATGATCTCGTTGGCGAACTCGATCACCCCACGACGCGGGATCATGCCGGAGATGGCTCGCATCGTGGTCGTCTTGCCGGCGCCGTTGGCGCCGAGGATCACGGCGACCTGTCCCGACTCGACATCCAGGTCGATCCCGTGCAACACCTCGACCGGCCCGTAGCCGGCAGACAGTTCTCGCACGCGAAGGAGCAGGGCCATCAGTCGTCGGTCCCTAGATAGGCAGCGATCACGTGCGGGTCATTTTGGACCTCTGCGGGCAGACCCTCGGCGATCTTGCGACCGAACTCCATTGCCACGACCTTGTCGCTTATCCCCATGACCATTGCCATGTGGTGTTCGACGAGCAGCACGGTCAACCCGAACTCATCGCGGATCGACACGATCAATTGACCGAGCTCATCGACTTCGCCGTGCGTCAGTCCGCTGGCAGGTTCGTCCATGATCAGGAACGTGGGCTTTGAGGCCAGGGCCCTGGCGACCTCGAGGCGTTTCAGCGTTCCGAACGGAAGCCCGGCCGCCGGCTGGTAGGCGAGGTGAGCCAGACCGAGCCGAACCAGCAAGTTGCCGGCCTCGGTACGTATTCGCCGTTCTTCACGTGCTGTTCCGATGCGCAACGCGGAGCGGGCGAACCCAGCCTTTCCCTGGCAGTGGGCTCCGACCATCACGTTCTCGAGCAGCGTCATGCTGGGGAACAACGCCAGGTTCTGGAACGTGCGGGCAATCCCGTGGCGGGCGATGCCGTGGGCCGGCACGCTCAGCAGGTCGTCGCCTCTGAACAGAACGCGGCCCTCCGAAGGTTGGTAGATCCTGCTGACGACGTTGAACATCGTCGTCTTGCCTGCCCCGTTCGGGCCGATGAGCCCGCAGATCTGCCCGGCGTCGATCGTGAAGCTGAGGCGATCCAGAGCGTGGATGCCACCGAACCGAACGGAGACGCTTTGAACGTCGAGCAGGCTCACGTTGCGTCAATGCCCCCTGTTGACTGTGTGTCGATCGACACACGGTAGTACGTCGAGGCGATCTGCCCCGCCGACAGCCACATGTCAAGCTGGTTGGCATGGATCAGTTGCAGGCGGTTGCCGCGGAGCCTGAAGAAGTCGAGACCCGACCCTGGTGGCAGAGCAAGCTCAACCTCGGCGTGGTGGCTCTGGCGATCGCCCTTCTGTGCGGAGCGCTGGGCTGGCTCGTCGGCAACAACCGGGCGATCCCCGATCCCAACAGCACCGACATAGGTTTCCTGCAGGACATGCGCACGCACCACGAACAAGCGGTCAATCTCGGCTTCTACTACCTCTCATTGTCGGGGACCAACGGCAATCTGCGCGTCATCGCCAGGGAGATCGTGTTCGACCAAGGCATCGACATCGGCCGGATGATCGAGCTGCTCCGCCAGTTCGGTGCCACGGAGACCAACGAGAGCGATGTGGCCATGACGTGGATGCACGAACCGACGCCGATCGATCGCATGCCGGGCCTCGCCTCGGATGCCGACATCGACAGGGTGTTGGCCAGCAGCGGCGCCGCGGCAGACAAGTTGTTCGTCGATCTCATGGTGGCCCATCATCAAGGCGGCCTGCACATGGCCCAATACGCGCTGGAGCACGCCAACATGATCGAGGTAAGACGATTTGCGTACGCCATGATCACCGGCCAGACCGACGAGATCAACGAGATGCGCGCCATAATCGCGGCCTGACAGGCAGACGGGCTTTTGCAGATCCGCATGCCTAAGCTCCGTCGTATGCGAGCTCGGCGTGCATCTCTGCCTGCATCGGTGATTGCGATCGGTCTGCTGGCCGTCAGCGCGTGCACCCTGCAGAGAGCCGGCGTTCATTCCACCAGGTCACGCCAGAACGACAACGGAAGTCTGATCGACACCCACAACCCAAACGACACGAGCGTCGGCACAACCCCCGATACGACGCCGATCCCGGTGGAACAAGGGGTCATCGACTTCGGTGCCAACAAGCCGGAACGACCATACGACGGGTACCTCACCGCTGCACTCAGCGACATCGAGGCGTTCTGGGCGGCCCAGTTCCCGACCCTGTACGGCAGCGACTTCACACCACTCGCCGGCCACATCTACGCCGCCTACCCGGATCGGACAGATCCGATACCAGGGTGCGGAACGCCAGAGACGGCATACGCCGAGATCGAGGGCAACGCCTTCTACTGCGTGGACGGCGACTTCATGGCCTACGACGATGCCGAGCTCCTACCGCAGCTCGTCGACCAGCTCGGGCAGTCGGCGGTCGCGGTCGTGCTGGCCCACGAGTTCGGTCATGCCGTGCAGTTCCGGGCTCAGGAGTTCGAGCAGCCGACCATTCTCAAAGAGCAGCAGGCCGACTGCTTCGCCGGGGCCTGGGCGGCGCACGTCTCGCGAGGCGAGAGCGACGTCATCAGCTTCTCCGACGACGACATCCGCGGTGGTCTCATCGCCATGATCCAGGTCCGCGACCCCATCGAGCTCGGCGGCCAGATCGACTCCAACTCACACGGCACGGGCTTCGATCGAGTCGGCGCGTTCCAGGATGGCTTCCTCGGCGGTGCCGAACGCTGCAAGACGTTCTTCACGGAGGGTCGCGAGAACCAACTGATCAGCATCCCGTTCGATCCGGGAGACGAGAACCAGGGCAACCTGCCGCTCGTGGACCCGAATCCCGATCCCACCAATGGTCCGGTCGACATCGTCACCCTCCTGCCGGCGGATCTCAACCGCTACTGGACTGCCCAGCTCGCCACCAGAAATCTCACTCTGACGGCACCGACAGTCACCGTGTTCTCGACCGGGGACGGCACCGCAACGTGCGATGGGGTCGACAGCTCCACCTTCGACAACAACATCACCTACTGCGCTGCAAGCAACACGATCTTCATCGACCAACAGTTCGCCGAGCAGTCGCGCTCGGATCAACTACTCGGTGACATGTCGATCGGTTATCTGATCTCGCAGGGATACAGCGAGAACGTGCAAAACTTGTTGGGCAGCACCGCGACCGACGAAGCACGCGCTTTGGTCGACGATTGCCTCACTGGCTCCTGGATTCGCGACGACCTGCCGCCAACACCGGACGACCGTGACTTGGCCCTGTCGGCGGGTGACCTCGACGAGGCGATCGTCACCACGATCGTGCGCAGCGACCCCACCAGCGACACCAACGTGGAAGGCAGCGCGTTCGAAAAGATCGATGCGTTCCGATCTGGTGTGCGGGGCGGCATGCAGTCCTGCCCAATCACGCCGTGACAGCCACCGCCGGCCCGGTCACACTGGCCGCGCTCGACATCGGTACCAACAGCTTCCACCTCGTCGTTGCTCGTCTCCTCGACAACGGCTACGAGATAGTGACGCGGGAGAAGGAGACCGTGCGATTAGGTCACGGCGGCGGCGACATGAAAGAGATGTCGACAGATGCGATGGACCGGGGGATCTCGTCGCTGCGGCGCATGCAACGCATCGCCGCCTCACACGGTGCAACCGTCCGAGCGGTAGCCACGAGCGCTGTCCGCGAGGCCGAGAACGCCGACGTCTTCTTGTCGAGGGCCCGCCGCGAAGCCAAGATCGACATCGAGGTCATCTCCGGATTGGAAGAAGCCCGCCTGATCCACCTCGGCGTGCTGCAGGCGGTGCCGGCGTTCGACCAGCGCCTGCTCCTGGTCGACATAGGTGGCGGGTCTACCGAGGTGTTGGTCGGCGAACGCGGCGAGACGCTGGCGGCGCGCAGCTTCAAGCTCGGCGCAGTGCGGTTGACCGATCGGTTCTTTCCGGGCGGCACCACATCTTCGGAGTCGGTCAGCGAATGCCGCTCCTACACCCGATCGATCCTGGCGACCTTCGAGCGCGAAGTGGAGGATCTCGGATTCGAGGTCGCCATCACTTCCTCGGGTACCGCCGAGACGATCGCGAGGATGATCCACGCGTCACGCGACGACACAGACCTGCACACGTTCAACCGCTTCGAGTTCACGGTGACGGAGCTGGCGTCGATCGTCGATGCACTGACGAAGAAGAAGTCCTCGGAGGACCGCCGCGGCATCCCTGGCCTCGATCCTGCGCGCGCCGACATCATCGTGGCCGGGGCCCTGGTGCTCGAAGCCGTTGCCGACATCTACGGCATCGAGCGCTTCGTGTTCAGTGAGGCTGCGCTCCGCGAAGGCGTGCTCCTGGACACCATCGCCCGGCTGCAGGGCGGCGCGCTGCATCACCTGCGCGACGTGTCGCGCCGATCGATACGTGCGTTGGCAGAGCGATGCGACGACGATCTCACCCACTCGGCGCACGTCGCCGCGCTGGCGCTACAGCTCTTCGACGCGACCGAATCGCTGCACGGTCTTTCCACCGAAGCGCGTGAATACCTCGAGGCGGGGGCCCTGCTTGCCAACGTCGGGCTGGTGATCTCGCACAGCAAGCATCACCTGCACAGCTACTACGTCATCCGCAACAGCGAGCTCACGGGCCTGACGGATGCGGAGATCGAGATCATCGCCCAGATCGCCCGCTATCACCGCAAGAGCGCCCCAAAGGCCAGCCATGCCGAGTTCGCCCGGTTGTCGCCTGACGATCAACGACTGGTCAAGACGCTTGCCGGAATCCTGCGTGTGGCCATCGGGCTCGATCGCAGCCACGACGGCCGGGTGCGGTCCGTCATGGCCCAGGTGCGGCGCGACCGGCTGGTGATCGAGGCCGAGAGCAAACGAAGCAAAGAGATCAGCCTCGAGCTGTACACCGCCAATGAGCGCAGCGGTCTGCTGGAAGAAGTCCTCGGGCAGCGCGTCACCATCGTCGCCGCGCCCCTGCCGTCGGCCTGACCGACCGGCGGGATGTCTAGCCGAACAAGGCCGAGGTCGTTGTCGTCACACTCGGGGTCGTCGTGGTTGTCGTGGTCGTCGCAGGTGCAGTAGTCGTCGTCGACTTCGCCGTTGTCGTGGGTTCCGGAACCGTGGTACGGGCGACAGTCGTGGTCGTCACCTCTGTGGTCGTGGTGGTCGTGGTGCTCGTGGTGGCATCCGGGTTGGCGTAGTTGAACGAAGGCAGACTGTCACGCCGGCTGTACTGCTCGGGCTGCTTACCGTCCTGGCCCCACACGTAGACCAGATCGCCCTTCTTCACCATCGCTGGGAAGATCGTGGCGATCGTCTGGTTCAACCGGACGCATCCGTGAGAGGCGGGTTCCAACGGCACGTTGTCGGCACCGTGTATGGCGATCCCGTAGTTGAAGTAGACGGGGTTCATCATGCCGCCGAGAGGGCCGACACGCTTACCCTCATACCGTCGAGTGAACCGGAAGACGCCGCCGGGCGTCTTCGCGTCGGCGCACTCGTCCTTGGTCTCGGGTTCGGGTAGCGGCTCGCCGTTGGCGTCGGTGTCGAGCGTGAGGATCTCGCACCACTTCTGCGGCGTTCCATCAGGGTTCTGCACCCCGGTGGAGATGTGACTGATGAGCTTCGGAATGTTGTTGTCGAAGACGATCAACACTTGCTCGGGCACGTAGATCTCGACATGGGTCGACCCGGACGTGGTCGGCCGGCGAGCGGGGATGGTGATGCGGTCCTGCATCGTCTGCCACATGTCGTTGGTGACCCGACCCGTCGCTTTCGATCGTGGCGTCTTGAGGATCAACTTCTCGTAGGCCCACACAGCCTGCTGCGTGCCGGACCCGAAGATTCCGTCGATGGGCCCGGGCGCGAACCCGAGCTCGGTCAACCGCTGCTGGACGGCTTTGACGTCCTCACCGGCGTTGCCCTTGCCGATTGTGTGGCTGAGGTTGGTCTTGACGATTGCCGGGTCGGAGTTGACGACGATCGGCAAGGCCGTGATGGCGGCAGAGGTCGCTGCGACCGCCTCGCCTGCGGTCGTCGGCGCGGTGCTGGTCGCGCCGCCTCGACCCGAGATGCCGGCGATGATCACCACTGCAAGTACGCCGGCACCGGCAACCACTGGCATCCATCGTCCGACGGGTGCAGGCGCGGCGCGACGACGGCGGCGCGGCTGTGGATGCGATGGTCGACGGGCATTCAATACAAACAAACTCCGACTGGGGGCGGCCTGGCCTTCCAATGTATCAGCGGACCCGCAGCGCCTACCCCCGGGCGTGGTCAGCTGCCCGGATCAGGTCACGGTGTGCACGACCGGTTGTAGGTCACGCAGTTCCCGCCGCAAATGCACCATTTCGCTGATGATCTTGCGAATCACGCTGCCGGACGCCAACGTGCTCTCACCTCTGGTGCGAGGGAAGTAGTCGACCCCGAATTGGATGACGTTGAACCCGAGCTTGTTGGCCCGGATGATCAATTCCGCATCGATGAACGACCCTTCGCTCCGTAGCGAGATGTGCTCGAAGATCGAGGCACGGCAGAGCTTGAAGGCGAAGTTGATGTCGCGCATGCGCACGCCGAACAGACGCCGGATCAAGAAGTTGTAGAAGAAGGTGTAGACCGTGCGCAACGAGCCCTCGCCGGTGCGGTCGAACCGGAACGCGCTGACGATGTCGGCGTCGTAGTAGCGCATGAAGCGGATCGCTCGTGAGACCTCGGCCATGTCGAACGGGAGGTCGGCATCGCTGTACAGCACCACATCGCCTGTCGCGGTGGCGAAGCCGGTCTTCATCGAACCACCGAGCTTGCGGTTGACCGGGTGGTGCACGACAAGGATGTGCGGGTCCGACGCGGCAAGTTCGTCGGCGAGCTCCGCTGTGTGATCCGTCGAGGCGTCGTCGACGATGATCAGCTCGTAATCGAGGATCTCTTTTCTGTCGAGCAACAACATGCATTCGGTCGTCGCAGCCTCGATCGCGCGGTCGATGTACGCCTCTTCGTTCCACATCGGAAAGAAGACGCTCAGCTTCGAAAATGGGGTCGTCCGCTCAACTGCCATCGGCGCAAGGGTAGCGGGCGCACCCGCACGCCACCTGTCGACCGGTATGGTGCCGTCAATGGATCACGGTGCGCCCACGCAGGCCCAGCACGCACCCTCGGCGCTGCCGCCTCCGCCGGTTCCGGTTCCAGGGCGCACGACATCCCCCTTCGAGCAGCCCGATGTCAACGACCCGTCGTGGGTCGAAAAGCGCAAGCTTGCCGGTCAGCTCTCGCCAGGCTGGCGACTTGCATTCGCAATCGGGTGGGCCGCAATCGTCGTCGGCAACGCGGCGGTGTGGGAGTCCTCGCGGGTGATCGGCTTGTCGACGTGGTGGCTCGGCGCAGATGCTGAGCCGCGGTTGTTGCTGGTGCAGCTCTTGCCGTTCTACGGACCGATCCTGGTGACCGCCGCGGCGATCTCCAACTGGCGCTATGCGCCGTACTTGGGGATCGTCGTCGCGCTGGCCGGAGGGGCGATCGGTGCTGGCGATCTCGGCAGAGTCCGCTGGATCGCCGTTGTCGAGTTGGTCCTGGCTGGTGCTGCCCTGTGCATCAGCGTGGCGTCGCTGGCCGGCATGTACCGGCCGATCCGCACCACTGAGCCCGTTGGCTGAAACACCTCACTCGATTCGACGATCCTTCTCCACGACGACGACGCCTCGATCGCTGACGACGAACTCAGCACGGTCCGCCTCGGCATCGTGGCCGATCGCTCGGCCTGGGGGGATCTCGACGTTCTTGTCGATCACGCACCGATGCAGCCGTGCACCGGGCCCGACGCGCACGCCGGGGAAGAGGATCGATTCGCTGACCACCGCCGACGCGTCGACGTAGGTCTCCGGGCCAAGGATCGAGCGCTCCACGGTTCCCCCCGAGACGATGGAGCCGGCGCACAACAAGCTGTTGTCGATGACCGGCCGTTCGCCTCCCGGACCATGATCGATCTTTGCGGGAGGCAGTGGCGGGTGGTGGCTGTAGACGGGCCACTGGCCGTTGTAGAGGCTGAACGGTGGCACGGGCGCAATGAGATCCATGTTGGCCTCGTAGTAGGCGTCGAGGCTTCCCACATCACGCCAGTACCCGCGCTCGTGCTCCGCCTGGCCGGGGATCATGTTGGTCGAGAAGTCGTACATGTGAGCCACACCCGCGCGAGTGAGCATCGGGATGACATCGCCGCCGATGTCGGTCGCAATCGAGTCCGCACCCGTTGGGCTGACGATGTCGATCAGTGTTTGCGTGTCGAACACGTAGTTGCCCATGGAGGCCAGCACGCGTGACTCATCGCCTGGCATCGTCGGCGGGTTCTTCGGCTTCTCGTGGAAGGCGATGATCTTGCCCGCAGCAGACGCTTCGATGATCCCGAACTGAGACCCTTCGGCAACGGGCACCGGAATCGCGGCAACGGTGACACCAGCACCGACCTGCTGATGGTGCTCGACCATCTGGCGAGGATCCATGTGGTAGATGTGATCTGCACCGAACACGCACACGATGTCGGGGCGCTCATCGCTGATCAGGTTGAGGTTCTGGTAGACGGCGTCGGCCGAGCCGCTGAACCACTGCGGGCCCCTGCGCATCTGCGCCGGCACGGGTGTGACGTAGTTACCGAGCAGGGTCGAGAACCGCCAGGTCTGGCTGATGTGGCGGTCGAGGCTGTGGCTCTTGTACTGCGTCAGCACGACGATCTTCAGATAGCCAGCGTTGGCGAAGTTCGACAGCACGAAATCGATGATTCGGTAGGTGCCGCCAAAGGGCACGGCCGGCTTCGCCCGGTCAGCTGTCAGCGGTGCCAACCGCCTGCCTTCCCCACCCGCCAGCACCACCACCAGAACGTTGGGTACAGCCATGGTGCCGCACGTTACAGCGTGTGTTCTATTTGAACGCACCGGTTCCCCTTGACCACCGCCAGAAGCGGATGGTTCTCGTTCACCGTCCGACCGCCTCTTGTGAGGGCTTTTGTCGGTTCCGATCCAGAGCCCCGGGATTGCAGGGTGACGATCGGCTCTTCCCGCCTGCTTGGCGGTGCAGACCCGTGAAGGGGGTCAGGCAGCCGCCGCGAGCGTTCGCAGATTTCTGTTTCGATCTGGCCAGCGGGCCAAGTTGATCGCCGCGTTCACATCACGATCCAACGAGACACCACACGTCCGACCTTCGACCGAGATCCACCATTTGCCCTATTCGAACTTGACGGTCACTGACTGGACATGGAACCGGCCGGCCGACATCATCCGGCGCAACTCCCTGGTGCAACCATGAACCCGGACCTCGCCCAACTTTTGCAGTCGAATCGTGTGAGGGCCCGCCACTCGAACCGGCGATGACGCGCCCGGTTTGGACTTTGATCGCAGCCGGAATGCCGGCGTCGAATGATGCTTCGACTTGAACCGGGCGAACCCGGCCTTCTTGCCTTTGCGGACACCTTTCACCGAGTTCGAGAAGTTCGCCAACGCCTGCGCCGCATCCACCGATGCGCACTCGAACAAATCGGCCGGCACCTCATGGCGCCAGGCGAGCCCACGCGTTCCGTCCTCGTTGACTGGGCTCGTGTCGAGCTGCCCGTTCTTCCATGCGTTGCATTCGTTGATGAACGACACCTTCGACCACGCGGTTTGTCAACCCCATCCTTGGTGTCACATCGCACCGATCTCCACCAGATTCCACACAACACCACCGACGAAGCGCCTGCTCAACCCCGAGATTCCAACGGCTCAAATGGAACACACGCCCTTAGACCTTCTCGGCAAGCAGGCGCTGATACCACTCGATGTGCGTCGCAGCAGGCCGCCTCCACGACCAGTCGATGGCCATCCCACGACGTTGCATGGCGGTTCTGCGACGCGGTTGCGAGTAGGCCTTGACGACGCGATGCAGTCCGTCCATCAAGGCCACAGCACTCGGTTCGGGCACGACCACACCGGTGCCGCCGGTCGGGACTGCATCGACATCGACGACCGTGTCGTGCAGGCCACCGACATCGGTCACGAGCGGCAAGGTGCCGTATCGCATCGACTGCATCTGGGCCAGGCCACACGGCTCGAAACGACTCGGCATGACGAACACATCTGCGCCGGCGAACAGTTGATGGGCCAACGCTTCGTCGTAGCCGCGGACGAACGCCATTTGGGCGGGACGCGACGTCGCCGCCGCCGTGAGCGCGTCCGCCAGACCTTGGTCGCCGTCGCCCAGCACGATCAGGGTTGCCCCCAGATGGTCGAGGAACGGTGTCAGCGGCACGAGCAGATCGACACCTTTCTGATCGGCCAGCCTGCTGACCATCGTCAGCAGTGGGCCGCCTCCGTCGACGAGACCGTACCGAGTCTGCAAATCGGCACGGATGCCTGCCTTGGCGCTGACGTCCTTCGACGAATACCGCGCTGACAGGTGATGGTCGGTCTGCGGATCCCATTCGTCGGCGTCGATGCCGTTGAGGATGCCGACGAGGCGATCGCCCCTGTCACGCAGCGGTGCGTCGAGACCGAAGCCGCCCGCCGGTGTGGTGATCTCCGCTGCGTAGTTGGGGCTGACGGCGACAATCACGTCGGCAAGCCGGATGCCACCGAGCAGTGGGTTGCAATCGCCCCACTGTTCGAACGCAGCGGTGTGATACGGCAGGGTCTTCAGCCAGCCCGGATTGGTGCGACCCTGATAGCCAAGGGTGTGAATGGTCAACATCGTCGGAGGCAACGCGGCGAGGTGACCCAACGCGGCGCAGGTGTGCCAGTCGTTGAGGTGCAACACGTCGGGGGCCGCAACGGTGGTCAGTGCGGCGAGTGCCGCCGAGAACGCCATGAAACGCCGATCGTTGTCGGGCCAGCCGATGCCATCGGGTTGCAGGTACGGATGGCTCTTGACGATGCCGAACGCGTCGATCAGCGTGACTTCGCCGACGCCTGGCGCCGTTCCGGTGCGAGCCGTCGCCGGCCCGGCCCATTCCGGCACGTCGAGCTTCACAACCGTCTGACGGTGGAGCGGGGTGGCAAAGTAGTCCGGCAGCACCACCTGCACGTCGACACCCTGACGCCGCAGCTCGGCCACGAGCCCGGCCGCCGCAGCAGCCAGTCCACCGACCCTGGCCAGCGGGGCGAACTCGGCCGCGGCGAACAGCACCTTCACGGGCGCAGCGTAAACCATGGCCGCCTGTAGCGTCTCGTGTCTATGTCGAAGGTGCTGACCACGCTGCCGACGGGCGAGCGCGTCGGGATTGCCTTCAGCGGAGGCCTCGACACGTCTGCAGCAGTCGCCTGGATGCGCCACCACGGCGCATTGCCGTTTGCCTACACCGCAGATCTCGGCCAGGTCGATGAACCTGACCTCGGCGGAGTTCCCGGCCGTGCGACGCAGTACGGCGCAGAGCTCGCCCGGCTGGTCGACTGCCGTGCCGAGCTCGTGCGCGAAGGGCTGATGGCGCTGCAGTGCGGCGCGTTCCACATCAGCACGGCCGGCAGGACGTACTTCAACACCACACCGCTCGGCCGCGCCGTGACCGGCACGCTGCTGGTGCGGGCGATGCACGACGACGGTGTCGACATCTGGGGTGACGGCAGCACGTACAAGGGCAACGACATCGAGCGCTTCTACCGGTACGGGCTGCTGGTCAACCCGAACCTTCGGATCTACAAGCCGTGGCTCGACAACGACTTCGTCACCGAGCTGGGCGGGCGCAAGGAGATGAGCGAGTTCTTGATCGCTCACGGCCTGCCGTACCGCGACAGCACGGAAAAGGCGTACTCCACCGACGCCAACATCTGGGGTGCCACCCACGAGGCCAAGTCGCTGGAGGAGCTGGGCACATCGATGGACATCGTCGATCCGATCATGGGCGTAGCCCACTACCGCGACGACGTCGAGATCAGCGCCGAGATCGCTACGATCGGCTTCAGCGAGGGTTGGCCGGTGACGATCAACGGTGCGGAGTTCGCATCACAGATCGAGTTGGTTCAACATGCCAACACCATCGGTGGACGTCACGGGCTGGGAATGAGCGACCAGATCGAGAATCGGATCATCGAGGCCAAGAGTCGCGGGATCTACGAGGGCCCGGGGCTGGCGTTGTTGCACATCGCCTACGAACGGCTCGTGACCGCCATTCACAACGAGAACACGATCGAGAACTATCGCACCATGGGACGACGACTGGGCCGGCTGCTGTACGAAGGTCGGTGGTTCGATCCGCAGAGCCTCATGCTGCGCGATCCATTGCTGCGCTGGGTCGGCGCAGCGATCACGGGCGAGGTCACCTTGCGGTTGCGGCGGGGCGACGACTACTCGATTCTCGACACGACGGGCCCGCACCTGACCTATGCACCCGATCGATTGAGCATGGAGAAGGTCGACGATGCCGCCTTCGGCCCACTCGACCGGATCGGTCAACTGACGATGCGCAACCTCGACATCGAGGACACCCGCAGCAAGCTCGATGTCTACCGCAACGCCGGCACCCTTACCGGGGGCGGCCTGATGGAGCTGAACGACGGCCCAGTCGACAGCACAGTCGAAGGCGTCCCCGACGCATCCGACGGATCAGGCGAGTAGCTCGGCCACGATTGCAGCGAGCATCCGGGCGCGATCGACCATCGTGTCGACCAACACGTATTCGTGGTCGGCATGAGCACCGCCGCCAACTGCACCGAGGCCATCGAGGGTCGGCACGCCCAGCGCTGCAGTGAAGTTGCCATCGCTGCCACCCCCGACAGCCACCCCGCTGACGGGTGCCAGCCCCTTCGCGGCCACCGCCTTCTCAGCGACCGTGAACAGACGTTCCGACGCTGAAGCGGGCATCGGCGGCCGCTCGAGACCTCCCGTCACCTCGACACCGGCGCCGGGGACATCGGATGACAACGTCGACATGAGTCGTTCGACTCGCTCCTTCTCGCCTGCCGTCACGACCCTGGCATCGACTCGCAGCCGTGTCATCGCCGGCACGACGTTGTCCGCGGTGCCCGCCGTGGCGACCGTGGGCGTCACGGTGGTGCCAGTCTCGGGATCGCCGAACGTGGCAATCCTGAGGATCAGTTGTGCCGCGGCGACGAGCGAGTTGATCCCTTTCTCCGGTTCGAGACCAGCGTGGGCTGCGCGACCGTGCACGACGACTTCAAACGTTCCGGTGCCTTTGCGAGCTGTCTTCAATGCTCCACCGTCCGCGCTCGGCTCCATCACCAACACGGCGCCGCAGGCGAGCGCCCTTTCCTCGATCAGCGCCCGCGAGTCCTTCGAGCCGACCTCTTCGTCGGAGGTGATCAGCAACTCGACCCCGTCCAGATCGTCGAGCAACGTCAGGGCGTGAATCGCCAACACGATGCCGGCTTTCATGTCGAACACACCCGGGCCGGTGGCTTTGCCGTCGACGATCGTGAACGGTCGAGCGGCCAGCGCACCGAGCGGGAACACGGTGTCGTGGTGTCCGACCAGCAACACGCGCGACGAGTGGCCGAACCGAGTGTGCACATGTGGGCCGGCCGGGCTGTCGATCAGTTCGGCGTGACGTCCGAGCCGGCGCTCGACCACATCGCGAACAGCGCCCGCTGACCGGGTGATGGCCTCTAGGTCGTGCGAGGGCGACTCGATCGACACCAGGTATTCGAGATCTGCCAGCATCGAATCGAGTGAGAGCACCCGACCATTGTTGCCGATCGACAGAAACAACCTCGCTTCGACTGTCGACCCGCCGACAGCTGACAGGTAGAGATACCACCACGCGCCGGCGGCTGCGGCGTGATCGAATAGCCCGATGACTCGACGTGACGAGCTCGCCGCATTCCTGCGCGCCCGTCGCGACGCGCTCGCGCCCACCGACGTCGGCCTGCCGATGGGCCGCTCGCGCCGCACGAAGGGTTTGCGCCGTGAAGAGATCGCCATGCTCGCCGGCGTATCGGTGACCTGGTACACCTGGTTGGAGCAGGGCCGCCCGATCAACGCATCCGTTGATGTCCTCGCCGCGCTAGCCCGTGCGTTGCGCCTCGATGACGCTGAGCGTCAACACCTCCTCACCCTGGCGACGCGGGCGCCGCTCGAGCCCTTCGAAACCGTCGAGCACGCCCCGGATGCCCTCGTCCGGTTGATCACCTCGATGGAGCCGGCTCCGGCCTACGTCCTCGGGCCGCGGTGGGATTTCCTGGCATGGAACCGTCCGCAGTCTCTTCTGTACCCGCTGATCGACCGACTGGCCGATGACGAGCGCAACCTCTTGTGGGTCGTGTTCGCGGAGCCCAACGCGCGTCGGCTCCTGGCCGACTGGGCGGATCAGGCCCGCAGGATCTTGGCCGAGTTCCGGTCAGGCACTGCCGCGCAGCGCAACGATCCTCAGTTCATCGGCCTCATCGATCGCTTGATGGTGGCGAGCACGGAGTTCGCCGAGTGGTGGCCACAGCTCGACGTCGCCCAGTTCCAGACGCGACTGCGTCGGTATGCGCACCCACGTGCCGGCAACCTGGTCTTCGAATACCAACAGCTGACGCCGAGCGAATGGCCCGGCTTGCGCGTCGTCTGCCAGTTGCCGGTACCCGGTGACGACAGCGCCGAACGCCTCGCCGCGTGGCGCAACATCGCCTGACGTTGCCGTGTTCCAACGGTGCGATCGGTGACGCCGGTAACCTCGAACGGCCATGAAAGAGATCGCAGAGGCGAAACGCCGTCGCACGTTTGCGATCATCAGCCACCCCGACGCCGGCAAGACGACGCTGACCGAGAAGTTCCTGCTCTACTCGGGCGCGGTGCAAGAGGCAGGTGCAGTGCACGCCCGCGAGGGCCGACGCTCGGCGCGCAGCGACTGGATGGAGCTCGAGCAGCAACGCGGCATCTCGATCAGCTCGACGGTGATGCAGTTCCCATATCGCGATCACATCATGAACCTGCTGGACACACCGGGCCACCGCGACTTCTCAGAGGACACCTACCGTGTGCTGGCTGCGGTCGACGCGGTCGTCATGGTGCTCGACGCTGCGAAGGGCATCGAGGCGCAGACGCTGAAGCTCTTTCAGGTCTGTCGTTCGCGGAACCTGCCCGTCATCACCTTTCTGAACAAGTACGACCGGCCCGGACGCTCGCCGCTCGAGCTTCTCGACGAGATCGAACAGCAGATCCAACTCCGCCCGACGCCCGTCACCTGGCCCGTCGGTGACGGCGAGGACTTCCAGGGGCTGATCGATCGACGCACCGGGCGCTACACCAGGTTCACCCGAACCGCGCGAGGGGCGTCGGCGGCTGCCGAGGAGACCAGCGACATCGACGTGGCCAGTGCCGTAGGAAGCGCCGAGCACGGCACGGCATGGAAAGCGGCTCTCGACGAGTGCTCGCTGCTCGACGCGATCGGCGCCGACGTCGACCCGCCGTCCTTCCTCGCCGGACAGTCCACCCCGGTGTTCGTCGGATCGGCCCTCACCAACTTCGGTGTCCGCCTGTTGCTCGACGCAATCATCGATCTGGCACCGTCGCCATCGCCACGGCTAGATCGCGGCGATTCGCCACGCGCACTCGAAAGCCCGTTCTCTGCCTTCGTCTTCAAGGTCCAAGCCAACATGGACCCCTCCCATCGCGATCGCATCGCTTTTGCTCGCGTCTGTTCGGGCCGCTTCGAACGTGGCATGAGCGTCACCAACCATCGCACCGGGCGCGACATCACCACCAAGTACGCGACGACCGCATTCGGGCCCGAGCGCGAAACGGTCGACGAGGCGTTCCCCGGCGATGTCGTCGGCCTCGTCAACGCCAGCGGTGTGCAACTCGGCGACACGCTGTACGACGCTGGCTACGCCGGACTAGCCGTCGAGTTCCCGCCGATCCCGCGGTTCTCCCCCGAAGTCTTCGCCAAGGCCCGCCCGCTCGACAACGGCCGCTTCAAGCAGTTCCGCAAGGGTCTCGCCCAGCTCGACGAAGAAGGTGTGGTGCAGGTCCTGCGCGATCCCGACTTCGGCGAGACCGAGACGATCCTCGCTGCAGTCGGCGAGTTGCAGTTCGAGGTGTTCGCCTATCGGTTGGGCAGCGAGTTCGGCGCCCCGACCGAGATCCTTTCGGCTCCCTACCAGGCGATCCGGCTCACCGACAAGGAGTCCAGCGAGCGACTACGTCGAATCGGTGGCATCCGCATCCTCACACGCGGCGACGGCGCACTGGTCGCCCTGTTCGAGAATCGCTACCGGTTGCAGCGTCTCGAGAGCGACGAGCCGGAGCTGACTCTCCTGCCGATCATCGCCGGCTGAATCCAGCAGCGATCGTCGTCCATCCGAGTGTTTCCGTACACCCCGGGCGGCAGACACTCCGACGCGCCGCAAACACTCGGACAACTCCGCGTCAGCCGCGTGACATGGCGAAGTACATGCCGACGTCGCCGCAGATCACGAACCCCAAGCGTTCGTACAGCCGCACTGCGCGACTCTGCTTTTCGACATGAAGTTTGATCGCCCGGCCCATCCGATCCGCCTGGGCAAGGACGCCTCGCAGCACACTGGTTCCGATCCCGTGGCCGCGGTACTGCGGGAGCAGGGCAACATCGATGACTTCGATGTGATCCCCCGAGCCGTCGATGATCAATCGACCGACCGGCGCGTTCTCGACGACCACGATCTTGTGCTCAGCGTGCGGATGATCCAGCTTGATCGACATCGATTGCGCACGGAACTGCATTCCCACCAACCCGTCGAAGACCTCTGGTCCCAGGGGGCGGAGGTCGTCGCGAGTCGACGCGTAGAGCGCGTGCTCGAAGTCGGTGTCGGCCGGCACGGCCGGACGGAGTGCAAAAGCAAGCGTGGTGGTCATCGATCAACCTCGCTGTCATCGTGTTCGACCCTGTTGGATTCATCCACGTCATTGTCCCCGAACACACCTCGGAGGGAGCCGCGGTGCCCCGTAAGACTGCCGCGCAACCACGCTCAGTGTCAATGGGTTCGCACTAGGTCATTCGGCCTATTGATATGACTCGTCAGGGCGGCTCCGGGCCCGAGAAGGCGTCGCTGAGCAGGCCGAGCTCCTGCTCGCCGAGCGGAATCCGCGCAACCATCTCAAGCCCACGACCACTCATCTTTCGTGCAGTTTTTCGGATCACGTCCACCAACTGACCTCGATCCATGCGCGCGGCAATCGACCCCAGCTGCGTCTCGATGAAGACCAGGCACGCCGCATCCTCGACATCTTGTGACCCGTCGATCGACTCGCGTCGGATCAGGCGCTGCACCTGTTCGATCTCAGCCGGTTCGTAGCCGCAAGAAGCCAAGATCACAGCGACGTCAGCCGCGTGACGAATCTTCTGATCGCGGCGCCAACGGAGGTACCCGGCTCGGCCGAGCGGGTATCCGTCTCGGGGCAACTCCCAGCGACGCAGATGGTGCGCTCGTGCGGCCAGCAGCAAGGTTTCGTCCGGCTCTTCGACCAACTGCTCGATCCACTCCGTCGCCAGCCGGCCGTGGACCAGCGCCAGGGCGACTCGCTCGTTGCGAACTTCGATGATGGTCGGGTCATCAGCGTTGGCGGCATCGATTGCCGCCAACGCTGACTCGTACCGAGGACTCAGACTGCGCACTCCGAGTCGCCAATTTCAGCCACGAACGGGCCGGTCTCGTCGAAGTCGGCGTAGTACTCAGGAGCATCTTCGGGTGACGGGAAGAAGTCGAGATCCTTCAATCCCTCGGCGATGCCGCTGGCTCCACCGGAGCGGTCCATCCACCCACGGAACGTCTCACCGGCGGAGCGCTCTTCGGCAAATCTGCGGACCACGCGCACGGCTGCCTCGGGAGCAGCCTTGGCCGGCAGACGCAACGCCTTGTCGCCGAAGTAGGCCTGCTCTTGACCGATGTAACCGCCAAGCAGCATCTGGTACCCCGGCGCGGAACGGCCGTGGGCGCGGCGCTCAGCACCGAAGAAGCCGATGTCGCTGGCGTGGTGCTGGCCGCAGCTGTTGGTGCAGCCGGAGATGTTGATGCGTACCCCGCCGACTTCGGCGAGGCCCTCTTCCTCGAGCTTCTCGCCGATCGCCTTCGCCAACCCACGCGACTGCGTGACGGCGATGTTGCACGTGTCGGCACCCGGGCAAGCGACCACGTCGCGGGCCAGCTCAGCACCAGGCCGAGCCATCTCAATGGCCTCGAGGCGGGCGTACAGCACCGGCAGCTGGGCCTCGGTGAGACCGCGGAAGACCACGTTCTGACGATTGCTGAGGCGCACGTCGGCACCGAACTCGCGTTGGATCGAGGCCAAGGCATGGAACTGCGATGAGGTCAAGTCGCCGAGGGCCGCATAGGCGACTGCCGAGACCGCACCGTTGGCGCTGCCACGCACGACGCTGGTGGCCACCCACCGCTGATACGGATCGCGAGGTGTCAGAGAGACCACCACGCCCTGACCGACAGCCGTCGCCTCGATCGTGGTCGAACGCCCGGCAGGCGCGTCGCCGGCCTTCTCGACGATCTCCGGAATTCCGCCCGGCCACGACGACGAGGCCGGCAGCGTGTGGCGCACCTTGAGCACGCGACGACGGAGCTCATCGATGCCGAGTTGATCGACGACCCACTTCAGGCGGGCGCGCAGCTTGTTGTCGCGATTTCCCGTCTGGTCGAAGACCCTCAGGACCGCCTCGATGGTCGGCAGCAGGTCCTCGCGAGACGTGAACTCCTCGAGCGCCAGCGCCGGGTGGGGGTTGGCACCAAGGCCACCGGCGATGTAGACACGGAACCCGGTCTCGGTGGAGCCGTCGTCGAGCGTTCGTGTCGCAGCGATGACACCGACGTCGTTGAACATCGCCTGGCCACAGTCGGTCGAGCAGCCCGAGAAGTTGATCTTGAACTTGCGCGGCAGACGTTGGCTGAGTGGATTGCGAACGAAATGTTGGAACGCGGCCTCGGCCCAGGGGGTGACATCGAGGAACTCGTGCGGGCAGGCGCCGGCGAGATGACACGCCATCACGTTGCGAACCGTGTCGCCGCAGGCTTCGCGAGTGGTCAACCCCACCGACCCGAGGGCACGCATGACGTCGGTGACCTTGGTGAGCTCGACGAAGTGGATCTGCACGTTCTGGCGAGTGGTGATGTGGCCCCAACCGCGCGAATAGGTCTCGGCGAGGTGGCCCATGAGATCGAGCTGTTCAGGAGTGATGGTGCCTGCGGGCAGCTTGATGCGGACCATCTGGTTGGTGCCGCCTTGGCGTTGACCGTAGATGCCGTTGTTCAAGCGCATGACCCTGAACACGTCTTCGCTGATCTCGCCGCCCAGGTATTGAGCGACGGCCCGCTCGAAGCGTTCGATGTCGCGCTGCTGCTCGGCGTCGAGGTCGCGTGGAGCGGGTACCACAGGTGTGATCGTCGCCGTCACGTTTCCTGCCATTGGGCGACCTCCTCCGGGCTCGACTGTCGCAAATCCGACCATTTAGGTCAACAATAGCGGATCGCAGCGGCGACGACAATCAAGATCCGGGATCTTCGCCTATCTCTCGGAGCGCATCGCGCAAAGCGACCCGCAAGCGGCGGGCGTGATCAGGGCCGAGGTGGGCGACAAGGCCTTCACCGGCATGCCCGACCTCTTCCATCGTCAGCACGACCCGCGGCTCGGTGTCGTCGTAGTCGTCGCAGATCGCCACCGCCCACGACACGCGCATCGCATCATCGGCGCCTTCGGGCAGATCCTCGTCGGTGAATGGGTAGTCGTCGATCGAACGGCGCATGTCAACTCCTGCGTTTGGAGAACTCGCACGACGCGTCGGTCAACACCGATCGCAACGTCTCGGCGATGAACGAAAGCTCCTGGTCACCTGAGATCAGCGGCGGCGCCAATGTGATCACCGGTTCGGCACGATCGTCGGCGCGGCAGATGAGGCCGGCCTCGTAGAGGCGCGGGGACAGATACCCACGAAGCAGCCACTCGGATTCCGCTGGCGTGAACGAGCCTCTGGTCGCCTGATCGCTGACCAGTTCGATCGCTCGGAAGTAACCGTCACCGCGCACGTCGCCGACCAGGGGGATGTCGCGCAGGCCATCCAGCAGTTGCGTGAACCTGTCTTCGTTGGCCAGGACGTTCCCGCAGAGATCTTCGCGTTCCAGAAGATCGATGTTGGCGTTGGCAACGGCACAGCACACCGGGTGGGCGCCGAACGTCTGGCCGTGGAGGAAGAGGTTGGGATCCTCGAGGAAGGGCTCGGCGATGCGGTCGGAGATCATCACTCCGCCGAGGGGCGCGTAGCCGGAGGTCGCGCCCTTGGCGAAGGTGATGAGGTCAGGTTGGTAGCCGTATCGATCCGATCCGAACATGTGCCCGAGGCGGCCGAACGCGCAGATGACCTCATCGCTGACGAGCAGCACCCCGTACTGATCGCAGATCTCGCGAACCCGGGCCCAGTATCCCTGCGGTGGGGCGAAGGCACCGCCGCTGTTCTGCAGCGGTTCCATGAACACAGCAGCGACGGATTCCGGTCCCTCCATCTCGATGCGCATGGCGAGGTCCTCGGCACAGCGCAGCGTGCACGCGTCGAGGTGCCGGCAGTCGAGGCAGCGATACCGATACGGCGTCTGCACCTTGATCGCCCCTGGCATCAACGGCTCGAAGGGAGTCTTGATGGACGGGACACCGGTCACGCTGAGCGCCCCGATCGACGTTCCGTGGTATGCGAGGTATCGCGAGATCACCTTCGTACGTGATGGCTGGCCGACGAGCGTGAAGTACTGCCTGGCGAGCTTTATCGCCGTGTCGATCGCCTCACCGCCCGAAGGTGTGAGGAACACGCGGTTGAGGTCCCCGGGAGCCAGTGCCGCGAGGCGAGCCGCCAGTTCGATCGCCGGTTCGTGAGCGAATGACCAGACCGGAAAGTAAGCGAGCGTCGCCGCTTGACGAGCTGCTGCTTCGCCGAGCTCGACGCGTCCATGACCGGCCTGCACGGTGAACAGCCCTGACAGACCGTCGAGGTACCGCTTGCCGTGCTGATCCCACACGTAGCAGCCCTCGCCGCGGGTGATGATCGGCACCTCGGCCTCGGCGAAGGCTCCGAGCGGGGTGAAGTGCATCCACAGATGGCGGCGGGCGAGATCACCGAGATCGGACATGGCCGGGCCAGGCTACGACGCGGGCGCCGGGTCGCTAAGAGAACCGCCGGCCCACCATCGTTCGAAGCGCGGCTTGCTGGCGATGGAGACCGGCTCGACGAGATACCCGGACGGCGACCGGACGTAGGTGAACCTCCCGTAGCCATCATCGGGCGCGGCTGCGGCGATCTCCAACGTCCAGCCGTCCGCCAGCAATGACTCGGTGTCGGCGGCGACATCGTCGGACCAGTACCCGAAATGGTGAGCGCCCGGTGCATCGTGGCCATCCCAGATCGAGCCGGCCGGACCCTGGAGGAGCTCCAGATGCACCGGGCCCTCGACCGAGTAGGTGAGCGCCAGTTGCAGCGTCGCCGGACCGGAACCCGGGATCCACACCGACATCGGCCGATCTTGCACCGACGCCCATGTGACACCAGCGTGCTTGCCGACCTCCGACATGGCCGCCTCGATGTCGACGACGCGTATGCCGATGTGGAACAGGCGCGATTGGTCGAGCATTGCCGCACCATATCCGCGAGCGCGTCGCCGGATATGGTGCGACTGATGGACCAACCGCTGCCGATCCTGTTTTTCGACCACCCACTCCCGGACGCGTATCGCGACCTGGTCGAAGGCCGCGCAATCGTCGTCGGTCCCGATGACGCCGAGCTCGGCACGGCACACGCTGTGTTGGCCGGCGCGAAACGGGCATGGAACGCCGAGGCATTCGCGCTGGGACCGGCCATGAAGGTGATCTCCCGGATCGGAATCGGTTACGACAACGTCGACGTGGCCGCGGCCAACGCAGCCGGCGTGATCGTTTGCAACGCACCCGACGCCCCCTCGGTGTCGACCGCCGAGCACACCCTCATGCTGATGCTCGCCATCGTCAAGAATCTGCCTGCACAAATCGAGCGGGCGCGGCAAGGCCTTCCCGGAGCGACCACGGGCACCGCCCTCGAGCTCGACGGCTCGGTTCTCGGGTTGGTCGGGTACGGCCGCATCGCCCGGCGCGTCGGCCTCGCTGCAACGGCACTGGGCATGAGCGTCCTGGCGTACGATCCGTACCTCACCGAGGCCGATGGCTGCGAGCTCGTCGATCTTGCCCGCATCTACGTCGAGTCCGATGTCATCTCATTGCACGCCCCAGCCGTCGCCGAAACTCGTCACATGATCAATGCCACCTCCCTCGCGGCGATGAAGCACGGCGTCTACCTGGTCAACTGCGCACGCGGTGGGCTCGTCGATCAAGAGGCGTTGCTCGAAGCACTCGACTCTGGCCAGGTCGCCGGCGCGGCGCTGGATGTCACCGATCCGGAGCCGTTGCCGGAAGGACATCTGCTGCTTCAACACCCCAACGTCATCGTCACCCCGCACATGGCGTCGGCGACCGTGGCCGGTCGGCGGCGGTTGTATTCGCACGCCATCGACAACGCACTCAACGTGCTGGCCGGGTTGCCGGCAACAATCGTCACCGTCTGACCCCGCATCCGACGGATCCGGTGTGAGTCCGGTGTGCCCTGACACGCGCGATCCGACACACAGCAAGAGCTCACCAGATCCCGGTGGAGCGGCTGGCTGTCCGCCGACTGACGAACTTTGCTAGAACCGGGCGATGGACACTCTGCGAACTCAATGGAACGAGGGCCGCGACACCCTCGGTGTGTGGCTGGCTCTTCCTTCGATCATCAGCGCCGAGACTGCGGCACGAGCTGGGTACGACTACGTGTGCATCGACAACCAGCACGGCGTCAACGACTACCAGCAGACGGTGGCCATGGCTCAAGCCATCCTCCTCGGCGGCGGTACACCGATAGCCCGAGTGCCCTGGAACGAGCCAGGCATCATCGGCAAGATGCTCGACGCCGGCCTGGAAGGGGTGATCGTGCCGATGGTCAACTCGGTGGCTGAGGCACAGGCTGTGGTGCGCGCCGGTCGATACGCGCCCATGGGCGCACGAAGCTTCGGGCCAGTAGTAGCGGGAATGCGTCGCTCGAACCACTTCGACTGGTCCGGCGACGGCATCGCCCTGATCCCGATGATCGAGACCGTCGAAGCCATCAGCAACCTCGACGGGATCCTGGCGGTGGCGGGCATCGATGCGATCTACGTCGGGCCGGCCGATCTCTCGATCACACTGGGCCTGCCACCAGGCAACAACGACGGCGAGAGCAAGTTCGACGATGCCCTGGCGACGATCGTGAAGGGCTGCCGCAACGCCGGGGTCGTGCCGGGCATTCACGCCACTGCCGCATTGGTCGAGCGCCGGCTCGAGCAGGGCTTCCGGATGATCACGGTCACCAGCGACATGCTGGCGATGAAGAGCTCGCTGGTCGCAGACCTGGCGACCGCCCGCGGCGCGCGCCCGGAGGAAGCCAAGTCCGGCGCGATGTACTGAACGTCAGGCCGGGCGGAGGGCCTCAGCGGGGTCGAGTCGGGCGGCGCGAGTCGCCGGGTACAGGCCTGCGATGGCACCCACGACCAATGCTGCAGCGACCCCACCGATGAGCATGGGGAACGCGATCGTCAGCGGTACGTTCTGCCGTCGCGCATAGATGGCGGTGACTGCACAGCCGAGTCCCACGCCGCCGACCCCGCCGAGCGCCAGCAGTAGAGCACGCAGTCCACTGTCCACCGCGGCGCGAGCCTTCAATGCATCGGACGGTCGGGAGATCGAGACCTCATTCGGTGCTGACGGATTTGCGGGAGCCGCCAGCACCGAACGAACTGCTTCGACAGACTTCGGATCCATCCGCACGTAGATCGTCGAGACCTTGCCGTCGTGGCCGAGCAGATCGTCGGCGGCGTCGAACCCGATGAACGCTGCGGTGTCGAGTGATGACAGAGGGGGCACGGGGTCGAGGATTCCGATCACAGCCCACCAGCGCCCACCGATCCACACCATCGGTGATCCGGCGAGCGACTCGATGCCCAGCCGCCGGGCCGCAGTCGCACCGAGCACGACGGCCGGCAACGACTGTGTCGACGAGTCGAGGAACCGACCCTCAGCAACGATGGCTCCGACCGTCGTCAACAGCGACGAGGTTGCCGCTGTCACTGCGATGCCCCCGGTCTCGGCGACGGTGTGCCCGACGAGGACCGCGAACGGATCTTCGAGCGCTTCACCCGATCTGACTCGTCAAGATCCCGGGACACGGGTGGCGTCGGCCTTGGGCTTGCTGTGGTTCGAGCGACTGCGAGGAGACACGGAGGCGACGTCAGCTGCGAGACGGCTCCCGGCGGTGGCGCAAGATTCGTCGTTACCCTTCCGGGCGACACCGCTGAACTCGGTCAGCCGCGGTAGAACGCCGTCAACGCCTCGGCTTCGGCGGCGACCTCCCGGCGGTGCGCTCTGGCCAGCTTGCTCAACTCCGTGACGTCGACACGATCGTCGCGCCACGCCCACGTCGCGGCGACGACGCCATCGACGAGCACGGTTCCGAGCGATTGTGGATTCTTCGTATGAAAGATCTGCTTGCGAAACTCCTCCGGCAAGATCCCCGATCGGCGGCAGTGGGCCAGCAGCGTGGCATCCCACGTGGGCAGCAGCCTGACCGGGGAGGGAGTGTCGGGATCGGGTAGCACCGCATCCTCCAAGTCGAGCAGTGCAGCACCCATCTCGTCGCGGTACGTGACGAGATCCATGGATGCCGCGATGGGCTCGAGCCGAGTCCTTGGAACACCTGTCCACGTCGATGCGTCGGCGAGCCGTGCCGGACCGAACGCTTGCAAGTATCGAGTCAGCAAAAGCCCGAGACCGTCGGCTTCGTCGACGACGTTCTCGACGACCCACTGCTCGGCGAGACCGTAGCGGTCTGCTCGTCGGCGCTCCCACGTGCCCGATGGGGGGACCCTCACCATGTCGACCCACAGGCCGGCACCCTCCCACAGCGGCTTTGCAAAGCCGGCACGCTCCATCGTGGCAACCAACTCGGCTGAGGTCTTCGGGCCACCGGCGAGCGCGGCGCGTAGCGCACCGGCAAGCGCGTCGTGGGCGATGTCGTGCATCTTCCGCGACCGGGCGATGCGGATCCACCACTCACGGCGGCTCTGGCGAATGCCCGCGCAGATCGGCCAGAAGTCCTCGGCCGCGACCATGTGGATCGTGCACCGCATCAGCGTCGCCTGAACCACCGAACGGTCTTCGAGCGCCCGGGTCAGACCATCGCGCTCGAAGTCGCGCAACCGGCTCCACAGCCCGACGTAACCCGAGGGCGCGTATTGGGTCTGCAGACCGCCGACGTGTCGGAGCGCAGTCGGGATGTCGAGGTCGGCTCTGGTCAGCAACAGTTGACGATCGAGCACCGAACGGTTGATCTGACGCGCTGACAACATCGGGGCAACAGTATTCGGCACCGTTGACGGCCCCGGGTCGGTGGTCATACGTTGGGCTCGAGCCACGAGACAGGAGCGCTTCATGCCAGAGATGACGAAGTACGAGCCCGGCACGCCTTCGTGGGTCGACCTTGGCACCTCGGATCCAGCGGAGGCCAGCCGGTTCTATTCGGATCTGTTCGGCTGGTCGATCATGGACGGCCCACCCGAGGCCGGCGGCTATCGGATGTGCATGCTCGACGGCAAGCCCGTCGCCGGTCTCGGTCCGCAGATGAATGCCGGAATGCCACCGTTCTGGACGACCTACATCAGTGTCTCCAGCGCTGACGAAAGCGCTGCAGCGATCACGGAAGATGGTGGCAACATCATCGTCGGACCGATGGACGTGCTCGACGTCGGCCGCATGGCTGTCGCTGCGGATCCCGCGGGAACGATGTTCTCGATCTGGCAACCGCGAGCCCATGCAGGCGCGGGGATCGTAAACGAACCGAACTCGTGGTGCTGGAGCGAGCTGACCACCCGCGAGCCGCAGAAGTCCGTGGAGTTCTACGGAGCCGTGTTCGGATGGACGGCCAAGTTGACCCCGATGGAAGGCTCATCCGACTACACCGAGTTCCATCTCGGCGATCACCGCATCGCCGGGATGGTGCAAATGGAAGGAGACTCGTGGCCGGCGGACGAGCCGAACCATTGGCTCATCTACTTCGCGGTCGACGACTGCCAGGCCGCCCGCGACCACGTCGAAGCGCTGGGCGGCGAGTTGATGGTCCAACCGACCGAGGTTCCACCTGGCACATTCGCAGTGGTCAAGGATCCGCAGGGCGCCGTCTTCGGCGTCATCGCGTTGCGCACGCCGGAGGACTGACGGCGAGCATCGCAAAGATCTCGTGAGGCCTGGTGAATACTTGGCTCAATACGGTGATGCCTGGTGCCGATGAAAATGCACAGTGAACAAAGCAGCATCTATCAGGAGGTGATATCAGTGACACGCCAGGGCTTGGATCTCCATGAAGGAGATATCGGCGTGCTGGCGCGTGCACTCGACATCGACACCGACACATTGCGCGAAGAGATCAACCGCCGTCCGCGATACCTCGAGGACGTGCTTCGCAGGCCGGAAGTTGTCGAGACCGTCCTGCACGCCACGGGTGTCGAGCAGTTCACGGTGTCGCCGAGGCTCTACTTCGCTGTGCTCATCCACCGGGCGGCGGACGAACTGTGGTCCAGCGACTGGGTCGAAGAGTGGGCGGGTCCCGGGTGCCGCCTGCCGGTGTTCGATGTCGAGCCGCTCGTGGAGTTCGCCGACGCTCCGGCGAGGCTGCAGTTCACCGCCCAGCTGCTGACCAGCTTCGCCGTGCCGGAGGCGGCGCCGGTCCCAGCGGACCGACTCGACCTCGACGAGCTGGTCGACTGGCTGGGCGCCGTGGAGCCGGTCGATCACATCGTCCTGCTGCGCCAACTCGGCGACCTGGCGTTGTTCCGGGCAGGGGTGTTTCCCGACAGCATCGGCGCAAAGGCCTTGTCGTCGGCACAGGCCGAACACCTCGGCCGATCGGTGCGCATGACCGACGACGAATTGAACCATCTCGTCGACCACGGTTCGCCGACCCCCGGCCTCGACGCGCTGGAGACGTTGAGCTCGGCCTGGTACCGCGCCGCTGCGGAAAGCTCGCCGGGCACCCCCGTGGTGCTGCGCGACATCGCCTGCCGCATACGTGCAGCGCGACGGTTCTTGAACTATGCCGCGGACCACTACCTTCATCGGACCCAGCACCGCTGGGCGTCCGGGTTCTAGTCGCCAGGGTTCTAGTCGCCAGGGTTTTGGCCGCCGCCCACTGAACTGCGCACAACGCTCGCTCGAGGGCAGCCTGGATTCCATCCGTGCCGAGTGGAACGTCGTACCACCGTCCATCGGGATCGGCCCGTGCGGATGATGCGTGAGGACGAAGACACGATGGTGGTACGGAGGTTCGTCGCCCCACCAACCCTTCCACGCGGAGCGGTCCCACGATCCGCGGACAGGCCTCTCGTGTCGTAGGGAATCAATGATTGTCGATCGAGCTAGCGGGTCGGTCCGTCGTGGAACAGCAACTGGTCGAGACCTCTGATGAGACCCGTCGTCTCCATGACCCTCCTGACGGCCAACAGCGTGCCCACCGCGTATGGCTCGGCCCCCGAACCGGCGTCGTGACGGATCGTCAGACGTTCGTCAGGCAATCCGAAGATGGTCTCGAACGCGATGACGATCCCGGGCAGACGCACGGAGTGCACCTGCGCTCCCCCGATAGTGGCTCCGCGCACCTCACGCGGTCCGTGCGTCTGGTCGATTGCGACAGCGAGCTCCGACTGCCTGACCTCGGCCATTGCCTCGGCAAGCTCGCGCACCGTTCCGCTCGGCGAGTCGATCTTCGACGCACTCGCGTAGTCGATGATCTCCCACGACGGCAGGTACCGGGCAGCCAGCAGGGAGCAGTGCTTGGCCAGCGCGGCTGTGATGGAGAAGTTCCCCGCTGCGACCACACCGAGGCCGCGGGTCGACGCTTCCTGCTCGATCTCCGTGTAGTCGGCTGCGGTGAGTCCAGACGCACCGACCACGACCCTGATCCCGTGCGAGAGAGCCTCGAAGGTTCGCGATTTCACCGATGTCGGGTCGGTGTAGTCGACGAGAACATCGGGCTTCGTTCCGCCGGCCAACACCTCGTCGAGCGTTTTGCAAATGGTCACACCACTGGCCGCCAGACCCAGCACCTCACCGAGATCCTGTCCAGCGGTTTGGCGAGCGATCGCGCCGACCACATCGAAATCGTCAGAGGCGAGGAGGTGGCGGGCAACGACGCTGCCTGTCCACCCCGTCGTCCCCGCAACGCAAACCTTGATCGCCATGCTGTTCTCCTTTGTTGCAGTCATGCGGCGCTACTTGATCGCCAGGGCGTTGGGCGGTGTGGCGACGCCGTGCGGGACGTTGAGCGGAGCGGAGACGAACAAGCATGCGTAGCGACCATCTTCGGCACAGTCCGCTGCGAGCTTCGACAGATCGAAGAGCTCACCGAGAGGGATGCCCAACATGGGTAGCAGCAGTGAATGGGCGAACACTTCGTGCATGCGCTCGGGATGGTTGGCCTTCACGTCCGAGACACGTTCGGCGTCTATGCCGGTTCCCTGCGGCCACACTTCGACCCCTGGGTTGTCGGCGCCGATCGCAGCGATGTGCAGGTCCCAGAGGAACTCTGCCGTGCGCTCTCCTGACGGTAGGCCTGGCGCCTTGAGCCGGGCCCGATCAGCGGCCTCGGAGCGCATCGCCTCGTCGGTGGACGTCTCGTACCACTCCGTCCAGCCAGTGCGCATCAGCAAGACATCGCCCTGTTCGAGCGGCGAACCTTGAGCGTCGAGCGTGGCCATGATGTCTTCCGGCTCGATCACGTCGGACTCGCCGTACTGCAGTGGACGGCCTTGTGCGGCGCGCCAGCGACCGACGTCGCACAGCACGGCGCGCCCGGCAATGCCCCGTTTGGCCCAGTGATCCACGCCGTGATCCTCGTCAGCGACACCGTCGTAGAAGCCGTTCGGAACGTTCCTGATGTGGCGGAAGCCGTCCCATTGCGATGACGACTGCGTGTTCCATTGATGCAGCACATCGTCGTGCCCTGTCGCCCGGTCGATGACCTCGTGCGTGTGCTTGAGCCTGCCGAACATCGGCGGGTCCGGTAAGTCGGCCGACCAGTTCAACGCGAACACCGCACCACGGTTGACGAGCCGCGCAGCGGACACCAGTTTCTCGGGTGTCAGCAGGTTGAGGCATCCGAAGTAGTCCGGACCGTCTGGGCTGAACAATCCCCAACTCGACGGCAGATCGTTCAGCTTCGGCAGGTCGCGGTACGACGGCAGCGTTGTCATGAATCGCATCGTATGTGTCGGCGGTGTCACGATGGCGGCCGTGATGAACGTGGTCGCAGGCGATGACAAGCACGAACGCTGTTGGTGGGGAGCATCGACTCCCGACTACATCGCATACCACGATACGGAGTGGGGCTTCGGTGTCGACGACGACCATCGCCTGTTCGAGAAGCTCTGTCTCGAAGGGTTCCAGTCGGGACTTTCGTGGTTGACGATCTTGCGCAAGCGCGAGAACTTTCGTGCCGCGTTCGCCGGCTTCGACCCGCGCCTGGTGGCCGAGTTCGATGAGAACGATGTGGACCGCTTGTTGGCGGACGCCGGGATCGTTCGACACCAGGGCAAGATCAGATCGACGATCAACAACGCGTCGCGTGCGCTCGAACTGATCGACGAGTTCGGCTCGATTGCCGACTACATGTGGCCGCACGCGACCTTCGGAGAACCGCCTACGCAAGTGCAGCCATCGACGCCCACTTCGACGGCGATCTCCAAGGACCTCAAACGGCGCGGTTGGTCGTTCGTCGGTCCGACGACCGTCTACGCCTTCATGCAAGCGATGGGGCTCGTCAACGACCACCTCGATGGCTGCTGGGTGCGCCAGCGATCGGAACAAGCACGCCGCAAGATCTACAAGCAGCACGGAAAGGGCGAGAGATGAGCGACTTCGATCGATTCGAGGCGATGAGCTTCGACTGTTACGGCACCTTGATCGACTGGGAGACAGGGATTGCCAACGCCATGCGGCCATGGGCGAATCGCAGTGGTTTGGCAGTCGACGACGAGGCGCTGATCGCTGCCTATGGTCGGCACGAGACGCATGTCGAGGACGACACGCCCGGCGCGCTCTACCCGATCATTCTCGGCGAGACGATGCGCCGGGTCGGTGCCGAGCTGGGCGCGACTGTGACTGACGCCGATGCAACGGATTTCGGCCAATCGGTGAAGGACTGGCCGGCCTTCCCCGACACGGCGGCAGCGTTGCAACGCCTCGCGTCTCGCTTCAAACTGATCATTCTCAGCAACATCGATCGTGCTTCGTTCGCGGCAAGCAACCCACGACTGGGCGTCACATTCGACGCGATCATCACCGCCGAGGACGTCGGCTCGTACAAACCGATGCCGGCCCACTTCGACCGTCTTTTCGAGGAGATCGCCCGGCTGGATGTGGCACGCGATCGCCTGGTCCACGTCGCCGAGAGCCTCTTCCACGATCATCAACCGGCCGCCGCGCTCGGGCTGCCGTCGGTTTGGATCCACCGCCGTCACGGCAAGGGTGGCACGGGGGCCACTGCAACCCCATCGGGTGAGGTCTCACCGACCTGGCAGTTCACGTCAATGGCAGAATTCGCCGACGCCGCAGTGCCCGCGTAGAGATTTGCGAGCTCGGAGGCTACCTCCGCCAAGCGTTCGCGCACCCCGGGTGGGCCCAGCACCTCGACAGTTCGGCCAAAACCGGCTAGCTCGGCGGCCACTGAATGCTCGCTGGGACTGCGGATCTCTACTTCGACCCTTCCGTCGTCGATCGCCATGCCGATGCGCAGACGAGTACCCAGTGTGTAACGCACCCATGACATGGCGCGCTGCTGCACCAGTGCCCGCACGATTATCGGCATGCGCACGTGTTCGACCTCGGTGGTGATCATCTGCCAGGCGTCTGCCAGCTCGAAACCCCGCGGCCGAACGACCGGATCGTCGGTGATCTCGACCGATTGGATGCGGTCGACGCGAAAGGTGCGCAGGCCCGCATCGGTCTGGCCGATGAGATACCACGAGCCGCCCTTGGTCGCCAACCCGAGCGGATGCACGTTGCGCGTGCTCGGCAGACCTTCGCGGGCGACGTAACCGAGCACGATCTGTCGACCCGATATCACCGCGGTCTGCACGGAATCGAGATGCGTTGGGACAGGCCGCTCGGTTCGCGATCCGCTCCACCCTTCGGCGTCGTGGACCACCGCAGCAGATGCGGCCTCGGCGCGCTCGCGAAATGGCTCTGGCAGGGCGCGGACCAACTTGCGCAACGCCGCGCGCAGCTCCGGGGTCGTGGCACGCGGCCCCGCCACGAGGAACAGCGCCTGCGCCTCGGCGGACGTCAGCCCGGTGAGGTCGGTTTTGCCGTCGCCCGCCAGTCGCCATCCCCCATTGCGCCCCTGCATCGAGTAGACGGGAAGCCCAGCGACGCCAAGCGAATCCAGGTCGCGCCTGGCTGTCCTCTCCGAAACCTCGAGCTCGATGGCCACTTCTGCGGCCGTCACCTGCCCGCGGTTCTGCAGCATCAGCAGGATCGCCACGAGGCGGTCGGCGCGCATGTTTCGATCTTCTCACACAAACAGGTCAGCAGATGACCGGTTTGGAGGAGCATGATCTACTCATGACTACCGAGACGATGACTTCTTCCAATCCCACCGGCACGACTAGTGGCGATCCCCGACCACTGTTCGAGAAAGCCGTCCAGATCGCCGAGCCCGTGATCGCCGGAGTTCGGTCCGACCAGTTGAACCAGCCCTCGCCCTGCGTCGAATTCAACGTCAAGGGGCTGCTCGATCACCTCGTGTTCGTGCTCCACCGTGTTGCCGCCCTCGGGCGCGGCGACGAGGCGTTCGCCCCCAACTCGATGGCCGACCCAGTGATCGATCACGCCGATTGGGCAGCCGATTGGCGCGCCGCGGCCGCCAAGGTCGAAGCCGCCTGGTCCGACGACGCAAACCTCGGGCAGACGATCGTGCTTCCATGGGCGACGATGACCGGAGCAGAGGTGCTGGGGATGTACACCAGCGAGATCACGACTCACACCTGGGACGTCGCCAAGGCCACCGGCCAACACCCCGCTTGGGACGACGCCGTCTGTCAGTTGGGTCTCGACGCGATGCATCGTGACCTGCCGATGGTTGACAGAGCTCCGATGTGGGCGGCGTTTCGCGCCAACGCGCCGGCCAACTTCCAGTTCGATGCCCCATTCGCCAACGCAGTCACCGTGGCGGCCGACGCACCCTTGATCGAACAGCTCGTCGCCTGGACGGGTCGCCAGCCCTAAGGCTGGGTCACCGAGGTAGAGGTACCCCACGTGTCGGACAGGACGTAGCCACTGGGCCACGGATCATCGGCGTCGACGAAGTAGTGATGCAGACCGGTGATCCAAGCCCTGCCACGAATCGTTGCCTCGATCGCAGGAGACGTGCCAACGGTTGTCTCGCCGACGATCGTGCCGTGGAACTCCGAGCCGATGATCGACGAGTGGGTCAACCCACCACCGACCTGCAACAGACCGCGCGCATGCAGTACCGCCATGCGCGCGGTCGTGCCGGTACCGGTCGGCGACCGGTCGGAGCGGCCCGGCGAGACGATGCACGTGTTGCGAGCAGTGGCTCGATTCCCCTCGAGTGTCAGCGGTCCGGCGAACTGAACGATCGAGACGTTCTTGATGTCGGGCAGCTCCGGATGGATCACCGGATGCTGCTCGCGCGCCGCCGCACGAATCTGCTCGCCGAGCACCGCGAGGTCACGGGCCTCGTCCGGAACGATCTCGAATCCCAACGCCGCGGCATCGACGATCGCGTAGATCATCCCGCCGTAGGCGATGTCGATCTTGATGGCTGAGGTGATGCCGGGCACGTCGACGGCGACATCGAGCGCGAACACAAAGGCAGGAACGTTCTTCAACGTCACCGAGACGCACTTGCCACCACGGCACTCAGCGACGATGTCGACGGGCCCAGCCGGCATATCGAGTCGGAACCGGGTCTCCGGTTCGGTCATCGGTATCACGCCTGTCTCGAGGAGCACGGTGGCGATGCACATCGTGTTGGAACCCGACATGGGTGGGTATTCGGTCGGCTCCATCACGATCGCGCCTGCCGCGCAA
The DNA here is from genome assembly GCA_031370825.1 of Ilumatobacteraceae bacterium. Taxonomy (GTDB): domain Bacteria; phylum Actinomycetota; class Acidimicrobiia; order Acidimicrobiales; family Ilumatobacteraceae; genus JAENVT01. Next base: position 33,877 of record JANMRB010000199.1, read on the forward strand.
TCGTCGCGGGTGGATGGCACGATCAAGTTGACGTGCCGAGCGACCGACCCGCGCGGTTCGCAGATCAGCACGCGACGTATGTCGTCGTGATCTCGCTCGAAGGCCAGCTTCTTCGCCATCATCGTGTCACCGGGCGGAGGGAGCACACCGCCCGTGATGACATCACCTTGTTCACCTTCGGCGTGGCAGCCCACGACTGCGATGATCCGTTTGGCCGCCATCGATCTCTCCGCAGTCTCTCAGGCGACGGTTCAGTGCTTCTTGGCGAGTGCCGCCTTCAAGCCATCGAGATCTTGCGAGCCGAACACCACCCTGTTGTTGGTAGCGACGTAGACCAGGTCGAGGTCGATGCCGGCCTCGGCAACCTGTCTGGCCAAGTCGGCCAACGCGCCGGGGCGATCTTCTACGTCGACGACGACGACTTCGCGCTCACGACTGATCACGGCCTGGTGGGTGATGGCCAACGCATGTCTTGCAGCTTCGGCATGAGGAACGAGGATGTGCAACTCGGCACGATCGCCCGGACCCAGGCACGTCGCCGCGGCGAGGTTGACACCGGCGTCGCTGATTGCGGCAGCGATCCGGGCCAGCGTGCCCGGACGGTTGTCGACCTCGATGACCAAATCCATCGCCATGAACTACCCCCTGTGAGTCGTGGCGTGATTCTGTCACTCCGCACGCCCCCTGTCTCCCCCGACGTACGCGGGCCCCAAAATGGTCCCAGGCGGACCATCCGGGCGCCCACGCTGGGGGTGCTGACTTGTCTGCATGCCGGTGACTGGACAGGATGGTCGCATGCTTGCACGGCGGTGGAGACTGCTATCGACACTCGCGCTCGCTTCGGCGTTGACCAGTTGCACCTTCGGCCCGCCAACACTCCCGACCACCACCACCTCGTCGACTTCGACCACCACGACGACTACGACGACTACACCACCCACCACGACCA
>JANMRB010000219.1:0-4116 GCA_031370825.1 Ilumatobacteraceae bacterium
GGCCGGGTACGCCGTCTCCGTCGGCTACGACATCGATTCGCTCGATTACACCGAACCAGGCGCGAACGCAGTCGTTGCCCGGGTCAAGAAGCAGTTACATGCAGGCGCAATCGTCAGCTTGCACTTCGGCCATCGCGACACCATCCAAGCGATGCCGAAGATCCTCGACCTGTTGACGACCGCCGGCCTCGCTCCAGTGACGGTCAGCACGCTGCTCCAGTGACGGCGCTACAGCGGAAGATCGCCTGTCGCAGTGCGCGTCGAGCCGGTGTCGCGGTAGGCCGCGATGGTCCGCTGTGCGATTCGCATCTGGTGGACCTCATCGGCGCCATCAGCGAACCGCGCCCACCTGGCGTGCTGGTACATGCTGGCCAGCGGCGTATCGGTCGAGTAGCCGAGCGCGCCGTGCACCTGGATCGAACGGTCGATCACACGACCCAGCATGTTGGCGACGAAATGCTTGGCCATCGATACCTCTGACTTGAAGTCGAGTCCCTGATCGATCCTGTAGGCAGCATGCAGCACCATCAACTTGGCTTGGTACAGCTCCACGGTCGAGTCCGCGATCATCCATTGAATGCCCTGCTTCTCGGCCAGCACCGAACCGTGCGAGTAGCGGTACAACGATCGGTCCACCATCATGTCGAGCGCGGTCTCGGCCTGGGCGATCCAACGCATGCAGTGCGCGAGCCTGGCCGGCCCCAATCGGTACTGACCGAGCAGATGGCCCTGACCGCGGCCACCGAGCATGTTCGTGTTCGGCACCCGCAGGTCTTCGATCACGATCTCGCTGTGGCCCGAGCCACCGTGCATCGTCTCGACCTCGCGCACCCGATTCCATCCCGGCGACGGGATGTCGACGATGAACGCCGTGTTTGCGGCTTGGGGCAGATCGGGATTGTCCTCGGTCCGAGCCAGCAGGATCGCGAACGCGGCCCTCCGCGCGTTGGAGATGAACCACTTGTGACCGTTGATCACCCATTCGTCACCATCTTGAACTGCGGTCGTGCGGATCAGCGTCGGATCGCTGCCGGCGACCTCGGGCTCGGTCATGGCAAAGCAACTCATCTTCTGGCCATCGCACAGCGGGCGCAGATACTTCTCCTTCTGCTCCGGCGTCGCCCAATGCATGAGGGTGTGCATGTTGCCCTCGTCCGGCGCCTGACAGTTCAGAACGAACGGGCCGTACGAGGACTTGGCGGCTTCGGCCTGCACCATGGCCAGCTCGACGTGACCGAGACCCATGCCACCCCACTCCTTCGGCATCTGCGGCAGCCACAGGCCGGCATCTTTTGCTGCCTGCCGCATGCCGAGCAGCAACGACAGATACTCCTTGCGGTCCATCTTCTTCGGGTCGCCCATCTTGGCCTCGCCCGGCTTGACGACATCATCGATGAACGTTCTGACACGGAGCCGGATGTCTTCCAATTCGGGAGACAGGGTGAAGTCGATGGCCATGACGGTCATCGTCGCAGCTATGGCCGAGACGCAAAGAGCCGGGCCACCCGATCGGCGACTTCGGTGATCTCGATTTCCAGCAGGTGCGACTGCAGGCAGCCTCGACCGTGGTGGGGAAGGCCAGTCAACTCTTTTTGACCGCAGCTCAGTCGTGTCCCCTAGCGCCGGCGACCACCTTGGCCTACGCTCACTGGTAACGCCGCCGGACGGGGCAGCCGTCGAGGTCAACGGGGGTTGGGTCTCGACGGTTGCGACGGCCAGCGTTTTGCGCTTAGACGACTGCGCTTGTTTCTCGGTAAGAGTCCTAACGGCCCCTTCCCAAACGTGCGGGAAAGGGCCGTTGGCCATCGGTGGAGGTGAGGGGAATTGAACCCCTGGCCTCAACAGTGCGATTGTTGCGCTCTGCCAACTGAGCTACACCCCCGTTGGAGAACCCGAGTGTATCGGTGCGGTTGGGTACCGGCTATGCCGGTTCGGTGCGCCCTCTCAGGCGGCGTTGAACCAGTTGGTGTCAGCGTCGCGGTCGACTTCGAGCGACCGTATCTGCACCAGCTTGTAGCAGTAGCCACACAGCGACATGAATGCGAAGGCAAATGCGTAGACCATGGAGTTGGCCTTTGTCGTTGCCGCGAGGAACGCCGTGACACCAGTGATCAGCACCAGCGCGAAGAAGATGTTGACGCGACGCCTGCGCACCAGCTCACGCTGGCTGACCTTGTGGAGGTGTGACTGTCGATGTTGACCGCTGCTTCGGTCCAGCATTGCGGTGTGCATACGTTGACCGGAAACTGCAGGCGTGGCCGGCCGATGCATCTGGCCGGGACGGCCGGGGGCCGCTGGCCGGGACAACGGTGAGGAGGTCAGCGGACGACCCATCGACCGCATAGGCACCATCGTGCGAGTCGGCACGGCGCGCTGCAGCGTGGAGAGCTGCCTGCGGAAGTCGGTGACTGATGAATTTGGCCGGTTTTCAACTCGCGACCGCAGAAGCGGTGGAATCAAAACTGCGGCCCAAGCGGCGAGTACGGCCAAGAGCACGATTTTGCTCATCGACTACGCGATTCCCTTGTCAGACATCTGTTCACGATCTTTCTGAGTGGCAAGTCTCGGTGAACACGACATTAACCGAAAGCGAGGCTTCATTACGAATCTACTACGTTCGTAACGCTGGCCGACACACTATCAGCTCGCCGGTACGTACCGGACCTCCCCCCGGTCTTTTCCCACAGAGCCAGTTCGCCGATGACCATGCCCCGATCAGCCGATTTGCACATGTCGTAGATCGTCAACGCGGCGATGGCGCAGGCATGTAACGCCTCCATCTCGACGCCCGTGCGATCAACCGTCTCGACCTGTGCTTCGACCGCCACGTGGTCGTCGCCGAGCTCGAAGTTGATCTGCACCGACCCAACGAGCAGCGGATGGCACAGCGGGATCATGTCGCTGGTGCGCTTGGCTGCCTGGATGCCGGCGACGCGGGCGACTGCGAGCACATCACCCTTCTTGACCTCACGGTTGGCGATGGCCGCCGTGGTGTCGGGAGCCATGAAGACCTTGCAGCGGGCAACCGCGCGCCGATGGGTCGGATCCTTCGGGGTGACGTCGACCATGCGAGCCCGACCCATGGGATCGAGGTGGGAGAAAGCGAGATCGCTCATGTGCTTCGTCACACTAGTGAACGCGGGGCGGCCTGGCAGAACACGGCTGCTAGCCGGTTCGGACCGGACCGGTGTCGACGACCTCGAATGCGGTGCCAGGTATCGTCTTCAACTGGTTGAGGTCGGTGTCGCTCCAGCCTGGATCGGGGGCGCCTTGAAAGAACCAGTTGCTGCCGTTGTCGGCAACGATCAACCCGTAGCGCTGCATCGCCACAGCTATGACGCGTGCCTGCCCGGTAAGCCCACCGATGTCGTAGCGCGCACTCAACCTCAGCCGCATCCCCATGGCTGGCAGTGTGGGGTCGGAGTTTCTCGAGGCGAAGTGGGTGGCCGGGAGGACGAAGCCGCGTTGCGTCTGCGAGAACGTGACCCGAATGGCGTGGTCGATCAAACCTGCGGCGACTTCGTCGTAGCGGACCAGGCCCGGCAGGATCGGCAGTCCGGCGGCATCGGCGCTGGTCCACCCGAGCGGACGCAGCGCTCCCGTCAACAGGTCGAACCTTGCGCCAGCGTCGGCGATCCACCCGGCGCCCGATTGTCGTCCGACGAACAACTCGTACAGTTGACACGTCTGCTGCTGCAGCACCAACACGTGCTGGTCACCCCCGGCACCGCCTCCCTCGACCGGCGCGTCCCACGGGATCGGATACGGGCCGGGATCACTTTCGTCTCCGTACGCACCAACCCGGAATGTGATCGGCACCAGCGGCTGCGTTCCCGGGACCACCACGAACGGAATGCCGAAGGTGGGCTCCTCGCCGAAGTCCGGATGCAACGCCTTCGCGCCGACCGCCTGGATGTGGGCGATGATCTCGTTGCTACGCGGATGGGGTGGACAGCCGCTGCGCAGCCGCCGCAGCGCCGAGGGCGACCACAACCGTGGCCGCCACCGGCCAGCGACGCACCCGTCAGCCGCCGATCTGGCTCATCGTCCGTTTGGGCCTGACGAACGACACCTGGTTGATCTGGTGCCCTGCCCACTTCGTGCCGACAGCGCGCT
>JANMRB010000228.1:0-9200 GCA_031370825.1 Ilumatobacteraceae bacterium
CATGTCGCCGCAGATCGGATAGATGAACCCGGCCCCTACCGAGGCCCTGACCTCGCGCACGTTGAGGGTGTGGCCCGTCGGTGCCCCCTTCAGCGTGGGGTCGCCGCTGATGGACAGGTGCGTCTTGGCGATGCAGATCGGCAGGCCGCCGAAGCCGTTCTTCTCGTACCGAGCCAGTTGTGTGTTTGCGGCAGGGGAGTAGGTGACGTTGCCGGCTCCGTAGATCTTGGTCGCGATCGCTTCGATCTTCTCCTTGAGAGTTGCTTCGAGGGGATAACAGAAGTTGAAGGTGCTCGGTTCGTCGCATGCCTCGACCACGGCCTGGGCCAAGTCGATGGCACCCTTGCCGCCGTCCGAGAAATGGGTGCAGACCGCGACCCGCGCGCCCACCGACTCGGCGATCTCGCGAATGGCCTGATGCTCGCTGTCGAAGTCGTCGGGAAAGGCGTTGATGGCAACGACCGGTGAGACACCGTGGACCTTGACGTTCTCGATCTGCTTGATCAAGTTGGCTGCGCCGGCGCGCACATCGTCCGGGTTCTCGGCCAGTAGCTCCGGTGGTAGCGGCTTTCCCGCGACGATCTTGAACTTCCCGCTGTGGGCCTTGAGGGCGCGCACCGTGGCGACCAGGACGGCGGCATCGGGCACCATGCCGGAGTTGCGGCACTTGATGTTGAAGAACCGCTCGGCACCCATGTCGGCACCGAACCCAGCTTCGGTGATCAGGTAGTCACCGGTGTGAATGCCGATGAGGTCGCCGATGATCGATGAGTTGCCGTGGGCGATGTTGCCGAACGGACCGGCGTGAACGATGACCGGGGTGTTCTCGAGGGTTTGCAGCAGGTTGGGCTTCAAGGCCTCGCGCATGATGACCGCCATCGAGCCGGCAGTCTTCAACTGCTCTGCGGTGACCGGCTCGCCGGCGCGGTTGTAACCGACGACGATCCGCCCGAGGCGGGCCCGCAGGTCCCTGGCGGAGGTGGCCAACGCCCAGATGGCCATCACTTCCGAGGCTGCGGTGATGTCGAACCCCGTCTGACGGGTGACGCCGTCCGCTTTGCCACCGAGGCCGACGATGATGTTGCGCAGTGCCCGGTCGTTGACGTCGAGAACCCGTCGCCAGGTGATGTTGTGGATGTCGAGGTCGAGCTCGTTGCCCTGGTGCAGGTGGTTGTCGACCATTGCAGACAGCAGGTTGTGGGCTGCCGTGACCGCATGGAAATCGCCGGTGAGATGCAGGTTGAGCAGCTCCATCGGGATCACCTGGCTGTATCCGCCGCCGGCCGCGCCACCTTTGATGCCGAAGGTCGGGCCCATCGACGGCTGGCGCAGGCTGATCGTCGCCTGTTTGCCGATGTGCTTCATCGCCATGCCGAGCCCGACGGTTGTCGTCGTCTTGCCTTCGCCGAGTGGCGTCGGCGTGATGGCGGTGACGACGACGTACTTGGCCTTCGGCCGATCCGCCAGCTCTTCGATGGCTTCCAGTCTGATCTTGGCCAGTTCGTCACCGTGGGCCTCGAGCAGATGGGGCCCGATGCCCATTTGGGCGGCGATCTCGGTGAGTGGCGCCAACTTGCCGGCGCGGGCGATGTCGAGGTCAGATGGGAAAGACACTGGTTTGACTCCTTTGTCAGGCCAATTTCCGGGTCGGTTCCACCCTATGGAACCAGCCCACGATGCGGAATACTACCTCATGTCGGCGGCGCTGCTGCCACCGAACACGTGACCACCAAAAACCTGCACAGTCGGGACAACTTCGATTCTGGTCACGTCGACATGCGCCGGCATGGTCAGAGCCATACCCACCACCGACGCGATGTCGGCCGGCTGCAGCGCAGCAGCGCCCGCATACAACCGGACAGCAGCCGCGTCGTGGCCGCCCATCGCCTCGTCATAGAGGTTGGTCTCCACCCTGCCCGGTGCCAGCACCGTGACCCGCACCGCCGCGCCGTGCAAGTCCATGCGCAAGCCGTCGGCGAAGGCCTGCAGCCCTGCTTTCGTCGCTGAGTACGTTGCACTACCCGCAGTCGGACGGCTGCCTGCGATCGATCCTGTGAACACGATGTGCCCGAGGTTGCGACTCACCATGCCGGGCAGCACCGACAACGTCGCGTGCACCGCGGCGCGCAGGTTGACGTCGATCAGGGCGTCAACCACCGCAGCGGTCGAGTGCTGTGCGGGCTTCAGATCGCCGATGATGCCCGCATTGTTGACCAGCACGTCGACTTCGAGCTCGGTGAGGATGCCCGTCAACGCCGCGGTGTCGCGCACGTCGACGCCATGGATCGTGACCGAGTCGGCCCCGTCGAGCTCGTCGAGAGCCGTATCGGCCAGCGCCAGGGCGTGGACGTGCATTCCAAGACGGACCAGTTCGTCGACGATTGCCCGACCGATCCCGCCCGATGCCCCGGTCACCACGGCCGTGCGGTAGGGGATCACAGGTCCTTGCACAGCCGCAGAGCGTCGTACACCGCGGCATGGATGTTGCGGCCGGCCACAGCGTCGCCGATCCGGAAGAGCTGGTATCCGTCGCCCTTGGTTGGTTGAGCCGTGCCTGCGAGCAGAGCCGGGTAGTCGACCTCGCCGGCGTTGCTGGAGCCTTTCAGCAGAGCGTGATAGAGCTCGTCGTTGGCCAACACGCCGTGATCGACGACGACCGCGTCGACTGTGCGCGTGTGCCGCACGGGTGAGTGGTCGCTGCCGATTTCGACTACCAGCCGCGAACCATCGCGACGCACGGTGCGGACCCGTTGGTTCAGCGTGATCCGCGTGTCGGTCTCGTTGAAGGCCCTGGCGTACGGCACCATGTTCATGCCGCCCACGTCGACACCAACGGTCCGCTCGGGTGTGACGATCTCCAGCCGGGCGCCCGAGCGAGCGAGCAGCTCGGCGGTGGTCATGGCCGAGTGCGTGCCGTCATCGTCGTACAGCAGCACGTCGCCGCTGAGGCGAGCGTCGCCGCCGACGACATCCCATGCCGACACCACCAGCTCGGCGCCCGATTCGAGTTGGGGATCGTGCGGCAGGCCTCCGGTGGCAACGATGGCCACATCGGGTTGCAGGTCGCCGACCACATGCTCATCGGCATAGGTATCGACTCGGACGTCCACACCCAACCGGGCCAGCTCACTGTCGCGCCACTCGACGATGCCGAGCAGGTCCTTGCGTCTCGGGTTGCGTGCCGCGAGGCGGATCTGCCCACCCGTCCACGGCATTGCCTCGAGCAGCACGACGTCGTGACCTCGCTCCGCGCAGACCCGCGCCGCCTCCAGCCCCCCGGGACCGGCACCGACGATGACGACCCGCCGGCGGCGCGCGGCTGGAGGGATCACGTGCGGCATCGTCAGCTCGCGCCCCGTGGCCGCGTTGTGGATGCACAACGCCTCGCCCGCCTGGTAGATGCGGTCGAGGCAATAGGTCGCGCCGACGCACGGTCTGATCGTGTGCTCGACTCCGAGCTCGATCTTGCGAACGAGGTGGGGATCGGCCATCTGGGCGCGGGTCATGCCGACCATGTCGACCAAGCCCTCGGCGATCGCGTGGCGGGCAGTGGCCACGTCGTCGATCTTCGAGGCGTGCAGCACTGGGAGCCCAGTTTCGGCGCGGACCATTCCCGCGAAGTCGAGGTGAGGTGCAGAGCGCATGCCGTGGATCGGGATGACCTCGGTCAGGACGGCGTCGTTGACGATGTTGCCGCGGATCACGTTGACGAAGTCGATGAGTCGTCCGTCACCAGGTCGAGCGCCGCTGAGACGACGCAGGATCTCCAACCCGGCTGGTGCATCGATGCCCGGTTCGAGTCGCTCGTCGACGGCCATTCGGATGCCGACGATGTAGTCCGCGCCGACTCGCTCGCGGATTGCTCGCAACACGCGTAGCGGGAAGCGCAGCCGGTTCTCGAACGAGCCGCCGTAATCATCGGTGCGCTGATTGGTCGCCGGCGACCAGAACTGATCGAACAGATGGCCGTATGCCTCGATCTCGACACCGTCCATCCCGCCGCTCTTCATCCGTTCAGCGGCGTCGGCGTAGTGGCCGACGATGCGGTCGATGTCCCATGGCTCGGCCACCTTTGGGTGAGCGCGGTGGGCTGGTTCGCGCAGCGCCGACGGAGCGACGACCGGCAGCCAGTCGTCCTGCCCCCACCCGGTCCGGCGACCGAGATGGCTGATCTGGATCATGGCCGCTGCGCCATGCTCGTGGATCCCATCGGTCATGGCTTTGATCCATGGCACTATCGCGTCGTCGTAGGCGTGGAGGTTGCCGAAAGCCGGCGGGCTATCGGGTGAAACGATCGCGGTGCCGGCGGTCATCGTCAAGGCCAGTCCACCTTTGGCCTTCTCGACGTGGTACAGCCTGTAGCGATCCTTGGGCATGCCGTCTTCGCTGTACGCAGGTTCGTGTGACGACGAGAACACGCGGTTGCGCAGCTGAAGGTGCTTGAGCGTGAACGGCTGGAGAAGCGGATCCGAAGTCACAGGTACCTCATTCTCACGGCCTGAGCACGTCGATCATCGGATCGTGCGACATTGGCACGGCGCCTGTCGAGGTGATCAGGACCTGCTGTTCGAGCTTCACACCCTGTGTGCCGCCGGCCGCACCGATGTAGCTCTCCACGCAGACGACCATGTTCTCCAGGAAGTAGCCGTCGTAACCCCAATCGGCGTAGTCGACTGCGTAGGCGACCGTGGGGAACTCATCGACCATGCCAGCCCCGTGAATCATCATCATGTACCTGTTCGGCACGTAGTCGTCGGGAACAGGCCAGCACTTCTCGCCGAACTCTTTGAACGACAGCCCCGGCTTGATCAGGCCGATGTTGGTCAGGATCTGGTCCTGAGCGATGTCGTAGAGCTTGCGTTGCTCGGCTGTGGCCGCCTTGCCCGGACAGATCAGCGTTCGGGAGATGTCGGCGAGGTAGCCGAGCGGGCCGACCATGTCGCTGTCGAACGCAACCAGGTCGCCGGCCTCGACCTTGCGACTGCCAGCCTCCTGGAACCACGGGTTGGTCCGCGGCCCTGAAGTCAGCAGACGGCATTCGATCCACTCACCCGCGTGGGCGATGTTGGTCTCGTGGAGCATTGCAAACAGCTCGTTCTCGGTGATACCCGGCTCCAGCGCCTGACGGATGCGATCGGCGCCGACGTCGCAGACGTCGATCGACAGTTGCATTGCCATGATCTCTTCCGGCGTCTTGATCATGCGCGCCAACTCCAGCGGCTCTTGGGCGTCGAACAGTTGGATCCCCGCGTCGGTCAGGTGCGTTGCTCCCCACGGCTCGCAGCGATCGACGGCCAGCCGTTGATCGTCGCCGCCGTACTGGCGCATCAGGTCGATGATGTCGCGCGACCACACCTCTGCCTTCTCCATCGTGCGTGGCCCGGCCAGGAAGTAGAACCACGGCACCGACTTGCGTATCTCGTCGACGGAGTCGAGGTCCGTGTGCTGGTACACGACCGTCCCGAATTCGAAGAGCACGACCGGCCCGTCGACCGGCACGAACACATACCGACCAGGGGCATGCATCGTCCAGACGTTGAAGGTGTGAGTGTCGGTCGCGTAGCGAATGTTGATCGGATCGCTGAGCAGCGCCGCCCCGTAATCGAGGGCGACCAGCTCGGAGCGAATCTTGGCCAGCCTGTCGAGACGAAGCTTGCGGCGATCGATCGCGCCGATCCTTGCCGGGATGTCGATGGCCAGGCTCATGATGACCCCCTTCTTGGTCGTTTGGCCTCACGTCGTGGCCCTCTCACATTGATATCAGTACCACTGGTCGGGCATCGAAGCCTTGCGCCGATCGACGAACTCGAGCAGAGCGGCATCCACTGCGTCGTCGATGTCCGGGGCGACATAGTTGGCCAGCACCTCGCGATAGAGCTTCGCGGCGCGGTCCTCGCTGCTGCGTTCGCCCGCGTCGCGCCACTGTTCGAACGACGATGAATCGCTGAGGGCGGGCTCGTAGAACGCCGACTCGTAGTGGCGAAGGGTGTGCTGAGCCGAGAAGAAGTGCTTGCCAGGACCGATCTCGACGAAGCCGTCCATCGCGAACTGGTCGGGCGATAGATCGAACCCCTTCAGGTAGGTGTGCGCGGCGCCGCACAGGTCGAGGTCCATCATGAACTTCTCGTAACCCATCGTCAGGCCGCCTTCGAGCCAACCAGCGGCATGCAGGATGAAGTTGGCACCGCACAGCAGCGCCGCCAGCATCGATACGGCGGATTCGCCCATGGCCTGGCCATCGGGGATCTTCGACGAGGTGAAGGCTCCACTGCAACGCAATGGCAGGCCGACGCGACGAGCGAGCTGACCGACGACCAGAGATCCGAGCGCCGGCTCGGGTGTCCCGAATGTGGGGCTGCCACTGTGCAGATCCATCGACGACAGGAAGTTGCCGTAGATAGCCGGCGATCCGCGACGTACGAGCTGGCCGAGGGCGACACCGACCAGGGTCTCGGCGTGAGCCTGAGCGACGGCGCCGGCGGTGGTGACCGGGCCCATCGCGCCGCCGAGGATGAACGGCACCACTACGGGAGCCTGATTGGCTGCGGCGTAGGTCTTCAGCGCACCTGTCATCGTCGCGTCCCACACCAACGGTGAGTTGACGTTGACGTTGCCCATGATGACGCAGTTGTTCTCGACGACGTCGGCGCCGAAAGCGATGCGTGCCATCTCGATGGAGTCCGAGGCGCGCGAGGGTTGGGTCACGGAGCCCATGAACGCCTTGTCGCTGTAGCGCAAATGGGCATAGACCATGTCGAGGTGCCGCTTGTTGACCGGAACGTCGACCGGCTCGCAGACCGTTCCGCCGCTGTGGTGCAACCACGGCGTGTCGTACGTGAGCTTGACGAAGTTCTGAAAATCGACCAATGACGCGTAGCGCCGGCCGCCTTCGAGATCACGCACGAACGGCGAGCCGTAGGTAGGCGCGAAAACGACGTTGTTGCCACCTATCTCCACCGATCGCGCCGGGTTGCGGGCCAACTGCGTGAACTGCTTCGGAGCGGTGCCGCACAGCGCCTTGACATGGCCCGGATCGAAGTGAAGGGTGATCCCGTCGACCGAGACACCGGCATCTTTGAAGAGTTGCAGCGACTCCGGGTCGTCGCGAACCTCAATGCCCACGTCGGCCAACAAACGATCGGCCTGGGTCTCGATCAGTGCGAGGCCCTCCTCACCCAAGAGCTCGTACGGTGGTATCTCGCGTCGGATGAATGCGGGCGCGTGTGGCCTGGCACCCTCTCCAGTACGTGCCGCCATGCGTGCTGACCGGCCACCACCGGTGCGATGACGCGCCGAGTCAGAATGCTCGGCTTCGGTCACTCGTCTACTCGCGTCTCGGAACCCTTCGATTGCAGTACGACAAGTTGCTCCGCAGGGATGACGCAGCGGATCAGGTGCCCGTTCCCGGCGTCGAGCAGAGGCGGTTCCTCGACATCGCAGACACCGTCGATGAACCGATGGCAACGTGGATGGAAGACGCAGCCTCTCGGTGGATTAGCGGGACTTGGTATCTCGCCCTGCAGAGGAATGCGATCGAGTCCACCTCCGTCCACGGTCGGCACGGCCGACAGCAGTGCCTCTGTGTAGGGATGGTGTGGTCCGTTGAACACGTCGTCGGTGTCGCCGACTTCCATGATGCGCCCGAGGTACATCACCGCGATGCGGTCGGCGAGGTAGCGGACAACACCGAGGTCGTGACTGATGAAGACGTAGCTGGTGCGCTTCTCGGCCTGGAGCTCGGCGAGCAGGTTGAGGATGGCAGCTTGCACCGAGACGTCGAGCGCACTGGTCGGTTCGTCGCACACGACGATCCGCGGATCGCCGGCGAATGCGCGAGCAATGGCGACGCGTTGCTTCAAGCCGCCCGACAGTTGGCTGGGCTTCATGTCGAGGTGACGTGGCGAGAGCCGCAGATGGTTGGCCAACAGCGCGACCTTGCGATCGGCCGCGTCGCGATCCGCTCCGGTGAGCTTGCGCACCGACCGAGCCAGGATTCGTCGCACCGTCCACGAGGCGTTCAGCGCCGAGTCAGGGTTCTGGAAGATGATCTGCATTGCCCGCTTGTCGGCCGTGGTTCGCTTGCTGATCGTGCCGGCGAGCTCGTGGTCATCCAGGCTGAGCTCGGATCCGGTGTCGCCGGCATGAATACCGAGGATCGCCTTGGCGAGAGTCGATTTGCCGGATCCGGACTCCCCGACGAGGCCGAGGGTCTCGCCGTCGGCGAGTCCCAGATCGATGCCGACCAGGGCCGGGATCTTGTGACCCTTCTGGCGGAACGTCTTCGACACGCCGCTGATCGAAAGGATCTCGTGACCCATCGAGGACGCGCTAGGGATCGGGCCGGGAATCTGCTCGAGCGCCGAGATCTGGTCGTGGTGATGGCAGCGCGCCAGGTGAAGCGGCCCGACCTCGACCAGTTCGGGCGCCACCTCGCGGCAGATGTCGGTGACCAGCGGGCAGCGATCGATGAAGACGCATGTCGGCAGGTCGGCGCCGAGTGGTGGCAGCGTGCCAGGGATCGTCGACAGAGCGTGCTGCGATTTGCGCATGCCGCTGCGCGGGATCGAATGCAGCAGCCCGACCGTGTACGGGTGCTTTGGTTCGTCGAACAGCTCGTCGGCGTCGCCTTCCTCGACGATCTTGCCTGCGTACATCACGCCGACCCGATCACACATCGAGCGGATCACACCGAGGTTGTGGGCGATCATGAGGATCGCTGCGCCGGTCTCGTTGCGGAGCGTGCGCACGAGGTCGAGCACCTCTGCCTCGACGGTGGCGTCGAGACCCGTTGTCGGCTCGTCGAGCACCAAGAGCTTCGGGTCGCATGCGAGTGCCATCGCGATGACGACACGCTGCAGCATCCCGCCGGACAGCTGGTGCGGGTACCTGCCCATCACCCGCTCCGGGTCGGCGATCTGCACCTTTCGGAGCGCGGCGAGCGAGCTCGCGGCGGCCTGTGCCTTCGACTGGCCGAGCACGACGAACGTCTCGATGAGTTGCTTGCCGATGCGCAGCGTCGGGTTCAGAGCGGAGCCCGGTTCCTGGTACACCATCGATGCAGCGTGGGCGCGGAACAACCGCAGTCGCTCGTGCGACATCTTGGTCACGTTCTCGCCGTCCACCATGATCGTGCCGCTGGAGATCCGACCGTTTCGTGGCAGGTAGCGCAGCGCCGCGTAGGCGGTGGTCGACTTGCCGCA
>JANMRB010000294.1:0-37583 GCA_031370825.1 Ilumatobacteraceae bacterium
CTCGATGCCGGCGCCGAAGTGCTGATCGCCAACACGTACGCGACCAGCCCGCTGCTGTTCAACCATCTGGGTCGCGATGCTGATGTCGTCCGCATCGATGCGGCCGCGGTGCAACTGGCGCGCGAAGCGAGCTTCGGCACCGTGCCGGTGGCCGGTTCGTTCTCGGTGATGCGACCTGGAATCCCGGGCAGCGATCGAAGCGAGATGCTCCGCCACTGGCCCGAGGCCGAGGCCCGACGATTGTTCGCTGCGAAGGCGGACGGACTTGCCGATGCCGGCGTCGACGTGATTGCCATGGAGATGATGCGCGACGGCGACTACTCGGTATGGGCCACGGAAGCTGCCGCGGCGACCGGGTTACCTGTCTGGATCGGGATCTCGGTCGAGGAGGACGACGAGGGCGAGGACGGTCGCCTCGTCGGCTTCGGGCGCCCCAACTGGTTGCTGGAAGAGTTCGTCGAGCCGCTGCTGAGATCAGCGCCCGCCGCGATGGTCTCGGTGATGCATTCCGCGCCGCACCTCACCGGTCCGGCGCTGGAGATCGTTCGCCGGCACTGGCGCGGGTCGCTCGGTGCCTATGCAGAATCGGGCTACTTCGCCATGCCTGATTGGCAGTTCGTCGACATCATTCCCGAATCCGAGTACGTCGACCTGGCCAAGCAATGGACCGCGGCATACGAGCTGTCGATGATCGGCGGATGCTGCGGGATCGGACCGTCGCACATCGCCGCCCTGTGCCAGGCCTTCAAGTAGGACTGTCAAACCTTCGCGTAGATCTTCAGACGGCGCCGGCATAAATGATCGGGCCGGTTGGAACGTCCACGCCACCCTCCGGTTCGACCGTGATCGCCCATTTGGTCGGCGAACCCTTGATCGGGATGACCCGCCGAACCTGGTGGTCCTTTGCCTTGTCGAGGAGTCGTACGGCATGTGCGCCGGAATCGTCGAGGAGCCACAATTCGTAGGCCTTACCCTGCCCTGGGTCGGCAAGACCATCGCCCATCACGACGATGCGTCCCGCACTCGGCGACCAGACGACTCGGACGGATCCTGCCCCTGATCCTCGTCCCGTTCCGTCCAACGTGGTGATCCGGGTATCCGGCCTGCCGATGACCGCGGCGGCCGCGGCTGTGTAGTCGCTGTCGCCACTCGAACGCCGCCCGACGATGAATGCCCCCGTGGCGATCAATACCAGCGCGGCGGCAATCGTGAGGGCGCGCGTCGTCGTCTGACGGCGCTTGCCGTGGGTTGCCAGGTTGACAACTGAATCGGGCAACAACGGTGAGAGCTGCCGAGTCGTGTCGATCTCGGCCATGACGCTGGCCTTCAGAGACGTCGGGGGAGGGACAGCGACGGATGCAGCGACCTGCGAGAGTGTCTCCCTGAACCCGGCAACCTCGGGCCGGCAGATTGGGCACGTCGGATAATGGGCCTCGAACTCGGCGCGCTCGCGCTCGTCAACTGCGTCGAGGGCGTATGCCGCCGCAAGTTGATGGATATCGATGCCGCTCACGTGGCAACTCCTAGTTCGTCGCGCAATCGAATCATGCCGTCGCGAATCCTCGTCTTGATCGTTCCTTCGGCAACATCGAGGAGGAGGGCGACTTCGCGGTAGCTGTGTCCGCCAAAGTAGGCCAGTTCCAACGCTTGTCGTTGTATCTCGGTCAACCGCTCGAGTGCCTTGCGCACCCTCGTCCCGTCGATGTTGGCCACCACCTGTTCGACGACGTCGTCGTCTTGGATGGGTCGCTTCTGCGACTCGCGTTCGGTCCTGTCCCTGCTCGCCTGTTCGGAGCGAACGCGGTCGATAGCCCGGCGGTGGGCGATCGTCGCAGCCCACGATCTGACCGTGCCTCGGCTGGCGTCGTAGCGAGGCGCCAGCCGCCACAGTTCGACGAACGCTTCTTGAGCGACCTCTTCGCTCTGCGCCGGGTCGCGTACGACTTTCAGCACCAAGCCGTGCAGCAACGGAGCCAGTGCGTCGTACAGTTCGCCGAACGCGGCCTGGTCTCCGCGGCCCGCACGGCTCAACAGCGTGCCGAGGGGGTCTTTGAGGTCGTCCTGGTCTTGCTCGTCGTTGCCGCGTCGTCGCAGTGCGCTACGCAGCATCTGCCGGCCTTTCGGTGCGCGACTTCGCCGACTCAGTCATGTAACTCGTTCGTCACACGAAACGTTCCGGATTGGTCGAACTGCCGTGCCGCACCGGGTTCCGCAATGGCTGGACGTGGCGCGAACCGCCCTTTGAGGCGCAGCATCGGTTGCTCGATCAGGCGGTACGAGAGCAACGTCGCGATCAACGCCAAGGTGAGCCCGATGCTGATTCGAACAAGCGCCGGCTGTCCGACGAGACGGTCGTCGGTCCATCGCAGAACTGGCAAGTGCCACAGGTAGAAACCGTACGACACACGGCCGAACGCGACCGCTGGGGGCCAAGCGAACACCCGCGTGCGGCCACCCTCGTCGAGAGCCACGAGTCCGTAGATCAACAGCGCAGTGGCGAGCGCTGCCAGCGTGTAGCCGATGCTCAACAGGTTGTCTGCTGCATCCCATGATGCGATAAGCACCAGTGCCGCGGTCCCTATGACTGCAGCGTGTGCTGCGCGCCGCGACGCAGACACGCCATGCCAGCCACTGCTCCAGTCGCGGCGTGCGAGAGCCAGAGCGGCGCCGAGCAGGAGTGCGTCGGGGCGTCCGATGAACAGGTTGGCCGGGCCGACAGTTCCCGACAGCCGCAGCGTGATGATCACGATGGATGCCACAACGAACACGGCGGCGATACCGGCGCTGGATCGGCGCGGTCGGAGGCACAGGATCAGAACCAGCGGCCAGACGAGATAGAACTGCTCTTCGAGCGCCAGGGACCACGTGTGGCCCAGCAGGTTTCCGGGCACGTGCGCCCACCACGTCAGGTTGCGGGTGTACGACGCGGCGGCGATGATCTCGTCGAGCGCGTTGTGGCGGGTGTCTGGTGTCGCGAACACGATCGCCCACACGGCAACGGTCGCGAGCAACCCGAACAACGCTGGCAGGAGACGCAAGGCGCGGCGCGCGTAGAACCGCCCGATGGAGACTCGTCCGCGACCGTCGAGCTCTTCGACGAGCAGCGTGGTGATCAGAAAGCCGCTCAACACGAAGAAGATGTCGACCCCGATCGCGCCAGCGGGCACGAGCCTTGGCTGCGTGTGAACGCCGGCAACCAGCAGCACCGCGAGCGCGCGGAGACCATCGAGACTCGGCCGATAGCCGAGTGGCGGAGCGATTTCCCCGGTCACGGCCATTGATGAACGAGGTTAGTGATCGAGGTCAGTGATCGAGGTCAGTGATCGAAGTCAGCGATCGTGAATACACTCGGCACCCATGCCACCGTCGTTGCCCCAACGTGCTCGCGTGGTGGTGATCGGTGGAGGAGTGATCGGATGCTCCGTTGCCTACCACCTTGCCGAGATGGGCTGCTCCGACGTCGTCGTGCTCGAGCGCGACAAGTTGACATCCGGCACGACGTGGCACGCCGCCGGCCTCATGGTCACGTTCGGTTCACTGTCGGAGACGTCGACAGAGATGCGCAAGTACACCTGCGATCTGTATGCGCGACTCGAGGCGGAGACGGGCCAATCGACGGGCTTCAACCGGGTCGGCTTCATCGAGCTTGCGACCGAGCCCGACCGGCTCGAAGAGTACCGGCGTGTTGCCGCCTTCAATCGGTACTGCGGTGTCGACGTCCACGAGATCTCCGCCACGGAAGTCGACGAGCTCTTCCCGCTGGCTCGCACAGACGACGTGCTCGCCGGGTTCTATGTCAAAGAGGACGGTCGCGCCAATCCTGTGGACGTGACGATGGCACTGGCAAAGGGCGCCCGGCTGAAGGGCGCGACCATCATCGAAGGTGTGTCGGTGACCGGTGTCGTGCAACGCAACGGTGTCGTCACCGGCGTGCGCACCGACGCCGGCGAGATCGAAGCCGAGTTCGTCGTCAACTGCGCCGGCATGTGGGCACGTCAGCTGGGCGACGTCGCCGGCATCAACATCCCGCTGCAAGCTGCCGAGCACTACTACCTGATCACCGAGCAGATCGAGGGCCTTGCCAACACGTGGCCCGTGATCGAGGACCCTGCCAACTACGGCTACTACCGCGAAGAGGTCGGCGGGCTGATGATCGGTCTGTTCGAAGCGGTCTGCGCTCCTTGGAACGTGGGTGCCATCCCGACCGATTTCTCCTTCGGCGTCATCCAGCCCGACTGGGACCGAATGGGTCCGTACATCGAGCGGGCGATGAGCCGCGTTCCGATCTCGATGGACACCGGTATCCGCACGTTCTTCTGCGGCCCGGAGAGCTTCACCCCTGACCTGTTGCCGGTCGTGGGCGAGGCTCCGGAGCTGAAGAACTACTTCGTCGCCGCCGGGATGAACTCGGTCGGAATCCTTACCGGCGGTGGCATGGGCCGGCTTCTGGCTCACTGGATCCTGACGGGTCAGCCGGACGTCGACATCACTGGGTTCAACATCGACCGACTGCACCGATACCAGTCCAACCCCGAGTACCGGGCGACGCGCACGGTCGAGTCGCTCGGGATGGTCTTCCAATGCCACTACCCGGGCAAGTCGATGACAACAGCGCGCAATGCGAAGGTGTCGCCGATCCACCAGCGGTTGGAAGCGCAGCGCGCCTACTTCAAAGATGTCAGCGGATGGGAGGGTGCAGACTGGTTCGCGCCGGAGGGTGTCGAGCCGAAGATCGATCGCCTGTCGTGGGGCCGCCAGAACTGGTTCGACTACTGGAGGGCCGAGCACGAGGCAGCGCGCAACGACGTGATCGTGATGGACATGTCGTTCATGTCGAAGTTCCTCGTGCAAGGACGCGACGCCGGCTGCATGTTGAACCAACTCTCTGCCAACGATGTCGACGGCCCGACGGGGATGATCACCTACACCCAGTGGTTGAACGAGGCCGGGACCATCGAGGCTGATCTGACGGTCACAAAGCTTGCTGATGATCGGTTCTGGGTAGTGGCCACCGATACGGCGCATCGACATGTTGAGACGCGCATGCGCCGGTACTTCGGCGACTGCCACGCCATCGTCACCGACGTCACTGCGGGACACGCGCAATTGAACGTGCAAGGGCCCCGGTCGCGCGAGTTGCTGCAGACGCTGACCACCACGGATCTTTCGAACGAGACCTTTCCGTTCCGCACCGCCCGATACATAGACATCGGTTTCGCTCAGGTCCTGTGCATCCGGATCACGTATGTCGGTGAGTTGGGTTACGAGCTCTATGTCTCGGCCGAGCAGGCGGTCCACGTCTACGACCGGATCGCCGCCGCGGGTCAGGAGTTCAACTTGCGCCATGCCGGCCTCAAGGCGTTGGGCAGCTTGCGGATGGAGAAGGGCTATCGCGATTACGGGCACGACATCGACAACACTGATTCGGTCCTGGAGGCCGGGCTCGGTTTCGCGGTCGACCTCGACAAGCCCGGCGGCTTCATCGGTCGCGAGGCGGTCCTCACCAAGAAGACCTCCGGCCCCCTGACCCGTCGCTTGGCACAGGTCGTGATCGAGGACCCGGAGCCGCTGATGTTCCATGCCGAAGTCGTGCGTCGCGATGACTGCTCTGTCGGATATGTCCGTGCCGCTTCGTACGGGTTCACGCTCGGCGGTGCCGTGGGTCTTGTCATGGTGGAGGGTGGTGGTGAGCCGGTCAACGCTGCCTACGTATCGTCGGGTCGCTGGGAGGTCGAGATCGCCGGATGTCGGTATCCGGCCCGAGCCTCGCTTCGGCCGTTGTACGACCCCGACAACCTGCGCATCAAGTCGTAGGCCGGATGTCCGAGGCGATGTTCGAGGGACGCTTCGTCGAGCGGGGGAGCGCCGAGTACGAATCGGAACGCACCAGTCCACTCTTCAACGCTCGTCACCCAACGCGTTATCCGGCGGCGATCTTGGAAGCTGCCAACGAGGCAGACGTGATCGCCGGTGTGCTGCTTGCCAACGAGCGCGGATGGCAGGTGTCGACGCGATCTGGCGGACATGCCTGGGCGGGATGGAGCGTGCGCGACGGCGCTCTGTTGATCGATCTCGCCGGCCTGCGGGAGATGACGGTCGATGCCGACAACCTGACGGCCACGGCCAGACCAGCCTTGCGCGGTGGACAGGATCTTGCTCCATTCCTGGCCCGGCACGGGCTGGTCTTTCCGGGCGGGCACTGCTCGACAGTCGGCCTCGGCGGCTACCTGCTGCAGGGCGGTCAGGGTTGGAACTCCCGCCAATGGGGGTGGGGTTGCGAGAACGTCCTCGGTGTCGACGTTGTCACCGCCGACGGCGAATTGGTTCATGCCGATGTTGAGAACAACAGTGATCTGTACTGGGCGGCGCGCGGTGCCGGCCCGGCCTTCTTCGGTGTCGTCACGCGTTTCTACCTTCGGGTTCACCGCATGCCGGCGGCGTTCACGCACACGACCTACGCATTTCCGATCGAGTGCTTCGACGAATTGCTCACCTGGGCCCACGACGTGCTGCCCACCTTGGACATCCGCGTCGAGCCGGTGATCGTCGGCACGCGGATCGCTCCGCCGGATATCGACGCCGATGTTGGCGGCGGCCCGTTGTTGATCATGCACACGACCGGGATGTTCGACACCCCGGAAGAGGCCCGACGCCTGATGGCACCGCTCGAGACGTGCCCTGTGTTGGATCGGGCGTTGCTGCACATCTTCGCCGAGCCGACCTCGTTCGAGGACGAGAACCCGATCATGGACGCCCAGAACCCGCCCGGCATGCGGTATGCCGCGGACTGCGTGTGGACCGATGCGCCGGCCCGCGATCTGCTTCCGGTCCTCGGCGACCTCTACCGCTCGTTGCCGACACTGGAATCGTTCGTCATCTGGTACGGCTGGGCGCCCTCGCGACCTCTGCAGGACATGGCGTTCTCGATGGAGGGCAACGTCTACATCGCGGCCTACACGATCTGGCAGGACGAGACCGACGACGCGGTGATGCAGGAGTGGCTCACGTCGCGTTTTCGCGAATTGGAGCGACTGAGCAAAGGCTCCTATCTCGGAGACGCCGACCTCGCGCATCGTCCATCGAAGTTCATGGCCGACGACAACTTCGCCAAGCTGCAACACCTGCGCGACGTTTACGATCCCGATCGACGGTTCTTCGACTTCTACGCCCCTCCAGGCGCCACGGTGAACAGCTTCGAGCCGCGCTGACCGTCACGCTCATGCCGCGCCGCGCCTCATCGGGTAGCCGTGATTCCCGTACAGGCACACTTCGCCGCTCGGGATTGACATGACGCTCGATGGGTGAATACTGCCAAAATGGCTATTGACGATCCGACCGCGATCCCGGGGTCAGCTGAGCAGATCACTGAGTACATGCAAGCGGCCGACCGTCTGTGGAACGACAGCCGGACCGAGGACGCACATGTCCTTTATCGCTCGGTTCTCAGCGGTGTAGCCGGCACCCCTGAGGCCAGTCTTGCTGCCTACCGGTTGGCCCTCTACCTTCAGACAACCGGCGACATCGATGGTGCGCTCATCTTCGTTTCGTCCTCGAACGAACCGGGGACGCACGACTTGGAGATCGCGTTGCGCGCGGAGATGCCGGATCAGGCAGTCGACCCATCGCAGGTGCCGGAGACCGCCGAAGCGTGCGAGCGTTACATGGAGAGCATCACCAGCGCCTTCGAACGCAGCGACTGGACAACCGTCGATGCGCTCAGCCAGGCCTATCAGCAGACCGCTGTCGACGTCGGTATCGGCCGACATTCCGTCTGTCAGGGGTACCGCGGCGTCGCGTTGGTTCATCTCGGTCGCAACGACGAGGCCCGTTCCGCTCTGGAATACGTGCTCGCCAACAGCCACAGCGAGATACAACTCAAGCAGGCCAGAGACGCTCTGCTGCAGATCGGTGTGCAGGTTCAAGACGACGACAACCCGTACCAGACCGACGACTCGCAAATGCTGCTCGCCGGAATCACTGCCTTCGAAAGCGGCGATCAACTCGTGGCGATGACCGAGCTCCAAGCTGTCGTCGACTCCGATGCTGCAGGGGCGACCGACAAGGGTCGCGCCCACTTCTATCTCGGTTCCATGGCCTACCACAGCCATCGGTACGAAGAGGCCAGGACCCACCTCCACACGGCTGAGACGGATGCACCCGATCCCGAGCGAGGTTGGGCTGTCGACATGCTGGCCTGGCGTTGGCAGGAGTGACGAAGTCGTCACCTGTCTGGCCGACGTCGAGCGATCGGTGAGCGCAGAGGTGGCGGGGGTGGCGACGGCGGTTGTGGTGGCGGTGCAAGGCGACCCACCGCACGAAGTGCGCTCGTACCGGCGGCAGTCGCCTTGCCCGTTGCGCGGCGGACGACGTCCACGCTCAGACGGATCGGGTCGGCGCCGACGCGAACGGCCTCGAGCAGCCGCTGGATCTCGCGCTCGGTAGCGCGGGCCCGCCTTCGACCGGTCAGAGCAACACCTGCGCCAGCCACAACAGCGACCGGCATCGCCAGCAGCAACGCAGGTGTCGCAGCCGCCGCAGCGACCACGACTCCGGTGATGCCACCGACGGCCACGATGGCGCCGCCACCGCCGGCCAAGCGCCGACTGGTCGTTCGATCGACCGCGACCCGGACTATTGACGATCCGCTGCCAACGTCGCGGGCCGCGGCAGTGACTCGTTCGAAGTCGCCGAGCTTGCCCTCGCCGGTCGCGTTGCGGATGGTCCGGACGGCCACGCCGACGAGGCCCGACCGTTTGCTCCACTCGCCCTCTCCTGGTCGCAGCACGTCACGCCGAAGATGGTGGCCGTCGACCAACCACGCGTCGACCCTTGCCAATGCGTCGTTCGCAAGCGCATCGAGCTGACCATCGACGTGGACCTGCGACGGTCCCAGTATGCGGTCGCCCAGGCGTGGAGCTGGTACCGGACCCAGCCGTTCGACCGCAATCGAACGACGCACGGCATCGACGGAAAGCCCGACCTCCTCTGCCGCGGCGATCAGTGACTCCTCGGCGATCCCGTCGGCCGGAGCTCGCGATTCACTCCTGCGCTCGAGATCGCTGGCACGCCGGAGGATTCTGGCCACCACGTCGGCGTCGAGCGGTGCTTCGTCCGTCATCGACCACCGAGCCTATTGCACTCCCACTCATCGGGAACCTGCGCTAGCCCGAGTGCGCTCCGGTCACTCGATGACGGCTTGACCACCGTCGACCGGGATCGCCGCAGCGTTGATGTACCAGGCCTCATCCGAGGCCAAGAAGACGGCGAGCTTGACGACGTCGTCGGCCTCACCGACGCGGCCCAGGGGATTGGCTACGCCGAGCTTGCTGCCGGGTGAGTCCGGTGTGGCGAACAAGAACTCCGTGGACGGGGTGCGGATCATCCCCGGCAGGATCGCGTTGGCTCGGATTCGATGCGGTCCGCCGGCCGCAGCCAGGTGGTAGGTGAGCGACAGCACGCCACCTTTGGCCGCGCCGTGGGCGGCCTGCTGAAAGAACGCGGCTCCGCGGATCGAGGCGATCGAGGCGACGTTGATGATGCTGCCACCGCCGCGCGCGACGAGGTGTGGCCAGGCGACCTTGCATGCGTAGAACACCAGATCGAGCTCGTTGCGGATGCCCGCGTGCCAATCATCGACCGTCAGATCGTCCCAGGGTCCAACCACGGGTAACGATGCGTTGTTGTACAACACGTCGATCCCGCCGAGGCTCGTGGCCGCTTCGTCGATCCAGCGTTCGGTCTCTTCGTACGACGAGAGGTCGACCGGAGCAGTCGCAGTCATTGCACCGCCGGCATCCGTGACCAATCGCGCCGTCTCAGCCGATGTCTGCGGATTCAGATCGCACCCGACGACCGTTGCACCGGCGGCCGCGAACCGCAACGCAGCGGCGCGGCCCATGCCGACTCCAGTGCCGGTGATGAGGACGACCTTGCCATCCAGACGTGTCATCAGGAGACTGCGGCTTGGCGCAGTAGCGGAGCGACCTCGGTGCTGAACAGTTCGTGACTCTCCTCCAGCCTGTCGAGATCACGCTCGCTGAACGCGACGAGGAGGTGGCCGGCACCGATCACCTGGCACTGCTCGATCAGCTGCTCTGCAACCTGTTGTGGAGTGCCGCTGACGAACTCGTCGTCGCTGAGCGCGGCGATCGATTCGTCCGGCCTGTCGAGCAAGGCTGCCCACGGTGGCAGCGGCCCCGCGCTTGCAGTCAAAACGTCGAGCAAGGCGCGCTTGGCGCGGCTGACCGCCTCGCGCTGTTGCAATGGATCATCGACGAACGTCACCATGCGACGCACTGCGATCTGCTCCGGACCGTGCGGATGGCCCGCCTCTTGAGCGCCTTGACGATATGAGTCGAACACCACGGCGACCTCTTTGGCGGACAGGAACCCGCCGCACGCCTTCCATCCTCGTCTCCCCGCGCGTTCAGCAGATCCTGCCGTTCGCACGGCGGTCCACACGGGAGGTGATGGTTGTTGCAGACACCGCGGCAGTATCTCGAGGTTGTCGAAGTTCCACTGCTCACCATGATGCGAGATCACTGGGCTGCGCAATGCGGCATCGAGCACGTCGATGATCTCGCTGTGGCGCGCGGCGGCGACATCCCCTGCAATTCCCACGACAGCAAGCTCGGGCGGGATTCCACTGACCACGCCGATCTCCAGACGGCCGTCGGTCAGGTGGTCGAGCATCGCGATCTCTTCGACGACTCGCCACGGCGTCGCGTACGGACTCACCGATCCGAGAACGCCGAGGCGCAGGCGTGAGGTCCGCGCGGCCACATGCGATATCAGCAGGTTGGGCGATGGGCTGTAGGCCGCGCCGAAGTGGTGCTCGCTGAAGAAGATGCCTTCGAAGTTGCGCGAGTCGGCCCGCGTCCACAGATCGACGTACCAGCGGAAGTGGTCATGCACTGCCTCAGGATCTGATCGTCGCTGCGGGTCGAGTGGTTGGTGAAAGAACTCGAACAGCCACGATTTGATCACAGTGGTTCTCCAGACCGATCAGGCGCGGACACGTTCAATGGCATCGAACAGATCGGCACCGGTGAGAGGTCCGATGATATGTCCTTCCCCGGCGATGACGTGCAATTCGACGGTGTAGCCGAGTGCTTTCAACGTCTTCTCGGTCAGTTCGCTCGCCGTACGCCAGCCTGTGTCCTCGCCACCGACGAACATGCCGACACCGATGTCTTTCAGCTTGGAGAGCTGGGGGTCGTCGCCGCCGTCCTCGGAGTAGCCGGGGTAGACCACGAGCGAACGAAATCGCTCCGGGTATGTCAGGGCGGCCTTGAACGCCGAGAGTCCTCCGTTGCTGACGCCGGCCAGATCGAATCGGCCATCCTCTGGCGGGTAGTCCTTAGCGACCGCGTCGAGCAGTTCGGGAACGAGACGCACCGACTTGTCCGTGTAGAACAAGCCGCTCGATGGCGCTGCCGGCGAGACCACCACCCAGCCTCGAGCAAGCGCCTCGTCTCGCCACTTGCTTTCGACGATCCGTCGCGTCAGCTCGAGGTCCTGACCTCCGGGTGGAAACGTGAACAGGACCTTGCCGGGTCGGCCGATTGCACGACCCGGCGCAACCAGTAGCAGGTAGTCGATGACCGTCCCATCGGCCGCGGTGAACTTGACGTCCTGAAGCTCTGCACTGGTAGCACTAGCGGCAGTGGCAGTGGCAACAACAGGAGTTGCCGCCGGGAAGGGGGACGGGGACGATTTGCTGTCGCCGCACGCACCGGCGAGCACTGCGGCGACAACGACGATGAGCGGAACCCGCATGACACGGCGAGCGTTCATTGGGACCATTCTGGCGCATCAGCGGAAGTGTTGAGGCCGTCGGAAGTCCGTTCGTTGCCAAAGCCCAGAATGGCCAGCGACAGTCCCCCTGCCATCACCGCGGCCAGCACTACCGCCAACGTAGCGATCGACCGACGTGCCGGGTCCGTGAAGGCCAAACCCGTGATGAAAAGTGCAACGGTGAACCCCATACCGGCCGAGGTCGCAACTCCGATCATCTGAGGCTCCCGTCCCTCTGCCGGCTCGTCCGCGAGGCGCGCCCGTACGACCGACTTCGTCGTCAGCACGATTCCGACCGGCTTTCCGACGACACGCCCGACGACGATGGCCCAGGTGATGGGCGACCGGACCGCGGCATGTAGCACAGCGGTGGTCAAGGTGAGCCCGGTATTGGCCAGAGCGAACAACGGCACGATCACGTAGCTCGCCCAAGGGTGCAGCAGATGCTCCAACCATTCGACCACCGAAACCGATCTGGGGTTGACCTTCGCGCCTACCGGTGCCAGCAAGCCCATCGCAACTCCAGCCAGCGTCGGGCTGAGCCCGCCCGCGTGCAGCGTCAGCCACAGCAGAACGCCCAACGCCAAGTAGACCCAGAGCCGGTGGACAGGTGCCCTGCGGGCGATCCAGGCGAGGGCGAAGACGGCGACGGCTGCGACGATCCAGCCCCAGCCGATGTCCGTCGAATACGCCGCAGCGATGATGAGCAGCGCGCCGACATCGTCGACGACAGCAACCGCCAACAGGAACACGCGCATCGATGGGGAGACTCGACTTCCGGCGATCGACAACACCCCGAGAGCCAGAGCGATGTCGGTCGCGATCACGATGGCCCAGCCGCGGGGTGCGGCGCGTCCGGCGATGCCCAGGTAGATCAGCGCCGGTACCGCCATTCCCCCGACGGCAGCGGCCACGGGCAGCAGTGCAGCACGCCTGCCGGCCAATTGGCCACTCACCAACTCGCGCTTTATCTCCAGGCCGACGACGAAGAAGAAGATCGTGATGAGCCCTTCATTGACCCACTGCCGCAGGAGGAGGTGAAGCGTGTGATGGTCGATCGTGATCGATGTGGACGTGGTCCACACCTTCTCGTAGGAGGAGGACCACGGGGAATTGGCCCAGATCATGGCTACCGCGGCGGCGGCGACCAACAGGATTCCACTGGCTGCCTCGGTGCGCAGGAACTCACGCAGTGGTGAAAGTGCGGGTGGAACTGATTGCCTGTCGCGGGGCACGTATCACCGTACCTGACGGTCCGTCCAGGCAGTGCGTGAGAACGCGCAACGCCGCCCTAGGGTTGGGTCGTGGCGATCAGCGAACGTGCGACGGAGCTTCGCGAGCAACCATCCCAACCGGCATCGCTCGGCGTGCGGGCGACGCTGCTGACGATCGTCGTCTTCTTCGGTGGAAGCCTGCCCGCCTACAAACTGGCCAGCGAGAGCTTCGGGCCGGCCACCACCAACCTCATCCGCTTCGTCCTGGCGGCGACGATGCTGACGATCGTTGCTCGACGCCGATTGCACACGGCGCGCAACCACGTCCGTCAACTCCTACTGATCGGGATGTTCGGCATCGGGCTCATGGCCATCTTCATGGGCATCGGAGTCGACCGTGGTTCGGCCACCATCGGCTCGATCGTCGTCGGCCTCGAGCCGATCGGAGTCGCACTAGCCGGTGTGCTTCTCGTCGGCGACGCGCCGTCGCGTCGCTCCATCGTTGCCTTGATCATCGGGTTCACTGGCGCTCTTGTTGCCTCCGGCGTCTTCACCGAGCACTCCGGTCCCTCGCCAGTGGTGCCGATCATCCTGCTGCTGGGCACGGTGGTGACGTTCTCCATCTACACCGCGTGCGTCCGCCGCGTCCCCCGCGGCGTAGATCCCCTCGCCGTCGCCGCTGTGACACAGATAGGTGCGTTGTTCTTTGTGGTCCCGGCGTGCCTGTTCGACGTGTTCAACGGGGGGATGCTGCGCGGTGAATCGATCACGCCGAAGGCGTTCGATTCCGTGATCTTCCTGGGGATCGGATCGGGGATCGCGTATCTCTTGTTGTGCCTGGTCCTGGCCAATCAACCGTCCAACCGCGTTGCCGTCACGATGTTCCTCACCCCAGTGTTCGGAGTCATCTTCTCGTGGCTGGTCGTGGGCGAGCACCTGCACGTGCGCGACGGCGTCGGCGCTGCGCTGGTCTTGCTGGCGGTGTGGATCAGCGAGCGTAAGTTGTCCACCTCAGGTGACGGCTAGCCGGACACGGCCGTCTTGATGCGCAAGAGGGCCTCGTCGATCTCGTCTTCGGTGGTCTGGAAGCTCGTCACCAGGCGGATCGTGTCGGAGCTCATGCGATAGAACAACAACGCTGCTTCCGCCATTCGATCAATGGCATCTGGCTGGAGTCGAACGAACAGCATGTTGACGTCCGGATCGTTGAGCAACTCGACGCCGAGCCCGCGCAGCCCATCGGCGAGTCGTGACATTGCCGAGTTCGAGTGTCGGGCGAGGTTCAGCCACAGATCACCGGTCAGGTATCGAGTGAGTTGGACGGATTGAAAGCGCATCTTCGACGCAACGTGGCCGGCACGTTTGACGCGGTACACGAGCTGCTCGGAGATCGCCGGGTCGAAGCAGATGATTGCATCAGTGCTCAGCACACCGTTCTTCGTTGCGCCCAGCGAGAACGCGTCGATTCCCGCTCGCCAGGTGAGATCGGCTGGGCTGCAGTTCAGCGCGGCGATGGCGTTGGCCACCCGTGCGCCATCCAGATGGCCGCGAAGTCCTCGCTCGCGAGCTATGGCCGTCAACTCGGCGATCTGTTGCGGGGTGTACAGGGTGCCGTGATCGCTGGGCACCGTCAGGGACACGACGGACGGCTGTGAATGATGTGGGTCTCCCCAACGTGTCGCGTCGAATGCCTGACGAATGACGGCCGGAGTCAGCCGGAAGTGCTCGCCGCCCAGTCCTCGCATGGTGGCCCCACCGCCGAACATCGACGTTGCCCCGCACTCACTCTGCAGGATGTGCGCCGTCTCGTGGCACAGCACCGACCCCCACGGCGGACACAACGCTGCCAACGCGAGCGAGTTGGCCGCCGTGCCACTGATCACCGGGAACACCTCGGCGTCAGGATGCTCGAAGACCTGGCGAACCTTGTCGCGCAGTTCTGAGGTCCATTCGTCGGCTCCGTAGGCCAGGGCCGAACCTGTGTTGGCGGCGGCGATGGCCGACATGATCTCGGGGGCTGCGCCGGCGGCGTTGTCGCTGCGAAGCTCGATGTGAGAATTCATGCGTTCGTTCTAGCGTGTGCAGGTGATCGATGAGGCGTTACTGCGAATCGTGTCGGCTCATGCCGGCGAGAAGCAGGTGTTCGCCCGGGCGCCGACTCCGATGACTGGCGGCTTCTGGGCGACGATCCACGGCTTCGAGTTGGATCATCCGCCGGCCGATCTGGCGGGCCCGTTGGTGCTGCGCGTGATGCCGAGAGGTGACGCGGCGATCCGGGAGACCATCGTGCAGCGCGCCGTTGCCGAGCAGGGTTATCGCACACCCCGCGTCGTGCTCGACGGTTTCGACGAGGAGGTCGGCGGGGCGTTCATGGTCATGGAGCGAGCCGAGGGCCACGCGCCGTTGGAAGGCCTCGGTATCGGGCCCGCACTTCTTCGCCTGCCGAAAACGATCCGCGGCGTGGCTCGACAACTCAGCGTGGCCGCCGTTCAATTGCACGAACTCGATCCGCAGCCGATCAGGGAGCAATTCGCAGGCGCGGGAATCGACAACGCATCGCTCGGCGTCGAGGCGAGACGCGACGAGATCCGCGCCGCAGCACAGGCGGGCTTCGTCGGATTCGAAGAGTTGCTGTCCTGGCTCGAACATCGGCGGCCGGCACTTACGCCGGAAGTCGTCTGTCATGGCGACATCCACCCGTTCAACATGTTGGTGACCGATGACGACTCGTTCAGCATGCTCGACTGGACCAACGCCAACCTTTGCCGGCGTGAGTACGACGTGGGTTTCACCGCAGCCCTTCTGCATTGCGCGCCGATCTCTGTTCCTCGGCTTGCTCGTCTTCCCGTGGCCGCAATCACTGGTGCGCTGTCGCGTCGCTTCATCGGCGCCTATCGTCGAATGGCTCCTGTCAACTTGGACATCGTCGAGTGGTTCGAGACGCTGCAGTATGGTCGCTGCCTGGCCGCTGTGGCGACCGCCCCACTGGTCAACGATGGAATCGTCGGTCCGGGCCATCCATTTCGTGTCGCCGCGCCGGCGATGGTCCGTCAGGTGGAGATGATCACCGGCGTGACGATTGCGCTGGGACCGACCTAGTCATGCAGCGCGTGACGAAGGTGCGCAGCGACCTCGGAAACGAGCCGGCGCCCACCATCCAGCACCCCGGTCAGGGTTGCGGCGCCATGAATCAGGCCGTCGTAGCGCTTGGTCTCGACGTGCACGCCGTTTGCTCGCATGGAGTCGCCGTATGCCTCGGCCTCGTCGCGTAGCGGGTCGTACTCGCAAGTCGCGATGAAGCAATCGGGAAGGCGCGAGAGATCCTCGTGCAGCAACGGCGACGCCATCGCTTCTTCCCGCTCCGCCTCGGAGAGGTAGTGGTTCATGAACCAGTGCATCCCGGCGGTCTCGAGGAAGTAACCCGAGGCGTTCTCATCCAAAGACCCACCTTTGCGTGTCATGTCGACCGCCGGGTAGATCAGCGCCACGTAACGGATCCTCGGACCACCGTCGTCGCGAGCCATCTGCGAGACGACAGCGCTGAGGTTGCCGCCTGCACTGTCGCCACACACCGCGAGCCGGCTGGCGTCGGCACCCAGCGAGGCAGCGTTGTCGGCAACCCACCTCGTCGCCGCGAAGCAGTCGTGAGCGGCCGTCGGATAGCGGTGCTCGGGAGCCATGCGGTAATCGACCGACACGACAACCGCCTCGGCATCGCGGCAGATCGCACGGGCCACGTTGTCGTGCGTGTCGAGGCTGCAGATCACCCACCCGCCGCCGTGGAAGAACATCACGACAGGGTGAGGTCCTGCACCTTGCGGCGTATAGACACGGGCACCGATCTCGTCACCTTCTACCGGGATCGTCGTGTCGCGAACCGAACCGACCTCGATCGGCTCACCCGCCAATGCCCTCATGTCCTCGGCCGCGACACGTGCGTCTTTGACAGAGAGCTCGTACAGGGGAGGACGACCCAACGCCGCGAGTTCGCTCAGCAGTGCTTGGACCTGCGGATCAACTGGCATCTGTCACCTCCGTAGGCGATCCAACTCGAGCTCGACGACGGCGCGACCATCGACACCGGTCAGTATGCGAACGGGCCGACGCGTGCTCCACGCGGTCTCGTGGTCGCTGACGTGTACGGCGGGCTGGGTCTTGCCGCGGCAGAAGCTGTTGCCGATGTCGACCCGTACCGGGAACTCGACCCACGTGTAGAGCTCAGGCGCCAGCAGGTAGCTGATCGTCGAGGAGTCGTGCACGAGGATTCCGTCGAGCCCGAGTCGCTCGCGGTAGAAGTTCTCGTAGAACGGAACGATCGCTGCGAGGTGTTGTGCCCTGGCGTTGGTGAACGAGGCGAACTGGGCGACGTCCGACGATTTCATGAATGTCTGCTCCGTCACGTCGAGCCCGGCCATCACGACCTGGCAGTCGGCGCCGAAAACGATGTCGGCCGCCTCGGGGTCGTTGAGGATGTTGGCTTCCGCAGCGGGTGAGGCGTTGCCCCCAACAAAGGCGTTGCCGCCCATCAACACGATCCCCGCCAGCTGTGAACTGAACCCAGGATCGAGCTGCATGGCCGTGGCGACATTGGTCAACGGTCCGAGGGCCACCAGCGTGATCTCGCCAGGGGAATCCATCACGGTTTTGACCATGAACTGCGCAGCGTCGATCGGCAGGGTAGACGTGGTCGGCGGAGGCAGGAAGATGTCGCCTTGACCATCCGATCCGTGAACGAAGGCGACAGGTCCTCGATACGGCATGTCCATGGGCTGCTCTACGCCATGGGCGACGGGTATGTCTGTCCGGCCGGCGATCTCCAGCAAACGCAAGGCGTTGTCCGTGCACACCGAAGTCTCGGCGTTACCGAAGACGGTGGTGAGGCCGACGACGACGAGCTCGGGCGAGGCGAGCGCATAGAAGATCGCCATCGCATCGTCGATGCCGGGATCGGTGTCGATCAGGATCTTGCGAGCAGCGGAGCTCATAGAGCCTCACGAACCTGACGCACGCCAGCGACGAGGTTGGTGATCTTCTGGCGGGCCAACGTGCGATGGACGTAGCGCAGCCCACAGTCCGTCGTCAGGAACAACTTGTCCACTGGCACGTGGTCGAGGCATTTGCGTACCCGCTCGGCCACGTCGTCCGGCGTCTCGCAGTAGTGGGTGCGTACATCGATGATGCCGGCGCCGAGCTCGCGGTCCGGTGCCCAGTTCATCCATTGCTCGATCTCCGACATCTCACGTGTGCCGAACTCCAAGACGAACTGGTCGGCCTTGGCTTCGAGCAGTTCGGGAAAGTACCGGGCGTAGGTCTTCTTGGCGTAGGGGAGCTTGCGGAACGAACCGAAGCAGATGTGCAGGCTGAAGTGGACTCCCGTGACGCCTTCGATGCATGCGTTGAACAGTCGGGCGATGTCGGCGGGTGTGTGCGGGTCGTTGGCTGCATATCCCGGCGTTGCGGGCTCGTCGAGTTGGATCCACTTGCAGCCAGCGGCCGCGAGTTGTCGGATCTCGTGGTTCAAGGCAGGGACGAAGGCCTCGGCGAGGTGGGTACGGTCGGTGTAGTAGTCGACCGGTCGGATAAAGGTGGTCAGCGCGAAAGGTCCGGGCAGCGGCACCTTGATCGGCGATGCCGTGCGTGTCGAGGCGTACGCGAACTCCTCGACTGCACCCATCCCGTTCGGGACTCCCACCGGGCCAGTGGTCTCTTGCACGTTGCGCATGTCGAGCGACATCGGGCCTATCTTCCGCGGTGCTCCACCATCACGCAGTCCGGTCATTCGAGACGCGAACGCCCACACGAAGCTGGCTCGCCGCATCTCGCCATCGCTGATCACGTCGAGACCCGCTTGCTCTTGGTCGAGAATTGCGCGATCTACTGCGTCGTCGAACGTCTCTTCGATGTCGACCGGTCCGAAACGGTCCGCCTCCATCAGTTCTTTGGCTGCGTAGAACCATGAGGGGTGTGCGTAGCTGCCGACAACGGTGGTCGGCAGGATGGGCAGACCATGGGGCATGTCTTGGAACGTAGCCGTCGCGCCGTCGACAGAGCGACCGCAGTCCATCGATATCAGCGATGATTCGGCAGACTGCGTTGATGGATCCGATCTCACGGCGCACGTTCCTTGCTGCAGGTGCAGCCGTCGTCGTCGCCGCGTGCTCCGACACGTCAGATCAGCGTTCCTCGGCCCCGACTTCGTCGACGTCCAGTACGTCCGAGCCACCGACGACGACAGGAGCGACAAGCACGACATCGACGTCGACCACGACATCGACCACGACATCGACGCTGCCACCTATCGAGCTCTCGGGTGATCCGTTCACCCTCGGTGTCGCCTCCGGCGATCCCGATGCCGCCAGTGTTGTGTTGTGGACGCGCCTGGCACCGGATCCTCTCGATGGCGGCGGCATGCCCGACGACGACATCGACGTGACGTGGGAGATCAGCGACTCGACCACTTTCGACACAGTCTCGGCAAGTGGAGTCGAGACCGCGACCGGAGCGCGGGGCCACAGCATCCACGCGGTAGCGGCCGTGGGTCAGGGTACGTGGTACTACCGTTTTCGGGCTGGCCAGTACATCAGCCCGGTGGGCACGACCCGCGGCGCCCCCGCCGACGGCGTTGCCGAGACGATGTTCGCTGTTGCCAACTGCCAGAACTACGCCGACGGCCAGTACGCCGCCCACCGCGACCTCGCCGAGCACGAGCCCGACTTCGTCGTCTTCCTCGGGGATTACATCTACGAAGATCCGGGACGTCCGGGCGACGATCCGATCGGACAAGTTCATCTGGGACCCGAGCCGACCACGCTCGAGGACTACCGCAACCGGTACGCGCGGTACAAGACCGACGTGCACCTCCAAGGAGCGCACGCAGTCTGTCCGTGGTTCGTCATCTGGGACGACCACGAGGTGGAGAACAACTACGCGGGCATCACACCGCAGAATCCTGCCGACGCCCCGGGCTTCCCCGAGCGTCGCTTCGCCGCGTATCAAGCCTGGTGGGAGCACCAGCCCGTGCGCCTCGACCCGCCGATCGCCGCTGGTCAGGAGTACCGCATCTATCGCGAGATGCAATGGGGCGAGTTGATCGATCTGAGCTTGCTCGATGGGCGTCAGTACCGCACTGACCAGGCGTGCGGCGATGCGACGCTGAGTCTCGCTCCTCCGTGCGCCGAGGTGCTCGATCCGGCGCGCACGATGCTGGGCGACGATCAGGAGGCCTGGTTGTACGACACCTTGGGCGCCTCGACGGCGACCTGGAACGTGATCGGTAACCAGGTGATCCTCGCGGATGCGACATTGAACGGTGCCGTGCTCAATTACGACCAGTGGGATGGTTACCCGGGACAACGCGAGCGAATCCTGCAGCACCTTGCCGACAACGATGTGCCCAACGTGATCGTGCTCACCGGCGACATCCACCTCGCCGCCATTGCACAGCTCCGCGCCGGGGACCGCGCCGTGGGCACGCCGGTCGGCGCTGAATTCATCACGACCTCGATCAGCTCCGCCGGGTCGATCAGCGATCAGTTCACGGACGTGTTGAAGGCGTACCCGCACCTGATCGACGCCGAGCTGACCCACCGCGGATATGTGTTGCACACCGTGACCCGCGATCGTTGGACGGCCGAATATCGGATGGTCGCCGATGTATCACGCGCAGATAGCGAGGTCACGACGCTCGGCACCTACGTCGTGGAGGCCGGCACCAACATCGTCGCCAGGGCAACGTGAGCTGAGCTGGCAATGTCAGGCCTTGCCCTCAGGCGCTGGACGGGGCATCCTGCGCTCGTGAGCGACAATGTCGAGCGATTGGTGACAGTGGTACTCACCGTCTCGGACCTTGATCGAGCGGTGAAGCTTTACGGCGATGGCTTCGGCCTTGATCTTCACATCGGGGACCACAAGGGCGATGATCCATGGACCAGTGGCCGTCACGCCGCGACGAGTTGGACTGATGGGGCATTCCTGCACTTTGCACTGTACGAAGCCAAGGATGGAGCTGCCACCACGCGCGCCCAGGTCGCCTTCCGGGTCGCCGACATCGAATTCGCGCACGCCCGCGCGGTGAGCGCAGGAGTCGAGGTGCTGCATGGTCCGAAACTGCAGCCCTGGGGAACATCTACTCGTTATCGCGACGACGACGGCAACGTCATCGAGCTCACCCAGAGCCCAGATCCCGTCTAGTGGCCCCCGAGGGTGGTGAGGCCTTCCAGGCGCTGACGACCCAGCGCTGCTTCATCTAGCCCTCGCTGTATCAACGCGTCGGGTAGGGCACCGTTGCGCACGAGCGACGCGCCTGCCTGGGCAAGTGCCGGAGAGATCTGGATGCCGTACCCGCCCTGGCCGACGAACCAGAAGAAGCCGTCGACGCGGTCGTCGAATCCCGCAACCGGCGATCGATCGGCGACGAAGTTTCGTAAACCGGCCCACGAAGACCGGACATGGCGGATGTCGAGCGTGGTCGCAGCGTTGATCACGTCGATCGCCTTGGCGATGTCGACCTCGTCCGGACTTGCGTCGCACGGTTCCGATGGGATTTCGTCGGCCGGCGAGCAAAGGATCTGCGGCCCTTCTGGCTTGAGGTAGAAGGTGCCGGCGACATCGGCGACCAACGGGATCGTCTGTGTATCGATGCCGGGGGAGGGGCCGATCGTGAAGACGGTTCGTCGCAGCGGATGTATCCCCACCGGACGTACGCCGGCAAGACCGGCGACGAGGTCACACCACGAGCCAGCAGCGTTGACGACCACTGCTGCCTCGTACTGCTCGCCCGAACGATCGGTCACGCGCCAGACGTCGTTGACTCGTTCCATCGCGGTGACACCAGCCAACGTGTGAACTTCTCCTCCGCGTGAACGCAGCCCGCCTGCGTATCCGCCGTGGAGCGCGGCCACGTCGATCTCGCTGGCGCCCGGTTCGACCAACCCGGCGGCAACCCAATCCGGTCGGATCACCTTGGATGCTTCGACCGCCTCGTCTGCGGTCAGGACGCGCATGTCGGGAACGAGTTCGACGACGGATTCGTACATTGCGTTCAGGTCATCGACATCGCCGTGGGGCGCGACCCAGATCAACGGCAGCGGATTCAGCAGGGGACGGCCGAATCCTTCTGGCGGATCCTGCATGAACGATCGGCTCGCAGTTGTGAGCAACCGGATCGTGCGCCCGCCGTAGCTTTCGAGGAACGTCGCGACCGAACGCCCGGTGGTGTGATAGGCGAGGGTGGCCTCCATTTCGACAAGCCCCACTGATCGATCGGTGGCGAGCTCATATCCGATCGATACCCCGGCGATGCCCCCGCCGATCACCAGAACGTCGTACGACCTCATCTCCGCAGCTTGCCACTCGACCGGCCGCGACATCGTCCCCGGCCAGGACCCTCCGGGGCAGCGGCCGCATTGACAGGTAGGCTGTGTGCCTCAAGTTCTCATCGCTTCGGCGGAGCCGCTCCGGTTCAGGACTGCGAGGGGAAGTCGGGAACACGTAGATGCCAGATGATCGCCAGCCGGACGACAGGCAAATGGTGCAACTCCTGGGTGTCGTACTCAGCGGAGACGATTCTGGTGCCCCGGTCGACAACTCGATCATTGCTGCGCGCCTCGGCTGGGACCTCGAAACGGTGGCGGCATTTCTGACGCAGGCAAAGGAGCGCTCGTTGGTCTGGGGACAGCGCAGTGGCGACAAGCCGGCTCCCTGGTACAAAGAGCTGGAGATCACCGTGCAGGGCCGACGCCTGCTGC
Organism: Ilumatobacteraceae bacterium; assembly: GCA_031370825.1. Taxonomy (GTDB): domain Bacteria; phylum Actinomycetota; class Acidimicrobiia; order Acidimicrobiales; family Ilumatobacteraceae; genus JAENVT01. Next base: position 22,757 of record JANMRB010000294.1, read on the forward strand.
GCACCAACTCAGCCAAGAAGTAGGGGCGCAGACCTCATACCGGTGCCTCGACCCGTCGCAGTGGCGAGTGCATCGGTCGTTGGTGGTCACACAGGTCGGCCAGCAGATCGCTGCGCAGCGACGACAGCGAACGATCCTCCCAACGGTTGATCTGCTGCAACGGGTCCTCGACCAGGTCGTAGAGCTCGCCCTCCGTCCCGTCGTGGCTGAAGCCTGGCTGGTAGGTGCTGCACACCCACCCCGGTCGGGTGATCGTGCGCAGATGCACATCGACGCCGAACAGATCGCTGTCCCACTCGGTCAGGACCCGCTCGAACCCGCGTGCGTCGGCGTCAGCGTCGTCCGTCGGTAACGCCGAGCCCTCCATCCAATCCGGGGCAGAAACGCCCGCGATCTGGCAGAAGGTCGGAGCGAGATCGACCAATCCGACCGGCCGCGTGATCGTGGCCGCAGTGCTCACAGCCGACAGCGCAGGGCGCCAGATCAACGGGATGCGCATCAGACCATCGACGTGATAGGGACCTTTGAAGAGGAGCCCGAAGTCGCCCTGCAGCTCGCCATGGTCGGTGGTGAAGATCACATCGACATCGTCGCTCCATCCCCTGGCTGCGATGACCGTCATCACTCGACCGATCGCCTCATCGATCAATTCGCATTCGACTGCGTTTCGGGCGTTGACCTCGCGAACTTGATCAGCGGTGAGCGTTGCGGGAACCCAGCTGGCCGGAGCCTCGTAGTTGGAGACGAGGCGACCGTCGTACCACGCCCGCCAGTGGCGCGGTTTGGCATCGAGGACGGCTTCTCGCTGAACCGCATCCTCGATGTACCCCTCCGGCAGCGGCATGTCGCGCCAGTCAACCCGACCGAGCTCCGATGCGGGGGGATCCCACGGATGATGGGGATCAGGAAAGCTCATCCAAGCGAACCAGTCGTCCTGAGCATCGAGCGAGTCCAGCCATGAGATCGTGCGATCCGCAACCCAGTCGGTGTGGTACCACTCGCGTGGGACGGCGTTGTCGTGCACTTGTGGTGCGCCGGTTTCACCGCCGCCCACCGCGCTGACCTCCAGTGCCATGTCGAGAACTGGGAAGAACATCGCAACGGCCTCTGGATGGTTCGCTGCCATCCACCGGGCGTAGTGAAGCGGTCCGAGGGCGCCGTGCGTCGCCGTCTCGAAGTGCTCGAACCCGCGGTGCAGACCCGTGAGACCCTGACGAGCGAACCGGTTCTCGATGAAGCGCGCGAACGGATCGAGGAACGGTTCGAAATGTGGTTTGCCGATCAATGCCGTGCGGTATCCACTGCCGTGCAGCACCGCTGCAACCGACGGAGCATCGACGGGCAGAGCGACGCCGTTCATCCAAACGCCATGCGTGCTCGGGTGCTGCCCCGTGATGATCGTCGAACGCGAGGGCATGCACACGACTGATTGGGGATGGGCGCGCTCATAGCGGTAGCCCTCGGCAGCCAAGCCGTCGATCACCGGGGTCCGTGCGACCGTGCCCCCGTTGCAGCGCAGTGTGTCGTAACGCTGCTGATCACTCGTGATGAAAAGTATCTTGCGACCCATCAGCCGGCGCCGGTGTCGGATTCCATCAAACGCTGCAGCTCGTCGAGCGCGCCCGCGGTTGCGGCTCCGATTGTCAAGGCCATCGTACGCGGGTCGGACTCGGTGGTGTACACGACCAACGACGTCTCGTCCCCGAGGTCGATGACATCGATGCTTCCGCGGTGGAACACGAACATCGGCGCGGTGACCCTGTACTGGAAGCGCCGCAGGGTGTCGTCGTGGACGAGGATCTCCTCGGGCATCGGCAAGCCCGAGTCCAGCGTGATGACCCGACTTGTGCCATCCACAACGCACGACGCGACACCGGGAAACCACTCGTGAAGGCGCTTTGGGTCGCCCGCCAACTGCCAAACGGTTGCTGCCGGCTTCTTGATGCGGATGTGAAAGCGAGCCGAACCGAGTGTCATCGTCCTCGACGGTAGCGGTCTACCAATTGAGACGGGCAGTCCGTCGGCAGCTCCTATCCTGAACCGATGCGTCCCACTGCGTCGCTCAACGACGACATCCGCCTGCTGGGGCGCACGCTCGGCGACGTGATTGCCGACCAGGCGGGCCCGGCGACGCTCGACCTGGTCGAGGCCATCCGTCGAGCGGCCGTCAGCGACGCAGAGCCTTCGCGTCTCATCGAACTGCTCGATCCGCTTCCGATCGCTGAGGCGCTGCACGTCGTTCGAGCATTCAGCTACTTCGCGACGTTGGCCAACATCGCCGAGGACACCGATCACGCCCGTCGCCGGCGCGCGCTGGTGCAGAGCGGCGCGGCACCACCCGCAGGCACCTTGGCCAGAACGATCCAACTGATCCAGGAGTCCGGGATCGATGCGGACGATGTGCACCGAGCGGTCGCCGCCAGCGATGTTGTCCCCGTCCTCACTGCCCACCCAACTGAGATCCGCCGCAGGACGATCCAGTCGATCCAGACAGCAGTGGCTTCATTGATGGAACAGCGCGACCGGGTCGACATGAACCATGTCGAACAGGCGGAGTGGAGCGACGAGTTGTGGCGCCAGATCGTGACGCTCTGGCAGACGGCGATGTTGCGTCTCACCAAGTTGCGCCTGCGCGACGAGGTCAACGACGCGATGCGTTACTTCGAGTTGTCGCTGCTGTCGCAGGCGCCGATCTTGAACGCCGCAGTCGATGCAGCGTTCGGCGGGCGTCCTGACCGCGAGCGACCGATGCTGCGCATCGGTTCGTGGATAGGTGGTGACCGCGACGGCAACCCGTTCGTCACCGCCGAGGTGCTCGCAGACACCTTCCAGCAGCAGGCTGCCATGGCTCTTGGGCATCATCTGCAGGAGCTGTGGCGATTGGCGGAAGATCTGTCGATGTCCTCGCGTCTCGTCACCGTCAGCTCCGCGGTTCAGCAGCTGGCCGATGCGGCCGGGGACACCTCGCCGTATCGGCTCGACGAGCCCTACCGCCAAGCGCTCCGAGGGATGCATGCTCGTCTGGCGGCGAACGCGCAGCACCTGATCGGCCGAGTACCGGGGATTCCCGCGATCGGTGAGCGCCCGCGCTACGAGACTCCGTCGGAGCTGTTGTCCGATTTGGACGTCATCGAGGTCGCGCTGCACGGACATGGTGCTCACGCGGTGGCAAATGGCCGGCTGACAGCACTGCGTGGTGCCGTTGAGACATTCGGCTTTCACCTGGCGACCGTCGACCTGCGTCAGAACTCGGCAGTGCACGAGCAGGTCGTCGACGAGTTGTTGCGCACCGCCGGGGTCTGTGCCGACTACAAGGCGCTCGACGAGGCACAGCGTGTCGAGCAGTTGTCGACCGAGCTGGGGACGGCGCGACCGCTGCTCGGCATCGATTCGACGGTCAGTGACCTGGTCGACGGCGAATTGTCGATCTTGCGACAAGCGGCCAGCACGTTGCGCACCTTCGGTCCCAACGCCATCGAGAACTACATCATCTCCAAATGTGAGTCGGTCTCCGATGTCCTCGAAGTGGCTGTGCTCTTTCGCGAAGTTGGGCTGCTGCGCAGCAACACGGCGTCCTCCGCGCCGACCGAACTCGCGATCGGGATCGTGCCGTTGTTCGAAACCATCGCCGACCTGCAAGGTGCCTGCAACATCGTCGAAGCGTTGTGGGCGAACCCCCGGTACAGCCAGTGGCTCGACCACCGCGGACGGCTCCAAGAGGTGATGCTCGGATACTCCGACAGCAACAAGGACGGTGGGTATCTCTCCTCCAACTGGGCCCTGTACCGGTGTCAGGAGAGCCTTGTCGACGTAGCCCGGCGACACGACGTGAAGCTGCGGTTGTTCCATGGCCGAGGCGGCACCGTCGGCCGTGGTGGCGGGTCCAGCTATCACGCGATCATGGCGCAACCGGCCGGCAGTGTTCACGTCGGCCTCAGAACGACCGAGCAAGGAGAGATGATCTCTGCAAAGTTCGCCGACCCGGAGCGCGCCAGGCAGAACCTCGAGGCTTTGGTCGCGGCCGCGGTCGAATCCACCGTCTTGCATCGATGGAACACCGACCACGTGGACCCCAAGTTCGTGCACATCGCCGAGGAGCTGTCCGTCGAATCGCAATCCGAATATCGGCGTCTGGTCTACGAGACCCCTGGATTCGAAGGCTGGTTTCGGGCGATCACACCGATCGACGAGCTGTCGACCATGAACATCGGCTCGCGGCCCGCGTCGCGGACCAACTCCGGCAGGATCGAGGATCTTCGAGCCATACCGTGGGTGTTCAGCTGGAGCCAGTGCCGGCTGATGCTTCCGGGCTGGTTCGGTGTCGGTTCAGCCGTGGCCGCTCGCGTCGGAGATGACGAGGAGAGGCTTGGCGAGCTGCGCGAGATGCACGAGCAGTGGCCCTGGTTCCGCACCGTCATCTCCAACATGGCCCAGGTCTTGGCGAAGACGGACCTTGCCATCGGTGCCCGGTACCAGACGTTGGCTGCCGGCGTCCAGGGCGCCGCGGAGCTCTTCGAGATCGTCACTGCAGAACATGCCAAGGCGGTGTGGGCCGCGCGTGTCGTCTCGGGCCACGAGGACCTGCTGTACGACAACCCGGCCCTGGCGCGCGGCGTGCGCTATCGCATCCCGTACATCGCCCCCCTCAACCACATGCAAGTAGCGCTGCTGCGCCGCTGGCGCGGTGGTGATCAAAGTGAGCTCGTCCAGCGCGGCGTTCATCTCGCGATCAACGGCGTTGCCACGGGTCTGCGCAACAGCGGCTGACTTCTCAGTGCGCTGTCGCTCCGAGCTCGTCCAACCACGCGACTGCCCCCGTTGCGGCGGCGACCGCGGTACTGAGCGACGCCTGCAACAAGTAGCCGCCGGTCGGTGCTTCCCAATCGAGCATCTCGCCGACCACGAACGTGCCGGGCATGCGACGCAGCATGAACGAGTCGTCCACCTCCTCGAGGGCTACACCACCTGCGCTCGAGATAGCCCTCGCGAGCGGCGCAGTTGACTCGATGACGAGCGGCACGGCCTTGATCAGAACCGCGAGCTCCTCGGGCTCCGTCGGGACGTTGTTGCCCGTCGCTTCGCGTAGCAGTGACGAGGTGGCTGGGCTGAGGCCGATGGTGCCACGAAGTGATGTGGCGAGCGAATCCTTCGGGCGTCGCCGGGCCAGTCGTTGTGTCACAGCATCGATGGTGAGGTCCGGACACAGGTCGATGTTCATGATGCATCGACCGTCCCGATCGAGCGTGTCACGAATGGTCGACGACAGTGCGTAGACCGGACCTGCCTCCATCCCGTATCCGGTGACCATCGCGTCGCCACGAACCGATGTCTCACCGACGGAGACGGCGACGTTCTTCAGCGGGACGCCACCGAATCGTTCGGAGAAGTGCGTGGTCCAACCGATGCAGACACCGCAGTTGGCGGGTCGCAGGTCATTGACCCGTATCCCGACGTCGCGAAGTGTGCTGACCCAGGTCCCGTCTGATCCGACTCGAGGCCAACTCGCGCCGCCGAGGGCCAGCACCGTCACGTCACCGGCAACTTCTGTGATGGTTCCATCTGGGCGCGAGAAAAGCGATCGGTGACTGTCACCTTCGTCCTCATTCGACTTGGACCACCCCAACCACCGGTGGCGAACCTCGATCGTCACGCCCATCCGCTGCAGCTGAGCGAGCCATGCGCGCAACAGGGGAGTGGCACGAAACGACGCAGGGAAGACCCGCCCGGTTGATCCGACGAATGTTGTCTCGCCCAGGCCCGCACACCACGAGCGCAGCTCGCCCGGCCCAAACGCACGAATGGCTGCTTCGAGCCGGTGTGCCTCTTTTCCGTAGCGTCCCAACAGCGTGTCAAATGCCTCGTTGTGGGTGATGTTCAGACCACCTCGACCGGCGAGGAGCAGCTTGCGGCCGACGGATGGCATGTGCTCGTAGACCGTCACACGGACCCCGGCCGTCGCCAGGACCTCTGCGGCCATCAGGCCGGCCGGACCCCCGCCGACGACCGTCGCCGAACGTGTCACCACCTTGCGAATCGAGCGAGTGCGAGGGTCACGGCGAGCAGGACGGCTGCCCAGCTGAGGGCCCGCAGCGCGCCTTCGAGAGGTGCGAGCAACGTCGCCTGGTCGAGCTCGACCCTGGTGCCGTCGGAGCGCACGATGGTGCCCTCGACGTGTTCTGTCTTGCGTCGCAGAGCGCGAGCGGGTGTCGACAGTTCGCGCTGGGCTCTCGACAGGAACGTGGCGAAGATCGCGGCGGCAACGGACGAGATGTCGAGACGCTCATGCTGTGCGTAGTAGGCGGTCAGGACCGGGAACGCTCCCCACGAGAGGGCGAAGGTCATGTCGGTGTGGAGCCGACCCCCGAGCATCTCGAGGTTGTAGCCGACGGCCAGAGCCACACCGACGACGATGAAGGCGACCAACGGCAGGCCGACCCGGGTCACGCCGATCACACCGATCGCAGCAGCACCGCCGATTCCCAGCACGGCGGCGATGATCAGCGTGCGATCGGAGATGGAGGTTCGAAGTGGACGGCCGTGGAACTCGTCCAGTGCGTGGGCCCCGACCCCGACGGCAAGGAGGAATGCGAGGAGCGTGAAGGTGAGGCGGCTGGCATCGACTGGGCCGACCAGGCATGCCCCGATGACGACGTAGGAGAGGTGCCACAACGTGTATGGAGGGTGGAGCAGCGTCCACCAATCGCTTGCCCCCGGCGCAGAGGCGAATGCCGGGCGTGCGTAGAACGCCGGAGCGAGCGGTCGCAATCGCTCGGCGGTGGGATCCGGTTCGCTCATCCGCTGCGTCGGCCCCACATGATGAGCCCGCCTCCGAGGCTCATTGGACGATTTCCGACCTGCTCGATGCCGGCGTCCGTCCAGGCTCCGACAGTCCAATCGACGTTGAAGGCCCGGTAGTGGCTGGAGATGCTCGGTCCCAGGAAGCGCCCCACCCGAAACCATGCGCGGCCACCGGTCAGCCAACCGGCTATGGGTAGGACCATGCGTGTGTAGACCCACCATGCGCCTCTCCACCACGGAGCCTTTGGCACTGCAAACTCGAGGCTGGCGATCGGCCCGCCGGGTTTCACGACGCGTGCCAGTTCGGTGAGCGTGGCGGCGGGATCGGACACGTATCGGAGGAGGTACGTGAAGGTCAGCGCGTCGAAACAGGCGTCGGGAAATGGAAGCTGCTCGCCCCGGCCGAGAACCAGGCCGACTCTGTCCTGCAGGCCATTGGCGGCAATGGCTACCACGCCTTGGCGCAACATCGACTCACTCAGATCGAGCCCCACGACGAACGCATCCGTTCCCTCGACAAGAGCGCGGCTGACCCGCGCCGGCCCGCAGGCGACGTCGAGCACCAGTGGTTTGTTCGGGCCGAGGAAGTGAGCCGCAGTGATATGGTCGACCATCGCCGTCCGCCATCGGCGGTTCTGGCCCATGGAAAGAATCTCGGCCAGCCGGTCATAGCGACCGGCCAGCGGAGCGAACAAGCGGCGGGCAAACACGTTCGGTTGTGTTCTGGATCGGGTGACATCCATCGACTCGCTCCAATCAGCGACACAGCGCACAGGACCGTGAGGTGTCATTGTCGAAAGCAGGTTACGACGTCATCGTCGTCGGGGCTGGTCCCGCTGGCAGCGTCGCCGCGTTCGTGCTGGCTCGCGCTGGTGCCCGTGTCGCCCTCGTCGACAAGGCAGGCATCGGACGCGACAAGGCCTGTGGGGATCTGATCGGTCCGCGTGGCGTCAGCTTGCTCGACAATCTCGGTCTCGGTATCGACGGTGCCCGAGCAGTCGGCGACATGATCGTCGCCGGCCCGACAGGGCGGACCGTGCTGTTGCCGGCACGTGCGGGAACGACCTATCCAGGCCACGCGATGGTCGTGACACGTGCGCGGTTCGACGCCCATCTTCGGGCCGCGGCGCTCGAGGCCGGCGCTGTCGACGTCAGCGCACGAGTCGAATCGGTGGAGGACCGGCGCATGGTGCTCGATCGCGGTGCACCGATCGAAGCCGACTTCGTGATCGGTGCCGATGGAGCCGTCAGCACGACGGCACGATGCGCGGGGCTCGTCGACGCCACCCGGGTTTTGTGGGGCTTTGCGGTCCGAGGTTATGTGCCGGTCGATGTCACCCTGCCGGTGATAGCACTCTGGAACGACGAACCCCGCCGCGGCTTTCCGGGCTACGGATGGTTGTTCCCCGGAGAGGAGGGAGCCAATCTCGGTCTCGGGCTTGGACTGGGCCACAGTAGGAACGACGCGCATCGCGCCAAACAGCAACTCGACGCCTTCCGCGCCCACCTCGTGCGGATCGGGATCCTCGACGCATCGCCTCAGCCCGTTCGTCAGCTCGGCGGTTGGTTGAAGATGGGTGTCGTCGGCACCCGGCCAGCCGACGGTCGGGTCCTGCTGGTCGGAGATGCTGCAGGTCTGGTCAACCCGTTGCAGGGGGAGGGCATCGCCCAAGCTCTCGCCAGCGGTCAGGCGGCTGCGCTGGCCATCCTCACCGCGCCCGCGTTGGCCGCCGACACCTATCGCGGTTGGATCGGCGAGACCTATGGGCGCTGGGCATCGGTCACCACTCCTGTCCACGCCAGTCTCGTGCGGCATCCGCGACTGATCGCCGGTCTCGGCGCGACACTGACCGCGCCCGCAATTGGCTCGCTGATCGCGTCGACGTGGGCCATCTTCTGGAACGATCTCATCGAGGGTGCCGTCGGTACACCGGCTGTCGCCGCGGCAAAGACGGTGCACCGGCTCGGAGGCGTTGTCACAGCACGATCCCGGTTACGCCGCTCGCTTCGTGACGACCTCACCCGCAAGAATTGATCCATGTCAATTCTCACCGAACCCATCCACACCCTCCGCGGCGACGAGACGACGCTTTCGGCTTTCCACGGCAAGGCCCTCCTCGCTGTCAACGTCGCCTCAAAATGTGGCCTCACCCCGCAGTACACCGGGCTCGAGGCGTTGCAGGAGAAGTATTCCGACAAAGGCTTCACCGTCATTGGGTTTCCGTGCGATCAGTTCGGTGGACAGGAACCCGGTTCGGCCGAAGAGATCGAGACGTTCTGCTCCGTGAGCTACGGAGTGACCTTCCCGATGATGGAGAAGATCGATGTCAACGGTGAGGATCGGCACCCGATCTATGCGTCGTTGACTGAGGTGGCGGACGCCGAAGGGCACTCCGGCGACATCCGCTGGAACTTCGAGAAGTTCCTCATCGCTCCCGATGGAACGGTCACACGGTTCTCACCCGTTGTCACGCCGGAGGATCCCGCTCTCGTGCAGGCCATCGAAGCCAGTCTTCCTGACTGAACTCCAACGCGGACCCTACGAGGCGGGTTTCGACGGCATTTGATTCATCGCAGCATGCGCACCGTCGATGGCCCGTCGAACAACGTCTTCGACATGGTCCACATCGAGACCCAATGCATCGCCGATGTGCACCGACCAGATCTCGCCGCGGATGTTGTTCTCGAAGTCGAGCTCGCTGCGCAGATCGGATCGCGCTGCTTGCCGGTTCTGACTGATCATCACGAACGTCGAGAGGAAGATGGCTTCGAGTGAGACGATCATGGTCAGCAGTCCGAACGGAAACTTGTCGAACTCGTGATTGATGCCGTTGAGGCCGACGTTGAGCGCAATCCACACGCCGAACCAGATGAGGTGTATGTAGACGAAGCGCATGGATCCGGCAATCGAGGTGATGGTGTCCGCAGTGCGATCCTGGACGCGCTGCATCAGACTGATGAGGTTTCGTCTCGACGGCGTGGCGTAGTGCTCGGGGTTCCACAGCTGACCGTCCTCGACACCGTCCGAGCGATCGATGACACGACATGCTGCACACGTCAACAGATGATTCGAGTTGTCTGATGTGGAATCGGTGGTGCTCATCTTCGAACAGTACGCCGCGCCCGAACCGAGACTGAGCGCAGTCACCCGGACGTCGCAGCGGCGAACCGACTGCGGTAGCCCGTTGCGCGACGCTCGGCGTCTTGCGCTGCGGTGGCATCACCCAGGCCGCGCAAGGCGCGGGCACGCTGCGTCCATCCGTACACGCTCGTCTCGCGCACCCCGAGCCGCTCAGACGTGAGGGCACGAGCCTGCTCATACCGACCTGCCCTCATGGCGGACTCCAGCAAGGTGCGCTGCAGGGCATCACGTTGTGCGTGTGATCCGCCGAAGTGTTGAAGCACTCGCCGAATGGGCATGAGCTCGGCGAGCACGTCGTCGAACCGCTGCTCGACGAAGGCCAGCACAGCGCGGCAGGCAGGGAGGCCGATCTCAGCGGTCATTCGCGCATTGCTCCCGGCTGCGGTCTCGAGCCACACCTCGCGTGATCGCACCAGGTTGCGAAGGTCCTCGTGGCGATCGGCTCCGGCGAAAGCCATTGCCGCGTGGAGATCATTGAACGCGTACCAAGGTTCGCCGCCTGCCTTCGCTGACCAGGCCTCTGACAACACCGCGAACCGGTTGCCCGTGTCGACACCGTCGAGAAGCAGGCGCCACAACAGAGCGCTGGCGTCGAGCATCTCGATGGGTACGCCTGCGGACTGCCCGTGATGGATCTCGGCGTCGTAGACGGCGAGGGCCAAGCCGGGTCGACCTGCTTCGAGTTGGAACAGCGCCATGTGCCACCAGTTGTGCACCGTGAACAGATTTCCGCTTTCCCATCGCGTCCCGTCACCGTTCAGAAACTGCATCCCCTCTGCCACGCGACCTTGCATCTCATAGGTGTGCACCACGGCATGAATGGCCCACACGTCGTCGGGATTCGCGCCGACTGCAGCGAGCCCGGCGTCGAGTGCCTGTCCGTAATGGCCTGCCTCTTCGAGCCCGAACGCAGCCATGCCGCGAACGAAGTCTGCATGCGCGTCGCCGGGGTCGAGCTCGCGAAGTGTGCGGAGCGGACGATCGCGCAGGCTCTGCGCGTCGCCGAGAAAGAAGTCGAGTTGATGCCCGAGCATCAGCGCAAGGAGGTCGGTCGGCCAAAGACTCAGCAGATCGTCGAGGCGAGCCGCCGTGCCATGCCAGTCGCCACGAAGCCACGCCTCGATCGCCGACGCATGCGCCTGCTCGCGGTTGTTCGTCTCGTCGAGGCGCGACAGGCGCTCCCACCATGTGCGAGCCGTCGACAGGTCGTCGAAATCGGTGCTCATCAGGTGCAGGTACGACATGAGCGCGCAAGCCATCGGTGCCGGGTCGTCGTCGGCCGTTAGTTGCCCGGCCAGATCGACCACGTCGGGATGGAAGCGGACGAACCGGTCGATCGCCCGGTCGTACAAGTCGAGCGCGTCGCTGCTCCCGGTCATCGGATTGTTGTGGGCGTCAGTTCGGCTCGGCACTTCACTGACGGTAAGGCGCGCGCAGCGATGCCCGCAAGGGAGCGGGTACTACGACTAAAGCGCGAGGCCGGCTGCCTCAGCGTCTCGTTTCCGGCCCGACCTGGGCGGGCATAGGTTGTCCAACGATCGGGCACGTTGAGTTCAACAACAACAAACGACAAGGAACCTCCATGAAAGCTCGATTCACGTCCCGTACCGGTGTCATCGCTGCACTCGCAGCATTGGTGCTCGCTCCTCTAGTGGCATCCCCGTTCGCCGGCCCGGTTCAGGCGGCCAAGTCGAGCGGCTGCGAGGGCGGCGGGTACAAGCTCGTCAATCTCTCCACGAATGCTGTCGTCACCTCGGGCGACGTCAACACCACTGTTTCGGCAGCGAGTTTCGCTGGCAACCCCAGGTTCGCGGTGCGCGGGCTGTACACCGAATTCGACGTCGGACTAGCCGACTTTGCAGTGTTCGACTACGCCTTCACCGGCGCGCCCAATCCCCTCGACATGACCGGTGGAGTACGCACACCCGTATGGGCCAGCAAGCTGCCCGATCACCGCGGGCTCACCTTGACGAGTGGAATCAGCGTCGAGTCGTCGTCCGGCGACCTTGTGATCACCCGAACAGGCCCAAGCTTGACGATGAAGATCCAGACGAAGGACTGCGCCGCAGGCGGGATCTTCCAGATGGAAGTGCAGCGCGGCGATGGAACGCGCACTCGAATCGTTCACACGCTCGTAGAGAACAACGGCTTGCTGACACCGTTCTACTTTGACAACCCGAACTTCCGGGCCCGAGTCGGACAGTTCCTCGGGTCGGACTGCACCAGCATCACCACCGGCCCGCCGAGCCAGTTCTGTGTGCGGGTCACGACGCGAGTGAACATTGCCAACAACTTCTCGGACAAGTTCGTCCTTCGTGACAGTTCCCAGGTCGCGACGCGGATCACACAAGCGGATTGCAACACTGCAACACCTGTCGATCCCAGTGTGAAGCACTGCGGGACCGTCTCGGTGTGGGACGTTGCCAGCGGCGGCCGGTTGGGATTCGTCACGGGCCAGGACGCCACCGAGGTCGCCAACCCGCCGACCGTGTGCACCCAGAACTGCCAGGCGCAGAACCGGGTGAATGGTCGTCTGGCGAACCTCGGATTCCCATTCCCAGTGCCCGCTGGCAGCCGCCTGACGCCCGCCAGGTCATCCATTCCACTTCCGACGCTCACGACACCGTGACCCGGTTCGAGTTCGTTGCGGGTTAGCCGAACCTGCCCGTGACATACGCCTCGGTGCGCTTGTCGGAGGGGTTGGAGAACATCTTCGAGGTTCTCCCGAACTCCACGAGCACACCGGTGCGGCGGTCGCCGGTCTCCGACACCTCGGTGGTGAAGAACGCCACCCGGTCGGAGATTCGTGCGGCTTGTTGCATGTTGTGCGTCACGATCACGATCGTGTAACGCGATTTGATCTCCTGCATCAGATCTTCGATTCGTGCTGTGGCGATCGGGTCGAGCGCCGAGCACGGCTCGTCCATCAAGATCACGTCGGGTTGCACGGCCAGGGCCCTGGCGATGCACAAGCGCTGTTGCTGTCCGCCCGACAGCCCGAGGCCGGATGACTTCAACCGATCCTTCACTTCGTCCCACAGGGCAGCGCTGCGCAACGACTCTTCGACCACCTGGTCGAGCTCCGTTTTGTCGCGCAAGCCGGTGATGCGCGGTCCGTATGCGACGTTGTCGTAGATGCTCTTCGGAAAGGGGTTCGGCTTCTGGAAGACCATGCCGATGTGACGACGCACCTGAGTTGCCGACACATTGGGCCCGTACAGATCTACGCCGTGATATTTGACCGAACCTTCGACACGCGCCCCCGGAATCGTGTCGTTCATCCGGTTGAAACAACGAAGCACGGTGCTCTTGCCGCATCCGGACGGACCGATGAACGCGGTGATCTCGTGCGGCCTGACCTTGAGCGTGACATCGCGGACCGCCCTGAACGTTCCGTAGTACGCGGCGAGGTCCTCGACGTCGAACACCGAATGCGGGGCCGCTTGCTCCTCGACTGTGGTGTTTGCGGAGGTCTCGCTGGTCTCGGTCATTGATTGCTCTCCCTCCTCGGAGGCGTCTAGCCGGTCCTCGGCGACCTTGTCGGTCATAGTTCTACCTCGTCCTGGCTAGTCGTGCGGAGAGCAGCCGGGCGGCCACCGTAAAAAAGAACGCCAAGGCGATCAGCGTGAGAGCGGCACCCCAGGCACGTTGCTGCGCTGTCACGAAGCTTTCCTTCGCGTTTGCATAGATCTGCATCGACAACGACGTGTTGGTCCCCTTGAAGACGCTCCAGTTGGTGGCCTTGGCCGCGCCGATGGTGAAGATGAGTGGAGCCGTTTCACCGGCGGCGCGGGCGATCGCCAACAGGCACCCGCTGATCACCCCGGGGGCCGCCGTGGGCAAGACGACGCGAAGTGTCGTGCGACTGGTGCTGGCCCCCAACGCGTAGCTGGCATCGCGCAAGTTTTGGGGGACCAGGCGCAGCATCTCTTCGGACGACCGCACCACGATCGGCAGCATCAGACACGCCAGCGCGAGAGCACCACTGAACCCGTTGAGGCCCTGGATACCCCGTGGCACCACCCAGAAGACGTAGATGAACAGTCCCATGACGATCGACGGCACGCCAGCCATGACATTTGCGAGAAATCGCAGCAGACGGGCGAACAAGCTCGTGCGACCATACTCGTTGAGATAGATGGCGCCGGCGATGCCGAGTGGGACCGCGATGGCTGTCGCAGTCAGCGTGATGACGCAGGTTCCGACGACCGCGGCCTTCATGCCGGGGCCCGGTCGGCGGGGGGACAGTTGAATGTCCTTCGTGAACCAATCGGGGAAGGAGCCCGAAACGATCGACCAACCCTTCGCGCCCACGGTGGCGAGGACCAACGCCAGGACGAACCCGACGACGATGACTGCCGACGCCATCAGCGCCGTCATGACGTAGTTCTTCCTTCGGCGCCTTCCCGATATGGCCGTCAGATCTGCTGCCAGTGAGGGCGATTCCGGTAGCTGTACTGCTACGAGTGACACTGCTATGCCCCCTGCACTCGGCGTGTTGCCCGATTGACCACGGTCGTCGCCGTGAGGTTGACGATGATGGTCAGGATGAACAGCGTGAGGCCCATTGCAATCAATGCGCTGCGCTTCACCTCCGTTGTGGCTTCGCCCCACTGAAAGGCGATGACCGACGGCAGTGAATCGCCCGACGAGAACAAGTTGGCGGTGATGGTCGGCGACGAACCGATGACGAGTGCTACCGCGATCGTCTCGCCCATCGCCCGGCCGAGGCCGAGCATGACTGCTCCGACGATGCCCCTCATCGAGTGCGGAAGGACGGCCCCGGTGATCATCTCCCACCGCGTCGCGCCAAGAGCCAATGCTCCGTCCCGATCTGTTTGAGGAGTGGTCTCGATCACCTCACGAGCGATCGACGTGATGATCGGT
>JANMRB010000020.1:0-3278 GCA_031370825.1 Ilumatobacteraceae bacterium
CGGTGATCGCCGGCCCGATACACGCGAAGCTACGTCACCTCATCGTCGACGAGTACCAGGACGTGAACCCGTCGCAGGAGCGGTTGATCTCTCTATTGATCGGTCCGGCGACGCAGCTTTGCGTCGTTGGCGACGACGATCAGGCGATCTACCAGTGGCGTGGGTCCGACGTGAGCAACATCGTCGACTTTGCTCAGCGGTACGCACCGGTACGCACCTTCACCATCGTCACGAATCGGCGCAGCCGACCCGACATCATCCGAACTGCGAACGCGTTTGCAGGGACAATCCCCAACAGACTCGTCAAACAGATGAACGTCTACAAGCCGGCATTGGATGGCATCGAGGTCGTGGCGTGGAAGGCAAATACCGAAGACGAGGAAGCCGGTTATATCGCCTTCCTCATCGACCAGCTGCACGACCAGGGCCTGCCTTACCAGGACGTCGCGATCTTGGTGCGCAGTCGTGCCGCCTACCGAAGGCTGATCGATCAGTTCGCCGCCTTCGGTATTCCGGTTCAGCCGGATGGGAGGACTGGCCTGTTCGATCAACCGGAGGCACGAGTGTTCGGCCAGACATTCGCGTGGCTGGCCGAGGTGGACTGGCGCGACGCGTATCAGCCGTCGCTCACCATCACCGAAAAGCGGTTGGTCGACGACTACCTCCGGGTGTTTCAGCTGGCTCCCATCCGTCGAGTGGGCATCCGGGATCTGCTTCGGCAATGGAAAGCGTCAGTAACTGATGCGAACCGGCCCGTCGATCTTATTCGCGACTTCTACACCGTGCTTGCTGAACTTGGCGTGCGGGATTGGGATTTCGGGGAACCCATCCAGGTCAACCGGCTCGGAACCCTCGCCCGCTTCAGTGCGCTGCTCGCCGACTACGAGTCGGTTCGGCGACGGGCCCGGCCGGACGCCGACGTGCCAGGGGAGCAGGTCGGTGGCCAGGACCGCGGAATTTGGTATTACCGCTCGCTTGCCACGCACATCGTCAACTACGCGTCAGGCGCCTACGAGGGCTTCGACGGCGAGCCCGATTTCGCGCTCGATGCCGTTGACCTCATCACGGTGCACAAGTCAAAGGGATTGGAGTGGCCAGCGGTGTTTGTGCCTTCGATGACGGCCGCGCGCTTCCCGAGCAGGTACACAGGCCAGCCGCAACCATGGTTGGTGCCTCGAACCGAGTTCAACGCCGGCCGCTACGAAGGCTCCGATGGCGACGAGCGGCGCCTGTTCTATGTGGCGATGACACGCGCCCGCGAGTGGCTGTCGGTGTCACGTCACGAGCGAATCAATGTTCGAAGAACGGGACCGAGCCCATATTTCAATGCACTGCGCCAATGGGATGTCGACCCTGACGAGATTGAGATTCCTACGGTCGAGCCCAGAACGGCGGATGAACAACCGACGCTGACTATTTCGTACAGCGAGTTGGCGCAGTTCCTCGACTGTGGCATGGCCTATCGGCTGCGCAGCCTCGTGGGTTTCCAACCCCGACTCGCTCCCGAGCTGGGTTACGGGAAGGCTGTGCACCACATCCTTCGGTCGGTTGCGGAGGCCACCAAATTGCGCAACACCGTGCCGACGAGCGGCGAGCTCGACCGTATGCTCGATGAGAACTTCTTTCTGCCGGTTGCCAACAAGCCTGCGCACAGACAACTCAAGGACGCGGCCCGCCGGCTTGTAACCGAATATGTCGACCAACATAGTGACGACCTGTTCCGCATCTGGGAAACCGAACGGCCCTTCGAGCTGCGGCTCGACGGTGTGACGGTGGTCGGCCGAGGTGACGTAATCCTCGACCGCGAGGGGGGTGTCGATACAGCACTTGCGATTCTCGACTACAAGACCTCGGTATCGGACGTGGCAACCCACGAGCTTCAGCTTCAGGTGTACGCGGACGCCGGGAGGCGAGAGGGTCTCGATGTGCGGGCTGCCTATGTGCACGATCTCAAGATGGGCAAGCGTTCTGCCATCGACGTCAGTGCACACGTCGTGGCGGCAGCTGAGAGCCGGGTCGAAGCGGCGTCAGTCGAGCTCCGCCAGAGGGAGTTCACCCCAAAGCCCGGCGCACAATGCGCACGATGTGAGGTGCGCTCGGTCTGCGCGTCGGCCGTATAGCTCATCACCGCCAGTCGCCGCTTCGCCTGCGACGGACCGATCACAGTTCGCAGGTCAGGTCGCTTGAACGGTGAAGAGATTGTCGGAGCGAGACAACGCGCGATTGGTCAACTTGTGACGTCCGAGGACGCCGCTGTTGTAGCCGGTGTAGTACACGAAGTCCGTGGCACCAATTGCCGGAACGCCGGACGTTGACACATGCACTATCGAACTCGACTGACGTCCCGCGAACACGATGTAGTGACACCGACGTCCCTCGAGAACATCCTGCGCACAACGGAGCGAATCCAGCCTGGCAACGCGGGCACCTTCGCCCGTCAGATGGATGATGTATTTCCGAGCCAGGAATCCGCCGAGTTGCTCGGGTATAAGAACCCTTGCCACCGCGCGCATGGGAGCGGTGCTGATGAGCCCGACGTCTGACAACCACAGGCTCGAAAGATCCCACCCCTTCCAGCGCTTGGCGACCTCGGAAACTCCGAGTTCATCCTGTACCCACGGTGGGCTCAGTTCGCGAAAGGTCTTGTCATAGTGCAGCAACCATCGCAACGTGTCCGTCTCATCCCTCACCCAATCAGCCTGAATGAGTTCGCTAAACCGCTTTGTGGTCTGCGCCTTGACCTCGATCCAGATCATCTCTCCAGTCCGAAGTATCAGCCTGACGTCGCCGAGTTGGTCAGGCGCAGGGCTCTCCGCTTTGACTACCTGAAGACCGATGTGATCGGTGATGGTCAGCAGCCACGACTCGACGTCATCGAAAGAGACCCCGTTGAGAACGAGGCCACGCGTCTCGAGTCGTTGCCGCCACTTCTTCAGTGCAGCGGCACCGAGGAACGCTTGGCCGACCATCTGCTCGATCGCATCCGAGGTCGGACGATGTAGCCCCGAACCCGGCTTACGAGTCATCTCGGCCCGCCGGCAGGCGGCCTTTCCACCACTCAAGAAGTTCGGTGTCGTCGTGGAGTCCGTAGGCCTCGCACATCATGGACGCACACTCGATCAGGCGGTCCCGTCGAGCGGCGGCCGTTGGCTCTCGCGATGCGGCTTCAAACAGCCCCGCAGCAGAAGTCCATGCTGCCTCGTGTGCGGGGCATGGAAGATCGAGCACGTCTCGGGCGCTCAACTTCAACGCATCTGCGCTTAGTGCAGCACCGAAGT
>JANMRB010000023.1:0-58314 GCA_031370825.1 Ilumatobacteraceae bacterium
ACCAACCAGAGTGACCCGAACAACAGTGACTAGAGCAGCACGGCGCACCGAACGTGCGCTGCCGTGGCCGGCAGTCGCGCTGGCGGTCCTGGCGATCGCCTTCTTCGCGCTCCCGCTGGCCGGACTGATCAGCCGGGCGCCATGGAGCGAAGCCGGGACGATCCTGCGTGGCCCTCGTGTACGACAAGCGTTGAAGCTGTCACTGATCTGCAGCCTGTGCTCAACTGCTCTCTCGGTCGTGTTCGGTCTACCGCTGGCTTGGTTGCTTGCTCGTCGTCGGTTCTTCGGCAGTTCGGTCATTCGTGCGTTGTGCACGCTCTCGATGGTGCTGCCCCCCGTAGTCGGGGGCGTTGCCCTGCTGTTCGCGTTGGGACGTCGCGGGCTGGTCGGGCAATGGCTCGATCGTTGGTTCGATCTGCGGCTGCCGTTTACGTCGGCCGGTGTTGTGGTGGCCCAGACGTTCGTTGCCATGCCGTTCTTCGTCGTCACGGTCGAGGCGGCGTTGCGGCAGACCAACAACGGCCACGACGAGGCAGCACGCACCCTCGGCGCCAGCAACTGGTACTCGTTCCGCCGGGTCACGTTGCCCGCGATTCGCTCGGCACTGATCGCCGGCGCCGTACTTGCCTGGGCACGGGCGTTGGGCGAGTTCGGCGCAACGATCACATTCGCCGGCAGCTTTCCTGGTCGGACCCAAACCCTGCCGCTGGCGGTCTACAGCGCGCTCGACACCGACCCTCGGCAGGCGATCATGCTGGCCCTGTTGATGGTCGCCGTCTCCTTCGCCGTCCTCGTCGCGTTGCGCGACAGGTGGCTGGGTGGGGGAGAGCGGGCAACGTGACGTTGCGCGCCCACATCGTGGTCGCTCGTGGCTCATTGAGCCTCGATGTGTGGCTCAATGCCGCACCGGGCGAAGTCGTCGCGCTGCTCGGTCCTAACGGCGCCGGCAAGACGACCGTCCTTCGTTGCCTTGCCGGCCTGCTGGGGATCGACCGCGGCTCGATCGAACTACTCGCCGAGATGGTCGACGAGCCCGCAACGGGTACGTTCGTGCCAGCGGAGCGGCGATCGGCGGGTGTGATGTTTCAGCAGTACCTGCTGTTTCCGCACATGTCCGTTCTCGAGAACGTGGCATTCGGCCTGAGAGCGCGAGGTGTCGACAAGGCGTCGGCCCACAAAGAGGCTCAGCACTGGTTGCGGCGGGTCGGCGGTGACGGGATCGAGCGATCGCGTCCCGACGCGCTGTCCGGCGGCCAGGCACAACGCGTTGCGTTGGCTCGTGCGCTTGCTTCCGAACCGAAGTTGTTGCTGCTCGACGAGCCATTGGCGGCGCTCGACGCAGCGACGAGGGTCGACGTGCGTCGTGAGCTGCGGCGCCACCTGACGGAGTTCCAAGGCTCGGCGGTGTTGGTCACACACGATCCGGTGGACGCGTACACGTTGGCCGACCGTGTGGTCATCGTCGAGCAGGGCCATGTCGTGCAGAGCGGAACCTTCACGGAGATCGCCGCGCACCCGCGATCGGCATACGTTGCCGAGCTCGTCGGAGTCAACCTGCTGACGGGCTCGATGATGGGAGGTGTCTTCGCCGTCGACGGTGGCGCGACTCTGATCGCCGTAGCCGAAGATGTCGATGGTCCCGCCATCGCCGTGATCCGTCCCCAGGCCGTGGCGTTGCACAACGGCAGACCTGAAGGCAGCTCGCGCAACTCGTGGAAAGGCGTCGTCGTCGATGTCGATATGCGCGCCGACCGCGTTCGAGTTCGGCTCGAGGGGCCGATCCAGTTGACGTCGGAGATAACGGCCGCATCAGCCGATGCGTTGGGGATCAAGGTCGGCCGCGAAGTGTGGGCTTCGGTGAAGGCGACCGAGATCACCGTCACCCTCAACTAGCCCGGTCTGCCAATATCTCTGCATGTCGAGGAACCGGATTGGTGCGCCATGTCGAGGGTGATCGAGAAAGTCGGTGTGGTCGGGTGCGGCCTGATGGGGTCAGGGATCGCCGAGGTCGCCGCGCGGGCAGGGCTGGACGTGACCGTCACGGAGAGCTCGCCCTCCACCGCCGAAGCGGGAATGGCTCGGGTTGGCGTCTCTTTGAAGCGCGCGGTCACATCCGGGCGGCTCTCGGAGGCCGATCACGACTCCACGTGGCAGCGCTTGGCCTTCGGCCACCAGCTCGAGGCACTCGAGACGTGTGACCTCGTCATCGAAGCCGTCGCGGAGGACGAGGCGATGAAGGTCGACATGTTCACGCGCCTCGATTCTGTGTGCAAGCCAGAAGCCGTGCTGGCATCGAACACCTCGAGCATCCCGATCATGAAGCTGGCAAGGGCCACAAATCGCGAGTCGCAAGTGATCGGCATTCACTTCTTCAACCCAGTGCCGGTGCTGCCGCTCGTAGAGCTCGTGACGTCGTTGTTGACGTCGCCGGAAGTGGCAACCGACATCGAGCAGTTCGCCACCGACGCGCTCGGTAAGACCGTCGTCCGCTCTCGCGACCGGGCCGGGTTCATCGTCAACGCGCTGCTGATCCCTTACATCCTCGCCGCCATTCGCATGCTCGAGTCGGGCTTCGCCACGGCCGAGGACATCGACACGGGAATGGTCAAGGGATGCGCCCACCCGATGGGCCCGCTGCGACTGGCGGACCTGATCGGCCTCGATACGGTTCGCGCAGTTGCCGAGTCGTTGTACGGCGAGTTCAAAGAGCAGCTGTACACGCCGCCGTCCCTGCTGCTGCGCATGGTCGAGGCAGGTCTGCTGGGCCGAAAAGCAGGTCGCGGCTTCTATGAGTACTGAGCGCGACAGCAGGCTGCAATGGATCTACGAATCCCGTGGAACCGATCAGCTTCGCGAGCGCTATGACATCTGGGCGGGTGACTATGACAGCGACCTGGGTGAACTCCGTTGGACAGCGCCACAGTTCGCCGCCGCGACCTGCGCACGGTTTGCAAATCCGGGCGCGGACGTACTCGACGCCGGATGCGGCACTGGGCTGGTTGGCCTCTCGTTGACAGCGATGGGCTTCCCTGGGGTCGTCGGCTTCGACCTGTCGCCTGGCATGCTCAGGCGCAGTGCCGAGCGGGGTGTCTACAGCGAGTTGCACGAAGGCTCCCTGCTGGAACGACTGCCGTTCGAAGACGGCCGGTTCGGGTCCGTCGTGTCAGTGGGGGTGTTCACGTTCGGCCACGTCGATGGCTCTGCGTTTGCCGAGCTCGCCAGGGTGACCTCGTGCGGCGGTCACGTCACAATCACCTTCCGCGACGACACCGTCGATCAACTCGGATACGCCGCCGACCAGCAGCGGCTGATCGACGCCGGCACGTGGGAGCTCGTCGAGCAAACAGAGCCCATGGCCCTGCTGCACGAAGATGGCCAAGACATCCTGCTGCGAGCGTGGACCTGGAAGGTTTCTTGACCATCCTGCTCACCTGCTAGGTCGATCGAGCGTCCCTGCCGCAAGGTTGACTTCAGCCTCGAGCGCTGTCATGGCCCAATCGAGAACATCGGCGCGCTGGAGCACTCCTGGGTGCGCAGCCAACTGCATGCTCAACCCGTCAAGCAGCGACAGCACGCGCCACGCCGTTGCCTCGGGGTCGTCGCACGACATCGTCCCTTCCGCGACGCCCTTGACGATCGTGGTCGCGATGAGATGCTGCCAGGCGACGTTGAGACGACGCGATGTGGCGCCGAGCGCCGGGCGCCGGCTGGCTTCCGCCCACGCGTCGAGCCACATCTGGAACGCGCCGTACTCGTCGATCCGGGTGTACGCCGCAAAGAACGTGGAGAGCCGGTCGGCAGCATCCTCCCGGGATCGCATCGCTGCTTCGGTTGTGGTCAGGTCGGCGGTGGCTGCGTCCTCGAACGCCGCGGCCAAGACCTCGTCCATCGACGTGAAGTAGTGGTGGATCAATCCGCTCGACGTGCCCATCTCGGCGGCGACGTCGCGCACCGTCGTGTTGGCCAGGCCTTTGACAGCGGCGACGCGCAACGTTGCGGCGATGATCTCCTCTCGCCGAGCACTCGGGCTCAATCGCGGCACGGCTCAACAATAACTCTTATTGCGCGTATGTCCAATAGACGTCTACGATCACGCGCATGGTCTTGACCACGCCGTTCCACGAGCGTCTGGCTCCGTTGAACGAGACACATCTCTGGTCACACTGGTCGGGCTATCTCTCGGCGGTGAAGTACCAGATGGCCGACAAGTTCGAGTACTTCGCAGTGCGCAACGCCGCCGGGCTGATCGACACCTCGCCGCTGTACAAGTACCGGATTGGTGGGCGAGATGCGCTCGAGTTCCTCCGTGGCGTGCTGGCCCGGGACATCAGCTCGTGCCGCGACGGTCAGGCGCAATACACGCTGTGGTGCGACGAGCGCGGCTACGTCGTAGAAGATGGCGTGGTCATCCGGTTCGCGGCCGACGATTTCATCCTCACCTCGGCGGAGCCGAACCTCGCCTACTTTCAGAACCTCGTCGGCTACGACCAGGTCGAGATCACCGATGTATCGGCCGACTACGCATCGCTGGCGGTGCAGGGCCCGAGGTCCCGGGAGATCCTGGCCAGTCTGGACCCTGAGATCGCAACGCTCGGCTTCTTCCACC
This sequence comes from Ilumatobacteraceae bacterium, assembly GCA_031370825.1. Taxonomy (GTDB): domain Bacteria; phylum Actinomycetota; class Acidimicrobiia; order Acidimicrobiales; family Ilumatobacteraceae; genus JAENVT01. The sequence continues at coordinate 4,607 of JANMRB010000023.1, forward strand.
ACGGCCCAGCCAAGATCGGCAACGTTCCCGTGCACGTGTCGCGCACGGGCTACACGGGCGACCTCGGCTACGAGATCTGGGTGGGCGCCGACGGCGCAATCGAGATGTGGGACGCATTGCAGGTTTCGAGTGCCGGAAGAGGTGTCATGCCCGTCGGCCAGAGCGCGTTGCTGATGACTCGGATCGAGGCAGGGTTGGTGCTGATCGGTGTCGACTTCCACTCCAGCCGCTTCGCGTTCAACGAGCACGAGTGCTCGACCCCGATCGAGCTCGGCTTCGCCTGGATGTTCCGCGATCTCGCCAGCTCCACGCGGCGGTTCATCGGCCGCGCCGCGATCGACCGCGAACTCGCCGATCAGACATCGCGCTGGAAGATGGTCGGGCTGATGATCGACTGGCGCGATTGGGATCGTCACTACGGCGAGGCAGGGTTGATCCCACCCAAGGATGAGACGCCGGTCGTCTACGAGATGATGCTGTACGACGACGATGGTGGCCGCGTCGGCTACACGACCAGCTTCATGTACTCACCGATGCTGCAACGCCACATCGCGATGGCTCGCGTGAAGCCTGAGCTCGCGAAGGTGGGCTCCCGGGTCAATCTCGAGATCACGATCAACCACCGCTATCACACGGTTCGTGCAGCAGTGGCCCGGCCGCCGTTGTTCAACCCGCCGAGAAAGACAGCCTGACCGATGATCTCGAAACGTTCCTACGACGCCATCGTCGTCGGCGGCGGCCACAACGGCTTGGTCAACGGTGCCTTCCTCGCCAAGTCGGGTCTGCGCACGCTGATCATCGAGCGGAGGCCCATCGTCGGTGGCGCCGCGATCACCGAGGAGTTGATCCCCGGCTTCCACTTCACGACGTTCTCCTACGCGCTGAGCCTGCTGCGTCCCGACATCATCCACGACCTCGAACTGACCAAGCACGGGTTCATGCCCATTCAGATGCCCTCTGCGTTCGCTCCGATGGAGAACGGCGACTATCTGCTGATCGGCACGGATCGCAACACGAATCTCAAAGAGATCGCCCGGCATTCCAAGCACGACGCTGATGCGATGGATCAATACCAATACGACATGGCTCAGGTGTGCCAAGCCTTCAAGCCGCTCATGGACGCGGCACCGCCCAACCTGTTCGGGAACGATCCCGAGGACGCCATGCAGTTGGCCGATCTCGCCAAACGCCTCAAGTCACTGCCGCCGCGAGTGCTGCAGAACTGCATCCGGTTGTTGACCGGAAGCTCCGCCGATTTCCTCGACGACTACTTCGAGAGCGAGATCATCAAGGGCTGGTTGGCGTCGTCGAGCATCATCGGCAGCAAGGTCGGCCCGCGCTCTCAGGGATCGGGACTCGTGCTGCTGTTCCACAGCCTCGGCGAACACGATGGCCACTTCGGTTCGTGGGCCTTCCACAAGGGCGGTAACGGTGGGTTCACGCAGGTCCTGGCTCGGGCAGCGCAAGCCTTCGGCGCCGAGATCGTCGTCGACACCCCTGTCAGCCATGTGATCACGAGCAACGGCAAAGCCACGGGTGTTGCGCTTGCCGACGGCACCGAGTTGAAGGCGAAGGTCGTGGTCAGCTCGCTCGATCCGCGGCGCACGTTCACCCAACTCGTCGATCCCTCCGAGTTGCCGACTGAGCTCAACGACAGCATTCGTCGATTCCGTTTCCAGGGCACGTCGGCGAAGGTCAACTTCGCCCTCGATGGCCCGCCGCGCTACCCAGCGCTCGGCGACCGAACGGATCAGTTCCGCGGCTTCACCAACATCGGGCCGTCAATGGACTACCTCGAGCGGGCGTTCGATGATGCGAAGTACGGCTGGTACAGCAAGCGGCCGTACATCGACGCCTGCCTGCAATCGCTCGTCGACCCCGACATGGCCCCGCCCGGCAAGCATGTGATGTCGTGCTTCATCCAGTACGCGCCGTACGAGTTGAAGGGCAGCGACTGGGACACGGAGCGTCAGAACTTCGGGGACAACGTACAGGCCACGTTGGAGTCGTTCTTCCCCGGTTTCGGCGATCTGGTCTTGCATCGCGAGGTCGTGACCCCACTCGACATCGAACGTGTCGTCGGCCTCACCGAGGGCAACATATTCGCCGGCGAGTTCTTGTCGCCGCAGATGTACTTCTTCCGTCCGGCGCCGGGTTGGAACCAGTACCGCACACCGATCGACGGGTACTACCAATGCGGGTCGGGCACCCATCCCGGCGGCTGCGTCTCGGGGGGACCCGGCAAGTTGGCGTCGCAACAGATCATCGGTGACCTGGCCCGAAAGGGTTAGTGCGGGGCGCTTCTTCGGTGTTGCGTTCGCCGGTTGCGAACCCCTGTGATGCCCCGCTGGCCGACGCGGGAGTAGCTTCGGCACGTCGAACGGGGATTGCCATGGCCGAGATCGAAGCGGTGGACACCATCTCCGACCGGGCCGCGTCCAAGTCGGAGCCGTTCCGGTTCTTCGACAACCGTGAGAAGTACCTCCTGTTCGTCATGACCACCAGCGAGAAGGCCGAAGTCGCCGCCCGCATCGGCCGCGAGATCGGCCACATCGTGCCGCGCCCTCCGGCCTTGCGGCTGTTCGACGCAGGCACCGGCAACGGGATGGTTCTCAGCCAGGTGCTGCGCGAACTGCACCGCCGACTTCCTACGGTGCCGTTCTTCGTCGTGGGCAAGGAAGTCAGCATGGAAGACACGCGTCTCACCCTGGCAACCCTTCCCGATCGCCTTGCCGAGCATCCGCAGTCGGTGGTCGTGTTGACGAACATGTTCTATGCCGAAGCACCGACGCTGTTTCCGAGATCGCCCGAGTTCCACGACAACGTGCGTTGGATCGACGTGCCTCTCAAGGGCAACACCTCGCACGAGTTCTTCCAGCAGATTCACGAGCTCGACGACCACCTCGCGCGGGGATGGCAGACAGCTTCGAGCGCCAAGACCGGCAATCCCGTGTATGTCACGCCGTCGGTGATGGTGCTGTACCGCGAAGATCACGCGTTCGCTCTCGACGACCTCATCCCACGGCCGACTGGTGGGCCGCAACCATTCGAATACGACCTCGTGCTGGCAGCCCAGCCGTATCGCAGTCGCACCTCGGCCGAGACAAAGGTCAAGAACGTGTTGGCACCTCTGGCAAAAGCGTTGGCGCCCGCCGGTCGGTTGGTCGTCGTGCAATCCACTGGCCACGATCCCGGTATGGAGATCATCCGCCGGATCTGGTCCGCCGAGGACCCTTTCGCGACCCCACGTCACAGCCTGATCAAAGAATTGGACGCGCAATTGAACGGCGACGTTGATCCCGAATTCGGGTTCGAGGGCACCAGCGATGCCGCGTCGCTGTTCACCTATCACCTGCATGCGATGCCGAACGAGGTGTCGAACCGCATCAGCACCTCGACCACGATGGCTGCGTGGAACGCGGCCGTGTACGTCGCCCAGATCGAGGACGAGCGCACGGCAGACGTGTTGATGGAGGGCAAGTACCTCGAGGCAACTGCCGACGTCGTGCTGAAACACGGAGGCCTCTGGTTTCAAGACGAGTCCTTCGTCGTGGTACGCCATGCACCGTGAACCCACAGGACCAGGTCGTCGCCCATCTTCAGCAGCTCGGAGTCGATCACGAGATCGTTCCCTGCGATCCGGCCCTCGCTGACACGGCGGAATTCTGCGAGGCCTACGGTTATTCGCCCGACGATTCGGCCAACACGATCATCGTCGTCGGCAAAGTTGACCCGCCGCGACCGGTGGCATGTGTGGTGCTGGCGTCGACCCGGCTCGATGTCAATGGCGTTGTTCGCAAGCGCCTCGCAGTTCGCAAGGCATCGTTCGCGTCGGCAGACGAGACGAGGGAGCTGACGGGCATGGAGATCGGTGGGGTCACGGTCTTCGCGCTGCCGACGGATCTGCCCATCTGGATCGACGCGGCAGTCATGGACCGCCAGCGGATCATCCTCGGCGGTGGAAGCCGGTCGATCAAGGTCCTCACGCCACCGGCGACACTGGCGCTGCTCGACAACGCAACCGTGGTCGACGGCCTCGCTCGTGCTCGGGAATGAGCGCCGGTCAAGCGTCGCTGGTCGTGACCGCCGACGACAGCACCGGCGCGACGGAGGCCGGTGCAGCCTGTGCCGACGCCGGGTTCGATGTTGACGTCGTCCCGTTCGGCGTCCCGTCGCCAGCCGGGACACCCCGTGGCTGTCTCGTAGTGGATCTCAGATCGCGCCACCTCACACCCGGCGAAGCCCGTCGACGGATGCAGGCGACAACCGTCGGGACTCATCGCATGCACAAGATCGACTCGACCTTGCGCGGCAACTGGGCGGAGGAGATCTCCGCCGTTGCCGAGGGCGGCAGGAAAGTCGTGCTGATTCCATCGCATCCTCTCGCCGGCCGTATCTGCGACGGGGGCGTCGTCTATGTCGACGGTGTCCCAGTTGCTGATAGCGAGCTCGGCGACGATCCGCGACTGCCGGTACGCAGCAGCAGGCCCAGCGAGACGCTGGATGGCGTCGAGCTCTCCGGCCCGGCGGCCCTGACCGGTTGGTTGGCGCGCTCGAGCACCGGCGTCGCAATCGTCGATGCCCGAACGCTGACCGAGATCGACGAACTCGTGAAGATCGCTCTCATCGCTGCTGACGTGTTGCTGGCGGGACCCGCGTCCGTCGTCGGGGCGGTGGCAAAGCTCAGTTCCCCGGAACGCTCCGGTGCCCACCTCCCCGAACCGCTGCTGCCGGAGCCGATCCTGGTCGTGTGTGCCAGCCTGCACCCGGTCAGCCGCGTCCAGATCGCGAAGGTCGGGCAAGCCGGCGTGGAAGTGGTCACTTCGTCTGTCGTCCGAGGCGCAGACTCCGAGCTCGTCGCTGCGGAAGTTGCCGAGCGTGCTCATCGCCTGGTCGCCGAGCGGGGTACGCGTAGTGTGATCCTGGTCGGCGGCGACACTGCCGAGGCCTTCATCGGTGACAACGTCGTCCGGGTGTTCGGTTCGATCGACGTAGGTGTGAGTTTGGGCGATGCGCGGATTCGCGGAAACCTTCTACGCATCGCGAGCAAACCCGGTGGGTTCGGCACAGCCAATACGCTGGTGGACCTGGTGAACAGATGACGACAGTTGCAGGGCCGCCGATGGCGATCACGATGGGTGATCCCTCCGGGGTCGGCCCCGAGATCGTCCTGCGTCGTGCTGCTGAAGGCGCTTTCACCGACGATCCGGTCGTGGTCTACGGCGACCTGGCGATCCTGCGCGCCGGCGCCGGGATTCTCGGCCTCGACCTCGAGATCGAGGCCGTCGCCGATCCCCGCCAGTGGCACCCCGGACCACTGCAGGTCGTTGATGCCGCGCTGCTGAGCGCGGCGGACCTTCGCCCAGGGATGATCGATGCAGCATCAGGTGCTGCCGCTCGACAGTACGTCCTGGCCGCAACCGCGCACGCTCTGGCCGGCTCAGTGGCAGGGATCGTGACGATGCCGATGAACAAGGAAGCGACACAGCTCACCGACCCAGGCTTCGTCGGCCACACCGAGTTGATCGCCGCGGCGTGCGGGGTTCAGCGCTTCACGATGATGCTGACTGCAGGTGACCTCGCCGTCACCCACGTCAGCACCCACGTGTCCTTGCAAGAGGCGATCCGGCGAGTCACCACCGCACGGGTCACCGAGGTGATCGAGCTGACGCACGAGACGTTGCACCGCTTCCTCGACGCGCCGCGGATCGCAGTCTGCGGTGTCAACCCGCACGCCGGCGAGCACGGTCTGTTCGGATCCGAAGATGCGGTCCAGATCGTGCCGGCGATCGAGTCGGCGCGTGCCTCGGGCATCGATGCCACCGGCCCGCACCCGGCGGACACCGTCTTCCATCAGGCCGTCCATCGCAAGCGGTTCGACGCGATCGTGTGCATGTACCACGACCAGGGCCACACACCGATGAAGCTGCTTGCCTTCGAGAGCGGCGTGAACGTGACCATCGGTCTCCCGATCGTGCGCACATCCGTGGATCACGGAACCGCGTTCGACATCGCCTGGCAGGGGATCGCCTTCACCGGTTCACTCGACCACGCCTTGCGGTGGGCCCGCCGACTGACCAGCTGATTCAGTGGGGATCGACGAGGTCGAGGAACTGCCAGCGCTTGCCCTCGGCGACACCCATCAACTCGCGGCCGCATGTCTGCCAGACCGCGGGGGCTGACGTGACGTGTTGCGTGCCGGCGTGCACGTCGCGGTACAGCCGCTGGATGACGCCGCGGCGCAGGGCAGTCGTACCTCCGGCGAGGTAGACGAAGTTGGCCACCTCGTGAAGCGCCTTGGTGATGTGGGCCAGCGCCAACCGAACCAACGTGTGCTGGCGCACCGAGATGTCGTCGCCGGCGTAGAGGCTCTTCGTGAGGTCGGTCCAGGACTCGATGACCAGGGCCCGGGCGGCCCGGAACTGCGCCTCGGCCTGGGCGAAACCCTGCTGGAACGCTGCGCTGTCGGCCTGGGCGCCGGGTCGGCCGGCCTTGCCGTGCACGAGCCCCGCCAATTCGTCGAGCATCCTCCGACCCACCCCCATCGCCCAGCCGCTGTGGCAGGTGACGGCAAAACCGATGATCCCGATCCCATAGACGGGGCCACCGCGCTGGGGAACCGTGGTGACGGCGAAGTGGCTCCAGCCGTCGGGAACGAACACCGAATCCATCGTGTAATCGATGCTGCCGGTGCCGCGCAGTCCCATCACGTCCCAGTTGTCGATCAGGTTCACTGCTTCGATCGGCGTCACGCAGATCCGCGGCTCACCGGTCTCTTCGATGATGGCGAGCGAGTGCACGTGCGACGAGTGCTTGAGTCCCGATCCGAAGCTCCACGATCCACTCACCGAAAGGCCGCCGTCGACGAGCTTCGCTGTTCCGGGTCGCGTCCCCTGGCCGGCGATCACCGGTTGCTTGCCCTCGCCCCAGAGCTCGGCAACTGCATGGTCGCTGAGATATGCGCCCGCAGTGCCGATCGACAGGTTGGCCGCCATGTTCACCCAACCGGCCGAGGCGTCGCCGTACGACAGGTTTTCGAGCACTTCGAGGGAGTGGACGGGGTCGAGCTCGGAGCCACCCAACTTCTCGGGCACCCACATCCTCAACAAGCCGTCGCGACGCAACGCCGCCACGACGTTGGGTGATAGCTCGCCTGCTGTATCCCCGAACTCGGCTTCGGCATCGAGCAGAGGCACAAGAGCCTTGGCCTTCTCGGCAAGGATGGATTGTTCGCTGAGTGATTCGCCGAGCGGCATCGTGCAGTCCCTTCGTCGCTGTATGTCGAAGCGAGCTTAGGCAGCGACGGTGTTCCGGGCCGCTTCGAGCTTGGCAGTCGTCAGCTTGCTGCGACCAATGACGAACAGGGATGCGTAGATGGCGGCATCGAGGAGGAATGCCGATCGCAGGGCGATACGTCGATTGGCAAGATGGCTGACGACCGTGACGGTGATCCCGCCCAATGCGGCCCCGATCGGCATCATTCCCCACGCGAAGAAGCGATACACACTGTTGACCCTGCCGAGCAGATGCGGCGGGATGATCGATTGCCGCAGGCTGACCGTGATGACGTTCCACGTCGCGCCGAGAGTTGCGCCGATGCCGTAGAGAACCATCACGATAGGCCATTGCGACGACAGCCCGACCAGGAACGAGACGACCGCGCTGGAGCCAAGCGTCATGGCCAGGCAGGTTCCGCTGCCGAGGCGTTTCGACATCCACGGAGCCAGGTTCCCGCCGATCGCGGCACCGGCAGCGAGGCCGAAGCCCATGATGGTGAAGACGAACGGTCCCGCGTTGAGGATCTCTTGCGCGAACAGCACAAGCACCGAACCGCTGAGCGTCGACGCCAGGTTCATCAGACCGAGGATGATTGCCATCGAGCGCAACAGCTCATTGGCCCACAACCATCGGAAGCCCTCCGCCAGCTCGCTGCGCCAGGGCGCCTGGACGTGATCGACCGGGCGTTCTGCACGGAACGTTCCGGGAATCGCGGCGACGAGGGCGGCGGCGGCGAAGAACGACGCAGCATCGACGAAGAAGGGCAGCGAAAAGGCGACGATCAGCAGCAGCGAGCCGAGGGGAGGGCCGATGAACGTGTTGGCGATGCTCTCGGCACTCCACATGCGACCGTTCGCCTTCTCGAGCTGATCGACCTCGACGATGGAGGGCATGAACGTTTGGCCGCAGTTGTCGCGCAGCACCTCGGCCGTGCCGAGCAGCAAGGTCGCGATCAGCAGCAGGACGTACAAACCAGTTGCCGTGCCCGTGACCTTCGACAGCTCGTCCGCGGCAGGCAGCTTCGACTGCCGGCCCAGCACAGCGAGGGCAACGACGAGCGTGAGGACGAAGCGGGTGAAGTCGGCGACAACCATCGCCCTCTTGCGATCCACGCGATCGGTGATGACACCTGCGGGAAGGGTGAAAACGAGCCACGGCAGGCGTTGAACAAGCGCGACTCCGGCAATCAGGATCGGGTTGCGGGTGATGGCCGAAGCAAGCCAGGGATAGGCGATCAACGACATCCCGTCGCCGATGTTGGAGATGGTGGTCGAGATGAACAGCTTGCGATAGCTGGGCCCGAGACGATTCGCGGTCATTGCGACTCCTCTGGTGCTTCGGGGGCCACGGGCCGGTTCGTCGGAAAGACCCCGACGTAGAAGGCGTATTCGCGTGTCCCGCCCCGTGGCAGGCGGGTGAACTCCACCGCGAGAGCCATCACGCGCTCGGTGAACTCTTTTGCCGATTCAGCGGGGATCCGGGCGTGGCGCAGCGTGAACCCGCCGCCGCACTCGCCGGCGTCGGACAGATCGGCATGCGCACGGGCATCGGCGACGAAGGGCAGATCGCCGTCCATGGTTTCGTCGGGGAACACGATGGTGTGCGCGGTTCGGCCGTAGAAGCGCTCCTCGATTGCGCGCACCTTGCGTGTGGCGGTGACCTTCAACAGGCCGGCGTTGGCGAGGACATCGACATGGTGGGCGACCGTGCCGCGCGGTTTGCGTACTCGAGCCGAAAGTTCGGTGACCGTCATGGCCCGCTCCAGCACGAGGTCGAGTATCAGCATTCGCAACGGGTTGCCAATGGCCTTGAGCCGTGCCGGCGAATCGGCAACAACGATCTCGTCGAGTTCGTACCCCAGTTCATACCCGCTGGTGGCATCAATGTCCGACATATCCCGAATGATAGGTAAATCCCGGACATTCGTCAAGCTGAAGAAGCGTTGGGTCGAATGCGTCGAGCGAAAGCAAAGCCCAGCCCGCATGCCGAAGGCCCGGGAGGGAGCAGCCGAAGCGAAGCGGAGGCCAGTCCCGACCCTTAGATTGGGCCGGATGCGCAATCGGTCGGTCGTCGTGGTGTTTGGCACGTTGACTGGGCTGTTCGCGTCCGGGTACGGGGTCATGTTCACGGTTCTCGACGAGTTCCGTGATCAGTACGGGATCGGGGAAGGCGCCCTCGGGCTCATCGTGGCAATGGGCTTTCTGTCGTCATTCCTCGCCCAGGTGACCATCGCTCCGCTTGCGGATCGCGGACACGCCCGTCAGATGATCTTCCTCGGGCTCGCATTCGATGTCGCAGGTCTGCTGGGCATGGCCTACGGCAGCAGCGTCGTTGTCCTGCTGACCTCGCGCTTCGTGATGGGGGTCGGCGTCGGCCTTGCCTATCCGGCTGCGCGCCGAATCGTGATCCTGGCCGACCCAGTCAATCTCGGGAAGAACCTAGGGCGAATGCTCGCCGCCGATGTAGCCGGTTTCGCCGTAGGTCCCGCTATATCCGCGGTTCTCGTGGGTCCGTTCGGCATCGCCGCTCCGTTCCTCGTGATCGCAGCGGCGACCGTCGCCATCTATCCGTTGGTGGCGCGAACCCGGGTTGCTGAGACCGATACCGATATCGAACCGCCGCCGAGGTTCGCATTCGATCTCCTGCGCATCCGCCCGTACCTTGCCGCGCTGTCGATGGGAGCAGCGGTGTTCATGATGATCGGTGCCTTCGATGCGTTGTGGGCACTGGTCCTTGACGATCTGCATGCCAGCGACCTGATCGCCAACCTCGGGATCACACTGTTCGCGGTGCCGATGGTGTTGTTCGCATCGACCGGCGGAAGGTTGGCCCAATCGATCGGGCCATTCCGGCTGGGCACCTTCGGCCTCCTCGTCGGCGCTGCTGCGATGTTCGCGTACGGTCACGCGCCGTCGGGCGGGATCATGTTGGCGATCTCACTCGTGCATGCGACCAACGACGGCTTCACAGTCAGCAGTTGTGGCGTCGCGGTTGGGCTTGTCGTCCCAGGCGAACGCCAGGCCAGCGCGCAGGGTCTGCTCGGCGGTGTCGAGACGCTGGTAGCCGGGATCACTGCCACGGCAATCGGCCAGATCTACCAACACTTCGGCCGCACGGTCGCGTACACGAGTTGCTCGGCGATGATGGTCGCCCTGATCGCCGGCGGTGCATTGCTATCGGGCCGGTCGTGGCGACTGCGCGACAGCACAGGTCAACAGGCGGCGGTCCCCGCGTGATCGTGCTTCAGCCAAGTTGCTCGTCGAAGAACCGGAAAGTACGCGCCTGTGCGATTGCTGCCGGCACGGCGCTGAACGAGCCGCGGTGATCGCAGTTGAACCCGTGTTCGGCGTCGTAGCGGTAGACCGTCGCGTTTGGCCATGCAGCGGCGATCTTGTCGACGTCTTCCATCGGTATCGCGTGATCGCGTTCACCGAAGTGCATGATCATGGGCACGACCGGCACCTGATCGATGAGACCGACCGTCCCACCGCCGTAGTACGACGATGCCGCGTCGAAGACACGGGGATGCTCGATTGCGCATGCCGCGGTGACTCGCCCGCCGTAGCAGTAGCCGACGACGCCGACCTTGCCACCTTCGCGGGCTGCTTCGCCGGCAGCAGCAACGTCGGCAAGAACTGTTCCGAAGTCGAGTGAGCCCATGGCGATGGCGCGACCCGCCTCGATGTCCTCAGGCGTGTAGCCCAGTTCGATGCCGGGTCGCTCGCGGTCGAAGATGGCCGGGGCGATGGCCAGATAACCGGCAGCGGCGTACCGATCGGCTACGGAACGGATGTGGCCGTTGACCCCGAAGATCTCTTGGATGACGACGACTCCGCCGCGCGCGGGGCCCTCCGGTTCGGCTCGGTAGGCGGAGAGTTGGAACCCATCGGACGATGTCAGTGTGATCGTGGAACCCATTAGAGCGACTGTATTCGCGAGTTAGGGAGGTCAATCGAATGCTGGGGCGACCCGCCTCGTGAGGGAGGGCCGTTGGGTGATCGCGCCGATCGCACACGCTGTGGGAACGATCAACAGCGCGCTACGTAGGCCGACCTGGTCAGCCAACACCCCCATGGCGAGCGGGCCCATCGTGACTGCGGTTCCCGAAGCCAGGATGCAGATGGCGCCCAGGGAGATCGAGTCGATCTTCTGCTCCGCCGATGCATACAGCCTGTCGACGGTGAGGGGGTAGAGAGGCGCGCCGCCGAAGCCGACGATTGTGAGGCCGGCCACTCGCGGCAACAGTCCGGGCGCGGCGAACATCACTACAGCGCCGATGCCCGTGGTGATGAAGCTGATGGTGACCGTGGCGTCACCGAACAGACGGATGAACATCGGCATGACGAGCCGCGACAGGAACATCATCACGCCGAAGACCCCGGCCAGGGCAGCGGCGAGGCCACCGGAAGCGTGACCGACCTCTTTGAGGTATGTAGCAGCCCAGACGCCGATGGCGAACTCGCTGAAGACCGCATTGATGATGTGCAGCCACGGAACGAACACGTCACGGTCGCGGAGGTGGGCGAGGGTGAACTCGCCCTGCCGGCTGGACTCCGGCACGGCTACAGGCCATGCCACAGCGGTGAGGACCACCACGATCACGGCGGTGAGGATGAGGTAGGGAGGCCGCCATGACCAGTGCAGTGCCAGCGCTGCGCCGACCACGAGGCTGAACATGACGCCGGCCAGGCCGGGCGCACCGTTGACAGCAGCGAACGCCGTGGCCCTGTGTTCACCATGATGATCGCTGATCAGGGCCGGCATCACCATCACCAGCAATGCACCGCCCGTGCCGGCCAGCGCCGTACCGGCCAGTGTGATGGGCCAGGCAGGCCCCAGGCAGAACATCGCGATGCCGGAGGTGATGGCCACTGCGGAGACGAGGAGCGAGCTTCGCCGGCCGAGTCGGTCGACGACACGCACCCCGCAAAGACCGGCCAGCAACGAGGCGAACCCAAATGTCGAACCGTGCAGAGCGGCGATGACGCCCGAGAGGTGGAACTGGTGTCGCAACTCTCCGAGCACGGTCCCGACGCTGAGACCACCAACCAGCAATGCGTAGCCCAGCGCGGACGAATATGTCAGCCGATCCCACCGAAACCTGTCGGTGACGATGGGGGTCGCGCTCACACCCTCTTTTGTACCAGTAAAGAAGGTGGGGACGGTGGCCAGAACGCATAAAGATCGGGCCGTAGGGTGTGACTCGTGGCAAAGCCCTACGACGTCGCCGTGGTCGGTCTCGGATTGGTGGGTGCTGCCGCGCTCCGTCACCTTGCCGCGACCGGTCAGCGGTGCATCGGTATCGGACCTGCGGAGCCGCTCGACTGGAGCACTCACGACGGCGTCTTCGCGAGCCACTACGACTCCGGTCGCATCACCCGCAGGCTCGACAAGCGCCGCGAGTGGGCAGTGTTGGCAGGCCGCGCGATCGAGGCCTACCCCGACATCGAGTCGGCGTCCGGTGTCAGGTTCCACTCGCCCGTGGGAGTGCTGATGGCCGATGTCGACGCCGACCGTGTCGCCGCGATCACTGCCGTTGCGGAGAAATTGCACGTCGCTTTCGAACGCATCGAATCCGGGCATCCGTTCGGCGACGATCGTGTTTCCGTGCCGGACAGCGCCATTGTTCTGCGTGAGCCGGCGCCGGGAGGTTTCATCGATCCGCGGCGCATGCTCGCTGCGCAGTTGGACGTCGCCCAGCGAGGCTCCGCCGAACTTCTGAGCCGGCAAGTCGTCGGTGTCGAGCGTCGATCGGGCGAGGGGTGGTCGGTGCACACCGTGGACGGCACGAGGATCAACGCCGAACAGGTCGTGATCGCCGCCGGCCCGCACGCGGACGAGTTGGCCGGGCTACCACTCCGGCCGCTGATCGACGTCGTCGCCGAGACGGTGGTGCTGGCCAGGGTGCCGCCCGCCGAGCTGGCCCGGCTGGCCGGGCTGCCCTCGCTGATCGTGGATGACGTGTCCGAGCATCTCTACATCGTCCCGCCGACCGTCTATCCCGACGGTCAGGTCTACGTGAAGTTGGGAGCGACGCGACACGACAAGCAGGTCCTCGATCCGCAGGATCGGCGCCGGTGGATGACTGGCACTGAGCACGAAGCCGATCTGGAATGGTTGCGCGGCCTCATGCTCGGAGTGTTACCGGGCCTGAAGGTGGATGCGTGGTCGACGAAGCCGTGCCTCATCCCCAACACCCCCACGAAGCTGCCCTACCTCGAGATCGTCGAACCCGGCCTCGTGATGGCAGTGGGCAGCAACGGCTACGCGGCGAAGAGCGCCGATGCGATCGGTGCGCTGGCTGCTGGTCTGGTCATCAACGGGCGCTGGACCGACGCCGACCTCGACGAGCAAGCCTTCCGACTGATCACACGCGAGTGACGAACTAGCGAACCGGTGTCCAGCCAGGGCGACCGAAGACGTGGTGGAACTTGCTGCGCAAGCTGGTGGCTGATCGAACGTCGCGGGCGATGTCGGCCATCTCGTGGTAGGCGATCCGCAGCGGGTTGTAGGTGTGGATGTTCTTCGTCAGGCCGTACTTGACCCGCCGCAGCTCTGGTTCGAACGTGCCGAAGAACCTGTCCCAGAGGATCAGGATCCCGCCGTAGTTCTTGTCGAGGTACTGATTGTTTGCGCCATGATGTCCGCGGTGGTGCGATGGGGTGTTGAAGACCTTCTCGATCGGAGCGGGTAGGCGATCGATCGCCTCTGTGTGGATCCAGTACTGGTACAAGAGGTTCAGTTGGCCCGCCTTGGCAGTCTTCGACGTGGGGAACCCGAGCAGCGGCATGGGGGCAAAAACCCAGAACGTCAAGAACCCCGACCACGGCTGTCGCAGCGCCGTCGACAGGTTGTAGCGCTCGCCACTGTGATGGGTCACGTGGTTGGCCCACAGAAGACGGACCTCGTGCATCCAGCGATGGTCCCAGTAGTAGAGGAAGTCCCAGAGCACCATCGCTGTGGCGATCGAACCTCGGCGAAGGCCGACGTTGGACACCCTGTGTTTGAACAGGAAGCGGTCGAACTTGCTGAAGGCCGACAGCGTCGCGAAACCGAACGCGATGTTTCCCGCAAGCATCGCCAGGCTGGCGACGGTGTCCATTCGCTCGTAGCCCATTGGCATGAGCTCGTCACCAGGCGGGTGCGCGCCAGAGAGGGTCTGCTCGTCCGCGTCGTACAGGTCGCCCAGGGTGCGCTTCGGCACCTTTCGAAGAGCGGCGTACTCCGCCAGCATCGTCACTGCGAACAACGGCAGCGTCGCCTTGTCGATCAGGTCGAGCTGGCGAAGCGCCGACTTCTTCAAGACGGGAGCTCGCCGTGGGTCAACCGGCGATTGGCGTAGTCGCGCAACGCAGCCACCAACAGTTCGGCGCTCCATTCCTCGCCAACCGCACGGCGCACGACGTCGACCTGCGCATCATTGGTCAGTCCCTTCAGGGGCTGGTCGCGGTCGAGGTTGGTGGGGAACGCGTAGCCGTTAGCGGACGCGCCGATGGCATTTTCGACGTCTCTCGGCGAGGCGCCTCCGTGCTTGAGTCGCAGCAGCGACGGGTACACCGCGTTGCACATCCGCTCGTGATCGATCACTTCCAGGCACTTGCCCATTGCCGAGTTGATCTGCAGCAAGTTGGCCATGCGATAGATGTTGGTTGTGCGATTGGTGCCCGCAGCGTGGAACAGCGCCGGGTTGAAGAACACGGCGTCGCCTTTGAGCAACGGCAGCTGGACGTAGTGCTGCTCGAAGTATTCGCGGAACTCGGGTCGCCACCATGCCAGATAGCCGTAGAGGTACTTCTGCGCGTTGGGCAGGTACATGGTTGGGCCGCTCTCGACGGGCATGTCGCAGTGAGCGATCGCCCCCTGGAGGGTGAGGGCCGCCGAAAGGTTGTGGAGGTGAGCGGGGTACTCCGCTGCCTGATCAACGGTCATGAAGCCGAGGTGATAGTCGCGATGGGGTTTCTGGGCGGCGCCGCCGGGATTGACCACGTTGACCTGCGAAGTCAATGTGAACCCCGGCCCGAGCCATGCGGCAGAGGCCATGTGAATGATGTCGTTGGCGTAGTAGTCGACGAATTCATCAGGAGCACTGATGGCCATCTTCTCGAGGGCGTTCCAGACCCGGTCGTTGTCGCCAGGCTTGGCGTAGTGATCGCCCGAGACCATCCCGAGGGCGCGCTGCTCGGCGATCATCGCGTTGAAGGCGACAGTTGCAGCATCGACGACCGCGGTGTCGGGGTAGGCACGTTTGAAGACGACGATTCCCGGTCCGTCGAGGAAGGACTTGTTCAGCTCGGTCTGCATTGCCCGGCGGGTGTCAGGATCATCGGCGCATTCGGCTCGAATCCGGTCGCCGTCATAGACCACGACGTTCTGGTTGATCGATTCGGCAAACGGATAGTCGCTGAGCTGCGTCGCCTGCTCGACGATTTCGATGAAATCAGCAAGCCGAACGTCCGACTCGTGCAGATACCCGCTTGCGGTGTCGGAATTCACGGAGGTCATAGTGCCAATGTAGATCGCGTCGGCGGTCCCGGGGCTAGCGTGCGCACGTAACCACCTCAGCTACCTCCCTGCGCGCATCGACTGGTAACGCGATCTCCCGATCCACCAGGTCGGCGAGGCTCAGGCTCTCCCCGAAGCTGGCCGGACGTGCAGGTGTCCTGGCCATGATCTTCGCCGCGCTGCTGTGGTCGACGGGCGGTGTGCTGGGCAAGTCGACGCACGCCTCGGGCGTGGTTCTGTCGTTCTGGCGGATGTGGATCGCGTCGGGTGTGCTGCTGGTGATCGTGACTCTCACCAAGCGCTGGCCGACCAGCGCCGATTTTCGGCGGGCCGGCCTGGCAGGCGTGCTCTTCGGTCTCAACATCTGCGTCTTCTTCATCGCGATCCAGTCGGTGACCATCGCCACCGTATTGATCATCGCCGCGTTGGCTCCGGTCATCGCCCTGCCTGTTTCGGTTCGCTACTTCTCCGAGAGCCTGACCGTCGTGAAGGTGGTCTGCGCTGCGGTCTCGGTCATCGGGGTCGTGGTCGCGGTGCTGGTGGCCCCGTCGCCCGGGTCGGGCACGTCGAGCTCGACGATCGGTTATCTGTGGGCCCTGCTGGCTCTGGTCTTCTGGGTCACCTACCTGCTTGTCTCCAAGGTGGTTCGGCCAAAGATCGAGACCGTGCGCTTCATGTTCGTGGTCTCGTTCATCGGGGCGATCACGGTCTCGGTGCTCGTGCTGGTCACGAGAGCCCATCTCGGGCAGATCCACGGGGTCGGATGGGCATGGGTGTCGATCCTCGCGATCGGGCCCGGGATCGCCGGTCATGGCTTGGTTGCCTGGGCGCAGCCGCGGGTCGACGCGTCGGTGACCTCGGTGCTGATTCAGGCCGAACCCGTCAGCGCAACTGCCGCAGCGTGGCTGGTTCTGGGGGAGCGGATCACCGTCGTGCAGGCGTTGGCGATGGCCGGGGTCATCGTTGCCCTGTGCGTGCTGGCCTACAGCGAGTCTCGCGACGGAGGCTTGGAGATCGTCGACGCGGTCAGCTGACTAGCCGCCGACTAATCTCGTTTCGAAGGGAGATGGTCGCAATGGGAGATTCGTTCCGCGAGATCGAGATGGGTCCCAGCGGTGGTCGTTTGCCCGGGGGAGATGTCGTGTCCGGGCGCCGCGCCGATCGCGGCATCTTCGTCGAGTTCACGGACGGGTCCGCAACGTTGCTGCCGGACTGGTTACGTGACAACTGCTTGTGCGACGAGTGCCGCATCGTGCAGACCGACGAGCGTCGCTGGCAACCATGGACGGAAGCCGCCGCCCCGGTGGCCACGGCGGTCGAGGTGGTCGACGATCAGCTCCAGGTGCAGTGGGCCGGCGGGCACCGTTCGGTGTACGGCCGGCAGCAGTGGGACAAGATCAGGGTCACCGGTGCGCGTGGTGCGTGGACGGCTCGGTTGTGGCAGTCCGGCTACGAGATCGAACGGTTCGATCATGAACAGTGCATCGCCGACCAGGTCACCCGTCGCGGCATGTTCGAGGCAATTCGGCGCGATGGGGCGGCGGTCGTCACCGGATCGCCGACGGAGCCCGGCACCGTCATCGAGCTGTTGAAGGCGCTCGGCATCACGTTGCGCGATTCATCGCTCGGGTTGATCTTCGACATCAAGGTCGATCCCGCCGGTTACAACATCGCCTTCACCGCCGAAGATGTGCCTCCGCACAACGACAATGCTCAGTACAGCCACCCTCCCAGCGGACAGGTGCTGGCCATGCTGGTCAACGATGCCCAGGGCGGCGACAGCGTCGTGGTCGACGGCTGGTCGGTGCTCGATCGGTTGAACCGGGAGCACCCCGAGGCGATCGATGTGCTGACGAGGGTCGAGGTCGGGTTCCGCCAATACTCGACCGAGGCCGATGCGTTCACTCGCGCCCCGCTCGTCGTGCGTGATCGGATGGGCCGGTTCGTGCACCTGCGCTTCTCCAACCAGTTGATGCAGCCGCTCGCGTTCGACGACAGCGACCTGCCCGCGTGGTACGACGCCTATCGGCTGCTCGGCTCGGCGATCGCAGATTCTGCCAACCACGTTGCCTTCCGGCTGTCGGCGGGGGACACGTTGTTCGTCAACGGTTACAGGGTGTTACACGCCCGCACGGCGTTCAAGCCGGACGGCCACCGCCATCTGCAAGACGTCTACTTCGAGGTCGACGACGTGTTCGGACACCTGGCGCGGATGGGCGGCGAAGCAACCAACGCGATGATCGCGGCCACGTAGCGGGGGTTGCCGAGCAGGTCGACTCTTTGGGTGTGGGGGGTAGGGCATGACCGACCGCAGTGGATGACTGAGGGCGTGGCCCACTTGCAGCCCGCGACGGCGTTTGGAGTATGCGGACCGCATACGGGTCCGTCGGCGCCAAACGCTCCCAAGTTGAGGCGGCGAAAGCGAGCAGAGCGGCTGGGAGACTGCTCAGCAATTGGGTTGAAATGCCCGCGTTCCAACGCGACCGGCTTACACCCTCAACACGGGCTCTTCAGTCGGTCACGCCCCGGACCCTGTCACCGTCCATCCGCCGACCCGAACTGAACAAGGCATTTGCTCAGCAGTCTCTCAGCAGTCTCCTAGGCCCAGTCGAGGACGACCTTGCCGCACTCGCCGCCGTCGACGATTGCAAACGCTTCCTCGAACTTGTCGGCGGGTAGCTCGTGGGTGATGATGCCGCTGATGTCGAGCCCACTCTGCAGCATCGCGGCCATCTTGTACCACGTCTCGAAGATGCGCCGACCGTAGATCCCCTGGATCTCGAGGCCTTTGAAGATCACGTCGTTGACGTCGAGCGTCATCGGCCCTGCGGGGATGCCGAGAGCTGCAATTCGCCCGCCGTTGTTCATCGCATCGAGCATCTGATTGAACGCGGCCTCGGCGCCCGACATCTCCAACCCGACGTCGAACCCCTCGGTCATGCCGAGCTCTGCCATCACGGGTGCAAGTTGTTCGGAGCGAACATCGACAACCCGGCTGGCGCCGTGCTTGCGGGCCATGTCCAGCCGGTAGCGGTTGATGTCGGTCACGACCACGTTGCGCGCACCGATGTGGCGCACGATCGCAGTTGCCAGGATGCCGATCGGGCCCGCACCGGTGATCAGCACGTCCTCGCCGACCACATCGAATCGAAGCGATGTGTGGGTTGCATTGCCCAACGGGTCGAGAACGGCCGCGACGTTGTCGTCGATGTGAGGTGGAACGACGAACACGTTCTCGGCGGGAATGACGACGTACTCGGCGAAGGCGCCAGGCCGGGTGACGCCGACACTGGTGTGGTTGTGGCAGAACTCGCGGCGACCGCCCTTGCAGTTGCGACAATGTCCGCAGGTGACATGGCCTTCACCGGCGACTCGCTGACCGACCTCGAGCCCGACGACGTCGGCGCCCAGTTGCTCGATCTCGCCCATGAACTCGTGGCCGACGACCATCGGCACCGGAACGGTCGATTGGGCCCAGGCGTCCCAGTGAAGGATGTGCAGATCGGTACCGCAGATCGACGTCTTGCGCACCCGGATCAGCACGTCGCGGTCGCCAGGCGCCGGCTTGGGCACGTCTTCGAGCCAGAGACCGGGTTCCTGCTTGGCCTTCACAAGTGCTTTCACGGGATCAGTCCCATCGCTCGGCCGACCCGTACGAATGCTTCGATCGCTGCGTCGACATCGCTGTCGCTGTGCGCAGCCGACATCTGTGTGCGGATCCGGGCCTTGCCCTTCGGAACCACCGGAAACGAGAAGGCGATCACGTAGATGCCCTCGGCCAGCAGGCGCTCGGCCATCTCCGAGGCGACGCGTGCGTCACCGAGCATGACCGGGATGATCGGATGCCCGGATCCGGCCAACTCGAACCCGGCCTTGTCCAGACCGGCGCGAAATCGCTCAGCATTCCGCTCGACACGCAGTCGTAGATCATCGCCGGCTTCCAAGAGGTCGAGCACGCGGATGGTGGCGGAGGTGATGACCGGCGCAAGGCTGTTGGAGAACAGGTAGGGCCGTGAGCGTTGCCGTAGCCATTCGATCACCTCGCGCCGTCCCGAGGTGTAGCCACCCGACGCACCCCCGAGGGCCTTGCCCAGCGTCCCGGTGATGATGTCGATGCGGTCCATCACCCCGGCGAACTCGTGAGTGCCACGGCCGTGCTCGCCGACGATCCCGACGGCATGCGAATCGTCGACCATGACCATCGCGTCGTATTGCTCGGCGAGATCACAGATGGCAGCGAGGTTGGCGAACACGCCGTCCATCGAGAACACGCCATCCGTGGCAATCAGGCGATAGCGCGCGTCGCTGCTCTCCTGCAGGCGCTGCTCGAGCTGACCCATGTCGCTGTTGTCGTAGCGCAACCGCCGGGCGCGGCACAGCCGGATGCCATCGATGATCGACGCGTGGTTCAACGCGTCGGAGATGACAGCGTCCTGCTCGTCGAGGATCGTCTCGAAAAGGCCACCGTTGGCGTCGAAGCACGACGAGTACAGGATCGTGTCCTCGGTGCCCACAAACGCCGACAGCCGTCCTTCCAGCTCTTTGTGAACCGTCTGCGTGCCGCAGATGAAACGGACCGACGCCATGCCGTAACCGTGGAGATCCAGGGCTTTGTGCGCTGCATCGACCACGTCGGGATGATCGGCGAGGCCGAGGTAGTTGTTGGCACACAGGTTGATCACCGATGAACCATCGGCCAATTCGATGTGCGCCGACTGCGGCGATCCGATCACACGCTCGGTCTTGAACAATCCCTCGTCCACCAGGCCAAGGCATCGGGCCGACAGGTCGTCGAGCAGCGCGCTACGCATGTTCACGTCGCAGCTGGGGGAGCACTTCCGTCGCGATGCGTTCGAACGCCGGCAGCTGAGATTCGACCGCGGGGTAGTACATGGAGATCTCGGTGATCCCCAACGCTGTGATCCGATGCACCATGTCGAGGAACACGTCGTCGGACTCGTAGTACGCGATCGAACCGCCTCCGGCCCTGGCTTTCGGATCGAACATCGTGTACGAGCGGCGCAGCGTGTCCGGGTCGCGACCCAGCTCGAGGCACAGCTCGTCCATCGTCATGCAGCGATCGGTGAGTTCTGCGATCTGTTCTTCGAACTCTGTCGCGAAGCTCAAGCTGTTCCAGATGTCTGCATGCGCTGCGGCGTGGCGCATCATCTGCGGCCCGAGCGCCGCGACCATGATCGGCAAACGGGGTTGCTGCACGGAACCGGGGTTCATCACGGCACCATTGGCTTGGTAGTAGCTGCCGTGGTAGATCGTGACGCCCTCGCACAGCAGATGGTCGAGCAGCTCCACGTACTCTGCAAAGCGCGCCACCCGTTGACCTGCGGTCCAGTTCGGAACTCCGATCATCTCGGACGACGGATCGATGGTGATGCCTGTGCCGAGGCCGAGCTCGACGCGGCCGTTGGAAATCTGATCGACGGTGGTCGCTTGGTGGGCGAGCACCGCCGGGTTGCGAAGCGGGATTTGCGTGACGCAGGTCGTCAACCTGATTGTCGACGTGCGCGCCGCGATGGCGGCGATGCTCGTCCACGATTCGTGCCACATGCCCGAGGGGTTGCTCCAGTCGCAGAAATGATCGGGCACGGCCGCAACGTCGAATCCGAGTGCCTCGACGCGCAGGCAGCGGTCGAGGTACTGAGGCCACGGCACGAGAGGCAGGAGCATCACCTGAAACCGCAAGTCATGGCTCATGTGCGGATGCTACTGCGTCGCACCAGCTCGTCATCTTGGCGTCATCTTCGATCATGTAGCGTGATTGGACCAATGGCCGACCTGCGCACGCTCCCTCTCATGTGGGATGAGCTGGTCGACGCCCATGGCAATCCGCGCCCGGCGGCCGCAGCGCTGGTCGAACGCCTGCGGTCGTTGGACATCGAAGAGCTGCAACAACGTCAGGGTCTCGCCGAGGTCGACATCTTGGCGCTCGGCATCACGTTCACCGTGTACCACGACGGCCAGGGCACGGATCGGGCATGGCCGATGGACATCGTGCCGCGTGTCATCGCGGCATCGGAGTGGTCCAGTATCGAACGGGGCCTCAAGCAGCGTTTGTCGGCACTGAACCGGTTCATCGACGACGTGTACCACGACCGCCGAATCGTTGCCGACGGGGTACTTCCCGGCGAGTTGTTGGAGAACTCGGTCAACTTGCGCCTCGAGTGTTCCGGCATGTCCCCGAAGTTTGGGGTGTGGGCGCACATCTGCGGCAGCGATCTGGTGCGCGATGCCGACGGCGTGGTCTACGTGCTCGAAGACAACCTGCGTGTGCCTTCGGGGGTCAGCTACCTGCTGCAGAACAGGGCGATCTCCAAGCGCGCCTTCGCCGATCTGTTCGAGCGCCAGTCGATACTGCCCGTCGACGACTATCCAGATCGCCTCCGCCGGTTGCTCGTGTCGCTGGCCGCGGACTCACTGGAGGGTGTGCGCTATCCGCAGGTCGTGGTGCTGACCCCGGGTGTGTACAACAGCGCCTACTTCGAGCACGCGTTTCTCGCACAGCAGATGGGTGTGCCGCTGGTCGAAGGCGCCGACCTGTTCGTCGATCCGAGCAACCGTGTCTGGATGAGGACCATCGATGGGCCAAAACCCGTCGACGTCGTGTATCGGCGGATCGATGATCAGTTCCTCGACCCAGAGACGTTCCGCAAGGACTCCACCCTCGGCGTGCCCGGATTGATGCGTGCCTGGCGGGCGGGCAACGTTGCCATCGCCAACGCGCCGGGGGCCGGAGTGGCCGACGACAAAGTGATCTACGCGTGGGCTCCGGAGTTCATCCGGTACTACCTCGACGAAGAGCCCCTGCTGCCAAACGTGCTGACCTACCGCTGCCTGTACGAGGACGAGATGGCGTACGTGTGCGCGCACGCCGCAGAGCTCGTGTTGAAGCCGGCCAACGAGAGTGGCGGCTACGGGCTGACCATCGGCAGCGCGGCCACCGACGTCGAGCTCGAAGCTGCGATCGCTGCGATCAAGGCAGACCCTCGCAACTGGGTGGCCCAGCCCATCTTGGCGCTCTCGACCGCACCGACGCTCTGCGCGGGAGAACTGGCACCACGCCACGTCGACCTCCGCCCCTTCGTGCTGTCGGGCCGCGACACCTACGTGACAACGGGTGGTCTCACCCGCGTAGCGTTGGTCGATGGTTCGCTCGTCGTCAACTCGTCGCAGGGCGGCGGTTCGAAGGACACCTGGGTCGTCGAGGAGTCGTGATGCTCCTCTCGCGCGTGGCCGAACGTCTGTATTGGGCGGCCCGCTATCTCGAACGCGCCGAGGGAACTGCGCGCATCGTGCGCGAGCACTCCAACGTCATCGTCGATATGCCGCTGACGATTCCTCCCAACTGGGGACACCTGTTGGGCATCACGGGTGGTCGGGAAGGCTTCGACGAACGTTATGAGGCCAGCGACGAGGCCTCGATCGTTTCGTTCCTGGTTGCCGATCCGTCGAATCCCGGCAGCGTTTACTCGAGCATCGTGCACGCCCGCGAGAACCTCCGGACATGCCGCGACATCTTTCCTGCGCAGGCTTGGAACGCGGTCAACGACCTGTACCTCGCGGCAGGACGCGGGGCCGCCGACGGTGTCCTGCGGCGACACCGATCCCGATTCCTGGAGAAGGTCATCGCCGAGCATCAACGCCTGCTCGGCATCTTGACCACGACGATGAGCCGCGATGAGGCGTACACGATGCTGCGCCTCGGCCGCCACATCGAACGCGGCGACATGGTGACCAGAGTTCTCGACGTACGCGCCGGATTGCTGCTGGGCGAGCGGCCTGAGCGCGCCGAGTTGTACGACGACCTGCAGTGGTCCAGCGTCCTGCGCTCGCTGTCGGCCCTGCAGATGTACAACCGCCGAGCCGCGCCAAGGCTCAGTGCGGCCGTCGGCGCGGTTGAAGTGATCAGGTTCATCCTCGGCGAGGGGACCTTCCCGCGGTCAGTGGCGTACTGCCTTGCCGGGGTCCAGTCGAGTGCCAGGATGTTGCCGCTCAGCGAATCGGTCCTGGCGGCATGCAGGGGGGCGATCGTCGAGCTGTCCTCGTCGGACCCGACCGCGCTGCTCGACGCCGATGAGTTGCACAGCAAAGCCGACAGGTTGCAGATCGCGATCGGCTCGATCAACGATCGCATCGCCGGCGCATACTTCGGCCAGACGGTCTGGCCGAGCTGATCGATGGACATCAGCGCCATGTCGGTAGGCCCGGCTTCCTACATCTCCACGAAGGGTCGTTTCGACGAGCTCGTCGATGACAAGGGCGCAATCCGCCCTCATTGGGAATCGATGGTCCGCACGTGGTCGACGCTCGGTCCCGCCGAGATCGTGCGCCGCCAGATGGTTGCAGAGCGCCTGATGATCGCCGAGGGCGCAGGGCACGTCTTTCACGATGACCGCGAGATCGGCGTGTCATGGGGTCTCGATCCTGTTCCGTATGTGATTGGCGCAACGGCGTGGCACGGCATCGAGCGCGGGTTGATTCAACGCACTCGGGTGCTGGATGCAGTGCTCGACGATCTGTACGGGCCACGGCGGCTGCTGCTCGACGGAGTGATTCCCACCGCTGCGGTCATGGGCTCGCGCTCCTACCAACTCGCCGCGGTCGGTGTCGCCACACCCCGCCCGCGCCTGATGCTGTACGCCGCAGACCTTGTTCGCGACAGTTCAGGTAGATGGCTGCTGTTGCGTGACCACACCGACGCGCCCACCGGCTGCGGCTACGCGCTGATGAACCGCACGGTGCTGTCGCGCCTGTATCCCGAGGCGTTCAGGCATCTCGGAGTGAGCCCGCTCTCCGGATGGTTCGCCGACCTGCGCACAGCGCTGTCGGCGGTCGCCCCGGCGGCTGTCACCGGACCGCGCACGATTCTGCTGGGACCGAATCCACAACGCCCCGGCTTCGTCGAAGCCTCCTATCTCGCCACCCATCTCGGTTATCACCTGGCCAGCAGCGGAGATCTCATCACCCGGGGCGGCCGGGTCTGGCTGCGCACCCTTGGCGGCCTCGAGCAGATCGATGTCGTCTTCCGGCGACTTGCCGACACCGGATCCGATCCCCTCGAGCTGGGGCCGGCCGGCGCAGGAGGGGTGACCGGTCTGCTGCAAGCTGTACGTGAAGGAAATGTCGGTGTGGCCAACGCGCTGGGAAGCGGTGTGGCGGATCGGTTGTGGCTGCAACCGTTCCTCGCCGACGCCGCTCAACACCTCCTGAGTGAGACCCTGGAGCTGGCGTCGATCGACACGTGGTGGTGTGGCGATCCCGAGCGGTTCGCAGAGGTGCGCGCCAACCCGGAGGCATACGTCTTCCACGACACAGATCCCGTGTCTCCGACACCGTCGGTGTTCGGTGATCATCTGTCGGAAGTCGAGACCATCGATTGGCTGGAGCGCATGACCGCCGCACCGCATCGATATGTGGTGCAGCCGAAGATCGAGTTCGCCAGTACACCCGTGGCGGTCGAGGGCGAGCTGCGAAGTGGCACAGCAAGCATCCGGGTGCAGACCGTTCGCATCGGCGACGAAGCCATTGTGCTGCCCGGTGGGCACGGTCGCCACGTCGCCCCAGGCCAGCTCGTGATCAATTCGTCGGATGCCTACGGCAAGGACGTCTGGGTGCTGACAGATCCAACTGCACAGCGCGCCACGACCGGCTCGGCGGCTATCGCTCGCCGTGTTCGCCTTCCCCAGATCGATCTTCGCGACTCGCTTCCCACTCGCTCGGCCGAAGCCCTGTTCTGGCTGGGACGCAACGCCGAGCGCGCTGAAGCCGCTACCCGCACGGCGCGCCTCGTGATCGCCAGGACCGGCGCCGACCCGGCACTTCTGGAGTCTCCCTGGTTGGGTCATGCCATCGCCGCGCTGCGCGCTGTCAGTGGGGGACGACCGAGCGATTCATCCGAGCCACACGCATCGGAAGCACAGGATGCGCTTGCCGTCGAGATTGCAGCGGCACTCGACGACCGGTCTGGAGCGGTCGCCAACAGCCTGCGGCATCTCGCTGCAAACGCCGGCGGTGTGCGCGAGTTCCTATCGACCGCGACATGGCGGGTGCTCAACGGTCTTGACGCCCAGCGGTCCATCTTGTCGGCGACGACCGACCGAAGCGATCCGTTCCTCGTCACTGAATGCCTCGATCGGATCATGGTGGACCTCGCCGCCCTCGCCGGGCTCGTGATGGAAAGCATGGTCCGCGGGCCTGGTTGGCGGTTCCTCGATCTCGGCCGCAGGTTGGAACGCGCTGTGTTGCTGCTCGGTGTGATCGAGGCAACCCTCGGCGATCCGCCGGGCGACGACGTCGCTCAGCCGGTCTACGACTTGGTGCTCGGGGCGAGCGAGAGCCTGGTCGCTTATCGACGCCGATACCGCAGCGATGTTCGCATCGATGCAATCGAGGATCTGCTGATCCACGACGACAGCAACCCGCGGTCGCTTGCCTTTCAACTCGATCGCATCAACGAGCATCTCGCCGCCCTGCCGTGGAACCCCGACGCCTCGAAGCATCGGCGGTTCCTCGACGCGGCAGCTCGCGGTCGTCTCGGTGAGGGGCCCGAATCGCTGTCGAAGCTGGTGCTCGGTGTGCGAGGACCGCTGTTGCAGTTGATCCGCGAATTGATGCTGGCCTGGTTCACGCACCCCGCTCGTCGGGGATTGGGAGGTGTCAGCTGACGCGCTACCGGGTTCGCCACATCACTGAGTACCGCTACAGCGCCCAGGTCATCAACGGCCACACGCTTGCTCACCTGCGCCCGCGTGCGACCCCGACCCAGACCGTCATCAGCTCGGACGTCACGACAGCGCCGGTGGCGGATCATGCTGACGAGTACCTCGACGTGTTCGGCAACCATGTCTCGTATCGCGCCGTCGAGCAGGTCCATGATCAGCTCGTGGTCACCGGCCTCTATGAGGTCGATCTGTCGACACCTGAACAGCTGGCGTGGTCGCCTCCTTGGGAAGATCTGCGCGCGATCGTCGCGACCGACGGCAGTCCTGACGGGCTGCTCGCGCGCATGTGCTCCATCGAGTCGAAGTACGTCACACCGTCGGCAGACCTGGCCCGGTTCGCGTCGTGGTCGTTCCTGCCCGGCCGTGCATTTCACGAGGCGGTCGTCGACCTCTCCCACCGCATCTTCACCGAGTTCGCGTTCGATCCCGGCTTCAGCGACGTCAGCACCCCGCTTGCCGACGTGCTGACCTATCGCCGAGGTGTGTGCCAGGACTTTGCCCATCTGGCCATCGGCTCGATGCGCTCCCTCGGGCTGCCTGCTCGGTACGTGAGTGGCTACATCGAGAACGAACCACCTCCCGGCACGGCGAAGTTGGTCGGCGCCGATGCGTCGCACGCCTGGTGTTCGGTGTACATCCCCGGGTGGGGCTGGCTCGACGTCGACCCGACCAACGACCAGGCCCCGCCCATGTCCCACGTGACCGTTGGCTGGGGGCGCGACTATGCCGACGTGGCGCCGGTCCGCGGCGTGGTGTTCGGCTCGCCGGCGACGCAGGAGCTCTCGGTCGCCGTCGAGGTGTCACGACTCGCGGATTGATTCTCGACGGCCAGACGTTGACAGATCGCGCCGCATCGAGCAGACTCTGCGCTGTTGGCTCGAGACCCCGGCCGGAAAGGTCGAGGTCTCCACGTGGACGTGGAAGAACGACAGCGCGAGTGGTGGCGTGGTCTCAGCGATTCCGAGCGAACCCAGGCGTTGACGATTTTCGATCAACTGCCGGCGTGGTTGGAGGCCAGCCTCGAACGGGCCCGTCTTGCGGTGGTCGAGGTCGACATCACGAGTAGCAAGCGCGTCTGTCTGATGCCGACTCGGCTCCGGGAGTTTCTGGATCAGAAGACCAACGCTAGAGAGCCCCGTAGGTGAATCGCGGGCCTCCCGAGCAGACCGACGATGATGGGCACGCTGCCTGACCGCGGCGCGGTCGAGTTACACGCGCCAGATCTGCCGTTGCAAGCGGACCCGGCCGGTTCCGAGCGATCGTCGGCGTCACGGCTAGCTTGCACCAATGGACGTGATCGACTGGCTGCTCGAGGGCGACCCTGCGATCCGCTGGCAGGTGCAGCGCGATCTGACGGATGCCTCGCCCGACGAGGTCGTTGCCGAGCGAGCGCGCGTGGCGCACGAGGGCTGGGGTGCCCGCCTCCTGGCGCTCGAGGGTGCCGACGGGCTGTGGGAGGGCGGGGCCTGCTTCCCGGCGGCCTATGCAGGCGGTGAACCGGGGCAGCCGTGGACGGCGACGATGCACACCCTGCAGACCCTGCAGATCTTCGGGCTCGACCCGGCGTGCGAGGCGGGCCGTCGTGCGATCCCGCTCGTCGCCGAGCATGGGCGCTGGGAGCATGCCGGGCAGCGGTACTTCGACGGTGAGGTCGAGCCGTGCATCAACGGCCGGACGATCGAGACCGGCGCCTACTTCGGGGTGGACGTCGCCGCGATCGTCGAGCGGATCCTCGGCGAGCGGCTCGCTGACGGCGGCTGGAACTGCGAGGCCGAGAACGGGTCAGTGCGCTCCTCGTTCCACACCACGATCGACGTGCTCGACGGGCTGCTCGAGTTCGAGCGCGCGACCGGGGGTTCCGCCGCGGTGCGAGAGGCCCGCCGCAGCGGGGAGGACTATCTGCTCGAGCGCAGCCTGTTCCGCCGCAAGAGCACAGGTGAGGTCGCCGATCCGGCATTTCTCGACTTCGCGTTCCCGTACTACTGGCGCTACGACGTGCTGCGCATGCTCGACTACTTCCGCCGCTCAGGAACGGACCCGGAGTCCCGGATGGCGGAGGCCGTCGAGGTCGTGCAGTCCAAGCGGCAGCCAGACGGCCGATGGCTGGTGGACCGCATCCATCCGGGTCGTGTCCACTTCGCGCTCGAGGGTGGCGTCGGAGCGCCCAGTCGGTGGAACACGCTCCGCGCGCTCCGGGTGCTCGACTGGTGGAACCGAGGAGCGCGCCCAGCGACATGACGAAACGTCGGCTCGAGTTCAGCCGCGCGCAGGTCCTGGCGTTTCGACGACCCTCAGGTTTCAACTGACCCACGACCCGGCGGCCGGCCACTGCCTCCAGCAGTTACGCTCCAGGCATGGGGAAGTTGACTGCCTGTTCGCTCGATTGCCCCGACAGCTGCAGCCTCGAGGTGACGGTCGAAGATGGGCGGATGACCGCGATCGATGCCGCCAAAGACGGGCCAAACCCGGCGACGAACGGATGGATCTGCGCCAAGGTCAAGCAGACGCCTCAGCTGTTGCACGGGCCTGACCGCGTCATGGCCCCTCTGCGACGGGTCGGGGTCAAGGGATCCGGCGAGTTCGTCGAGATCACCTGGGACGAAGCCCTCGATTTGTTCGCCGACAACGTGGGCAAGGCCGTCGCGACTCATGGCTGGCAATCCGTCGTGCCATACCTGTACAGCTCGTCTGCGGGAAACCTGGGCCGGTCGGGATTGTCGCCGCTGGTGTGGGAGCAGCTGGGCGCGGCCCGCACCGACATCACGATCTGCGCCGCCACCGTCGGCGAGGCATGGGACCGCACGTACGGTTCGATGGCGTCGGCCGACCCGGAGGACCTGCACCACAGCGAGCTGATCGTGGTGTGGGGAGCCAACCCCAACGTTTCGCACCCGCATCTGTCACCCGTCATCGAAGAACGTCGACGCGCCGGTGCCAAGCTGGTCGTGATCGATCCGCGCCGTACCCCGATTGCCGCCCGCGCTGATCTGCATCTTCCCATACGGCCAGGTACCGACGGTGTGTTGGCGATGGCGGTTGCTGGACTGCTGCAACACAACGGGCACATCGATCGTGCGTTCATCGATCGTCATGTCGATGGCGCCGACCAGTATCTCGAGGCGTGTCGTGAGTGGACTGTCGATCGCGCGGGTGGGATCTGCGGTGTAGAGGGCGCAGACGTCGAGCGATTCGCAGAGATGTACGGCTCGATTCGCCCGGCGATGTTGCGCGTCGGTTGGGGACAGGAACGCAACCGGAATGGTGGCTCGGCCAGTCGTGCGGTGTTCGCCCTGCCTGCGTTGGCCGGTCAGTTCGGCATACCGGGCTCCGGAGTCTTCAATTCGATCGACGGGGGTACGGGCTACGACGTTCACGCCCTTCGGCGCGGAGTGGTCGGTGATGCTCCCGTTCCCGAGCGCCGAGCAATCAACATGAACCGTCTTGGCCGGATCCTCTGCGACGACGAAGGCGGACACGTTGCCGTCCTGTTCGTGCAGGGCTCCAACCCGGCAGCAACATGTCCGGAGCAGGCCACCGTGCTGCACGGCTTGCAGCGTGACGACCTGTTCACCGTAGTGCACGATCTGACCATGACCGATACAGCGCTGCACGCGGACCTCGTGCTGCCGGCCACCTCGCAATTCGAGGTCGAAGAGGTTGTCGGCAGCTACGGATCGTTCGTCGTGCAAGAGGCGCCTGCGGTGATTCCACGCGTCGGTCAGAGCCGCACGAACGACGAGGTCAGCGTCGGCGTCGGCGTGCGACTGGGGCTCGACCCGCTTCAGTGGGACCCGAGCCCGGAGCGCGTTCGACAACTGGCGCTCGGCGATCGGGTGCTGCCGTTCACCAAGCGACCCGCTGGCTTGACCGTGCAGTTCCGTGATGTGTTCCCCGAAGATCGCATCCAGCTGGTGAGTGACGATGCAGGGATCGATCCTCTTCCCGCGTTCCGTGCCCTCGACACGCCCGGCCTGCCGATCACGCTGATCACCCCGGCCACCAGTCGAACCACCAGCTCGATGTTCGGCAACATCGCCCCGGCGTCGGCCGACCTGCATCTGCACCCGACCGACGCGGCGGCCAGGCGACTGGGCAGCGGTGATGTGGCGTGTATCACTGATGGCCGCCACACCATCGAGGCAACGGTCACCGTCGATGCGTCGTTGCGCCCAGGTGTTGCGACGATGCCGAAAGGGATGTGGCGGCGTGACGGCTACAACGGGTTCACGGCCAACGTCTTCGCGCCCGATCACCTCTCCGACCTGGCCGGCGGGGCGAGCTTCAACGACGCGCGCGTCGAGGTCTCGGCCGTAGCAGATCACTGACGGTTAGGACGTCGATCGGGGGTGATCCGCTGAACGGATCACCCGGCGTACACACTTCTCACCGGAGCAGAACTGACCTAATCTCCGCCACGATGACCCAAACGAGCCCGACATGAGCAGCGATGCATCGAACGTGATCGTGGTCGGGGCGATCAATGTCGACTTCGTCGTGGCGACTGAACGGCTACCGGGTCCGGGCGAGACAGTCGTCGGTGGGGGATTGCAGACGTTCGGCGGGGGCAAGGGTGCCAACGCCGCGGTCGCTGCGGCGCGCAGTGGGGCGTCCGTCAGGCTGATCGGAGCCGTGGGCGACGACGACACTGGTCGCGCCGCGCTGGCCGAGTTGGTAGAAGACGGTGTCGACGTCACCGATGTTGCGGTGATGGCGTCGGAATCCACTGGTGTGGCGTTGATCGTCGTCGACGGCCATGGTGAGAATCAGATAGCCGTCGGCGCCGGGGCGAACGGAGCGCTCGATCCTGACCACGTCAGGCGGTGCCTGCGAGCGGCGCTCCCGGCGGCCGGGTGCGTGCTGGTGAGCACCGAGATCCCTGCTGCGGCTGTTGCCGCTGCCGTTCACGAGGCTACGTCCGCGTCCGTCACGTGCGTCCTGAATCCGGCGCCCGTGCTTCCGGTCGTCGCGGAGTTGTTGGAACGCGGACCCATCATCACGCCCAACGAGTCCGAACTACGCGATCTGGTCGCGCTGCTCGGTCCTCGCGAAGGGAACTCTGTCGCCGACGAAGCGGCTCTGATCGCATCGAGGAGTCACCAAACCGTCCTCGTCACGCGGGGCAGCGATGGCGTCTTGGTTGTTACAACCGATCTGGTTGTACGACGTGTCCCTGCTCCACAAGTCGCGGTGCGCGACACCACGGGTGCGGGCGACACGTTCAATGGGGTGCTGGCTGCTCGACTGGCCGCAGGTGACGAACTGACGACGGCGGTGCCGTGGGCAGTTGTCGCTGCGGCGTTGTCGGTCAAGCAGGTTGGTGCCCGAGGAGGGATGCCGACGGCTGAGGCAATCAAGGCATCCATGGGCTGACGGACGGACGCCCTACGCGATCACGATGCGTCAGCGCACGCCCGGCAGCGGCCGACGATGGCGAAGTGCGAGCCGTCCAGGACGAAGTCGTAGTCACGCTCGAGGGTGCGTCGAGCCGTATCGAAGACTCGTCGAGGCACTGCGACGTGCCGCCCGCAGGTCTCGCACACCAGGTGACGAATGTCGGTCGAGACAGCCGTTCGTTCGTATATCGCCGGACCGTGCGAGAGGTGGATGTGCCGCACGACTCCGATCTCTTCGAGCAGGGCCAACGTGCGATACACGGTTGAGACATGCGTTTCGCCGAGGGACTCGGCGAGCTCCTCCGCCGTGAAGGCACGTTGCTTGGTCCGGACCGCTTCGAGGATGGCCGCACGGGTCTTGCCGACAGTGTGACCCTCCTCGCGCAGCCGCGCCGTGATCGCCGCAGGGTCTACGAGATCGCCGGCGTGCCTACCCCGAACGGTTGTCATGGGTGTCGGGCGAGTGACGAGAACCAGTCGTCCGCGTGGTCGTGATCCGAATGGTCGTGGTCGTGATCGCCGTCTTCATGCGAATGGCCTGTGCCGTCGGCGTGGTAGTGGAAGCGTCCCATGAATGGTCTCCGTTCGGTGACCGAACGCTACCGCGGATCTCCTCGCCGGTCAGAGGCCGGCTTGGCCATCCGCAGCACGAACTGCTCGAGGAAGATTCGGCGGGACGCAGCATCCCCGGTGAGTCGACCGGGCAGTGCGCCGCCGGTTTGACGTGCCTTGACGAGGTCGGCTGTGGCCACGCGCAGTGTGACGTCTGGTTGACCGGTCGGCTCTTCGACGCGCATGCCGTCGAGGTCGAGCACCAGATCCACCGTGTCCGTCGCGACCGTGTCCGTGTCGACAGGGCGCGACGCGATCAGTCGTGCCCGGAGCTTCTTTTCGGGTCGACGTCGCCATGGCGCAAGCAGGGAGAACGCGACCCTCTCTGCGTCCAACGCCTCGCTCGGCTTGTCCGACAGGTAGCGAACCCCGAAGCGGGCCATCGATCGAAGAACAGGCTCGATGCGGCGACCCTCCTCGGACAGCCGGTACACGCTGCGCGCCGCGGGCGGTGGCAGTTCGACAGTGGTGACGAGGCTGATCGCCTGCAGTGAACGGAGGCGTTCGGACAGCAGGTTTGGAGCGATCCCGACCAGCGCGGCGCGCAAGTCGGTGAACCGACGGTCTCCCATGGAGAGCTCGCGCAGCATCAGCAGGGTCCAGCGGTCACCGATCAGGTCGAGGCCGGCAGCGATCGGGCAGTACTGCCCATACGTGCGTTCCGAGGTTTGCGAACTCTTGGTTGTCATGTCGATGCGTCCAGTGTACAGTCGGTTAGTATAAATTATCAACTAAACGATCTCTATTCTATACCGAGGTACTGCGATGCGAGTGACCAACAACGAGACGCTGACTTCAGGGCCGACGATTCCAGGATCAGAAACCGTAAGAGCACCTCGTAACCCGTGGGTTGTGCTGGCCAGCACAAGTCTCGCGGTGTTCGCCGTGTTCCTCGACACCACGATCTTGTTCGTGGCGTTTCCCTCGATCAGCGCGGGTTTCGCGTCGGCTTCGCCATCGTCGCTGTCCTGGATCCTCAACGCGTACACGATCGTCTTCGCAGCTCTGCTGATTCCCGCGGGTCGATTGGCGGACCGGGTCGGCCGGCGCCGAACGTTCCTGACAGCCGCCGTGGTCTTCACGATCGCGTCGATGCTCTGCGGAATTGCGCCGACCGTCATCATCCTGGTCGGCGCCCGCATCGTTCAGGCTGTGGCTGCCGCGGCGTTGGTGCCGGCGTCGCTCGCGCTCGTCCTGCAGACGTTTCCACATCACAAGATCCCGGTAGCGGTCGCGGTCTGGGGCGCGGTAGGCGCAGTCGCCGGTGCAGCGGGCCCGACGCTGGGTGCGCTCGTCATCGAGAACCTCGGGTGGAGGTGGGCGTTCTACATCAACCTGCCCGTTGGCATCATCAGCTACCTGATTGGACGGCGTGTGCTTCCCGAGTGGCGTGAGGCCAATCCGGGGCGCCTACCCGATCGGGTCAGCGTCGGGCTGCTCACTGCTGGCCTCGCACTGGCGGCGTACGGCATCGTGCAGACGAACGAATGGGGTTGGCTGAGCCCCAGGTTCGTAGTGTGCGAAGGCATCGCGGTCCTGCTGATCGCGCTGTTTGTCAGGCGCAGCCGTGACGTGCCCAACCCCGTGCTCGACCTCACGTTGTTCGAATCGCAGTCCTTCAGGTGGGCCAACGCAGCGTTGCTGATCTACGCGATCGGGTTCTCGGCGATGTTCCTCGGCAACGTCCTGTTCCTCACCGGCGTGTGGCACTATTCGATCCTGCGAGCCGGGATGGCCATCTCGGTCGGGCCGCTCATCGTCGCTGTGACCGCACCACTGTTCGGCAAGTTGGCGGGCCGTGTCGGCCAGCGACGACTGCTGATCCCAGGTGGCCTGGTGTGGGCGCTTAGTGGGGTTCTGCTGATCAACCGGGTCACGCTGCAACCCGACTACGTCGGTCACTACCTTCCCTCGGTCATCCTCAGCGGGCTCGGGGTCGCGCTGTGCCTGCCGCAACTCTCGTCGGCTGCGGTGCAGGGACTGCCTCCGCAACGGTTCGGGTCAGGCTCGGCGGTCAGCCAGGCTGTGCGCAACCTCGGCGCAACTCTGGGCGTCGCCGCTGTCGTGGCGTTCACCGCTGGTCTCACCACGGCCGATGCTCTCGACGCGTTTCATCACGTCTGGTGGCTCCTCGTGATCAGCGGCGTCGCCGTTTCGGTGTTGACGTCTCGACTGCCTCGCCGGGTCGCTGACCGCGCCGCTGTCCCTGGTGTCGTCGAGGCCCACGCATGACAGTGCAATCCTCCACCGTCTTCGACGCGACGACCTCTGTGATCGCCGATCCGTTCGTGCCCGGCCGGTTCGCGGTCCAGCTCGACGAAGCGTGGTCGTCGCTGGTCGGTGTGCACGGTGGCTACCTCGCCGCTCTCGTCATCAGAGCCGCACAGATCGTGGTCGACGACCGCCCGATCAGGACTGTCAGCACCGTGTTTCTTCGCCCGGGCTCTGTCGGGCCGGCCGTCGTCGATGTCGAAGTGGTCCGGCGTGGTCGATCGATCACCAACCTCAGCGTCACGTTGTCGCAGGCGTCCAAGGCGGTTCTGGTCAGTCAGGTCGTTGCCGCCGGCGCGTTCGACAGCGTCTCGTGGGACACCGCCGGAGCGATCGACCTGCCGGCTTTCGAGTCCTGCGTTCCCATCGAACCGCCGCCGGGCATCGGCCACTTCGAGCATGGTGTCGCCGTAGTTGATCCCGCACACTTGCCCTTCAGCCACGGGCCGCGCGCCCGGGTCGCCGGCTACATGCGTCCCCGCGAGCCACGGGCGATCGATGCCCCGTGGCTGGGCATGGCCCTCGACTGGTTCCCTCCTGCCTCGTTCACGCGCGTCGACCCGCCGACGGGTGGGGTCAGCATCAGCTACACCATCCACCTGCATCGCACCCTGGCGTCGATGGACGACGACGAATGGCTTGGCGGGCTGTTCCACGTCGACATCAGTGCTGCCGGGATCGCGCTGGAGAAAGGGTTGATCACCGCCCCCGATGGCAGCATCCTCGCCGAGTCCTTTCATACCCGTTGGACCGCCGGGCCGCGTGCGGCCTAGTCCTGGTGCCCGGTACTACTGAGGTGGCACGCAGACGACGAGTGATCGCGGGCGAATCTCGAAGTCGAGCTTCTTTGCCTTGCCCTTGACACCGCCATCGAGCTCGAAGCGACGCTTGCTCTTGAACTTGACCGAGATCTCGGTGCCTACACCGATCTCCGACTTGCCCGACCACTCCTGCTTGCGCAGTGCGGCGGTGAGGACCAGGTTGGCCCACTGGCGCATCCCGACCGCGGTGAACACAGCCACGTGTAGTCGTCCATCTGTGGCCGAAGCATCGGGAAATGCCTTGAGCCCACCCTTCAGCGACCCTGTGTTGCCGACGAGAACGCAGCTGGCCGGGCCGTCGTAGAAGGCGTTGCCATCGACCGTCACCTTGGCGTCGAACATCTTGCGCTTTCGTGTTTCACGAACTGCCGCGCCTACGTAGGCAAACGTGCCGAGCTTCTCCTTCTGATCCTCCGCATCGCTGAGCATGGCCACGTCGAAGCCGACGCCCGCCATCACGTTGAAGGTCTGACCGTTACACAAGGCCGTGTCGATGCTGCGCCGATCACCGTGGACGATCACATCGACGATCTCGTCGATGTCGGTCGGTAGTTCCAGGCCGGACGCGAAGAGGTTGGCGGTGCCAGCCGGTACGACGGCCAATGCTGTGGACGTGCCGACCAGCCCTTCTGAGGCGGCACGCACGCTCCCATCGCCGCCGCAGATCACGACAGTGGCGACGCCACGCTTCGCTGCCTTCGCGGCGGCCGGCTTCGACTCCGATCCCTTCTTGACGTCGACCCACTGCACGTCCTCGAACCCTGCCGCGGCCAGCGACTCGCGCAGCTTTCGGGCGTCCTTCTTGAAGAACTTCTCGGTGTTGGCCACCACAGCGATATTGGACATCGATTCCTCCGGTTCCAGAGACCGTTACCCGATCGGGGTCACCCGCAAACCCGGCGCCTACGCACTGAGCTCGGAAGCTGACTTCGCACCAATGCCGCGTAGCCACGCGATGACATCCGCCGCCTCGCTGCGCTCGGCCGTGTCCAGGGGAGTCAGGTCGTCCCAACCGACCCAGTCGAGGTCGGCACCACGAGCGACGAGGAGCTCGGCGACCTCGCGATGACCGCCGTGACACGCACCCCACAGGCATTCGGTGATCTCTTCGGCAGTGGGTGCGGGCTCGGCGGCGACGTATGCCTCGACTCGGTCGAGCAGCCCGAGCGCAGCGGATTCCCACAGCGTCGCGTGTGCTCCGCGCTCGAGCAGTCGCTGAGCAGCCTTCCATTGACCGAAGGCCGTGGCGTCGCTCATCGCGGTTCCGCCGCCGATCACCGCGCCGCGTACCTCGATGTCGGCGCCGGCGTTCAAGAGCGCATCGATCACCGTCACGTCGTCGCTACTGGCCGCCCAGTGCAGAGGCGTCTCGCTGTGTGTGCCGCAGAACCTGGCGTTGACGTCTGCGCCCGCCTCGACCAGAGCGGCCACAGTCTCTGCACCGTTGGGAAAGTTCCCAGGCCAATCGGTGACCACGTGGAGCAACGTGCGAGACGTCCCGCGCTCGCGATCCTTGGCCGAGGCGAAACCCGCGGTGGCCAGTTCGGGATGCTCCGTCAGCAGTTGTTTCAGCCGGGCGACATCCCCCCGGTGAATGGCGTCGATCGCGGCTGCTGCGAGAGGCTCGTCTGTCGCCATGATCACGACGAAGAGCTTCGCGCGGTTTGGTGCCGCTCGCTATCTCGACGCCGATCCGGCGGGGACCTTGGACGCCGCTGAAGTTGTGCCCTGCGGGTGGTCGCTGACCGGGTCGCCCAAGCGCTGAGCGCGACCGCCAAAGACGATGGCCACGATCATGAACCATCCCCATCCGATGAACAGCCCGGCGATGACGTCGCTGAGCCAGTGAACCCCGAGGAGCGCACGGCTCGTCGCCACGGAGACAGCTATCAACGCTGCACCAGCGGCCAACATCGCGCGGGCGAGGGGCGGTCGATCGCGACCCAGCACGAGGGCGACAGCGGACCACGCAGCTGCGGCAGCCATCGTATGTCCCGAAGGGAAGGAGTACCCGTGAGCAACGACGAGGTGCAGCACGTTCGGCCGATCGCGGTGGATAATCACCTTGAGGACGTTGTTGAGCAGCAGTTCGCCGAGCCCGACGACCGCAACGAAGACGAAGACCTCGCGACTTCGGCGGCGAACGTAGTCGGCGATCGCGACAGCCAACAGCACGAGCGTCACCACGATCGTGCTCCCGAGCTGGGTGACCCATTTCAGGATTCTGATCGCCTGCGAGTGGCCGTGATGTGCGCCCCAATCGGCTATCGACTTGTCGGCATGGCCAAGCCAGGAGTTCGTATCGATCATGGCCAGCAGCGCGCCGACCACGATTGCTACGACGAAGATGATGATGAAGCTGGCGGTCAGCAGGAACCCGCCTGCGGTTTTGCGGTCCATCCGCTCGCGCAGGAATCTGGCCACACGCGGATGACGCCAGATGGAGCGACGCACCGCCTGTTCGGCTGCGCCGGGATCGACGGTGCCGGCCTGCACCTGCCGCGATGCCGACAGTGCGAAAGCGATCAGTGCTGCAGCCAGGCCGCACAGAAGGACGACGAACGGGAGACTCATGGCTGGGTTGCTGGGGTCGCGCCTACATATTCGACTTGCTCACCGTCCGGCCGGTGGTCTTCGACAGCTTCCACGTGCTGGTGCTGACGTTCGGCAGCGCGGCGAATGACCATGTACGAGGCGATCACCGATGTGCCGCCGAGCAGGGCTCCGAAGATGACGTCGGTGAGGAAGTGCATCCCCCGGTAGAGGCGCGCCACGGCGACACACACCGGAACGAGCGCGCCGACAGCGACGGCCAGCGCCCGAAGCCAGCGACGCCGGGTGTGCCAGAAGATCACGACGACGATTGCCGTGTAGGCCATGGCAGCACCGGTGTGTCCGGACGGATAGCTCGAGCCGACCGGCGAGGTGTCGAGGTGGGCAACGTCCGGGCGCGGTCGCCCGACCAGGGTGGTGACCGTGATGAAGCACAGTGCCTCGAGAATCAGCGGGATGACGACCATCAGCGGCTCGACCCATCGCTTCCACACGATGAGCATGACGATGGCGATGACAGCTGTGACCGCGATCTTGACCATTGTGTCGGACATCATCGAGCCGATGAACGACAGCGAGTTCCATCGGGGTGTGCGCTTTCCGACGAACCATTCCGATACCGACTGATCGTTGTGCACGATCCACGTGTCCTTCAACGGATGGGTTAACAGCCAGCCGACGGCCAGCCATGCGGCGGTCATCGCGACATAGATCGCTGCAAGCACCATCGCTTCGGGTTTGCGAATGATCCAGGTGTCACGAAGGCGCTGCTTCGGCGCGGTGTTTGGCATTGTTGTTCCGTTCTCCAAACGGTTGAGCGTCACGGCGCTTGAAGCCGACGGCGATGGAACGTTGCGAGGCAGAAGACTCCGTACGCCGCGAATCCGATGCCGACGATGATGACGATGATCAGGCCCCACGACTCGATCACCAGCCGGCGCAGGGCGCCGTCGAGACCGGTCGCATCGTTCGGGTCATAGCGGACCGCAGAACGCGTCAGGAAGAATCCGACCAGGCTGAACCCGACGCCGCGTCCGACCTCGCCCACCGCACCAAGTCGTTCGATCCATCTTCTCCAACCCGGGGACGCGCCGGACATGTCGAGCTCGTCCTCGACGTCCATCTTGAACCCCTTGGACATGCGGTACAGGCCAACGCAGATGACGATGACCCCGACCGCACCGATCACGACCCGGCCCAATCCGTTGGTCATGATTGTCGACGAGATGTCGGTGACCTTCTGGTTGCCATCCGGCGTCTTCTGTGGCTGGCGGGCCAGCATGATCGCGCTGAACGCAAACGTCACGTACATCACGGCGCTGGCGATGTAACCGATGCGGTGCGCCCAGGCCTTGGCATCCTTGCTGCCGGGTAGCACGGCTGAAACCACACGCCAGGCCGCGTACAGCAGCATCCCGATAGCCAACAACCACAACAGGAGCGTGCCCCCACCCGATCCGGCAACGGTCTTGACCGCGCCGATCGGGCTTGCCTCCTGGTTGCCCGTCGTCGACGTGCTGTCCGCCCAGCCCGATGCCTTGGCAGCGATGGACAGAGCCAGAATTCCTGCGATGCAGTAGACGACTCCCTTTGCGAACCAACCGGCTCGACCAATCTTCACGACGCCCGGGTGTTGGGCTGTGAGGTCGCCAACCGGGTTGTGGACGGACTGCACCTCGTGACGAATGGCCGACATGAGCGGGTAGTTCCCCGAAATGACCGACTTCAAACGACGCGCGACCGTCCCAACGTGAGTCACGGTTTTGGCGGTGCTCCGGATGGGTATCGCATCAGGGTGACGAACACAGAGCATCCGCCACCGGTGGACGAGCCAGGGGAGCGGCAACGTTGGGTCGACCGTAAGCAGCGGGAGGTCGAGGAAGAACAGACCGCTGGCTTATGGCATCGCGGCGTGCTCAAGAGCTCGTCGGTGTCGTCGACTCACTCGCACGGGTGGGAGCAGCGGCCGTTGACGAGTCGCGCACTGCACCGCATCGGTGAGGTGGCTGGCGGATCCGGCGCCGGGATGGTTGCCGCATCGCTGGTTGTCGTGTGGGCACTTGTCGGTGCGATCTACGGATTCCCGACGTGGTGGCAAACCATCCTTTACAGCGTGACCGGTTCGGTCACCTTCGTAATGGTGTTCGTCATCCAACACGCCCAGGACCGTCAAACGTTCGGCACGCAACGCAAGCTCGATGAGTTGATACGCGCCTCGTCTCGCGCTGATAACTCTCTGATTGCCGTGGAGGAGGCGCCCGACGAACATCTGCAGGCCCTTGCTCATTTGAACCTGGCCGACCGTAGCAGCGCGGCCGGTGACGAGGGGCCGCTACCGTAGTCGGATGCTTCCCGGCCTGAACCTCGACATCGCGATGGGTTTCTACTTCTTTCCCCGTGGCGGCAGTGCTCAGGTCGCTCGCTACCTGTGCCGTGCACTGGTTGGCACACGATGGGAGCCGACGCTGTTCTGCGGTTCGGTCGGAACGCTCGACGACAGCTCCAATGCGCGCCGATTCTTCACCGGTATCGAATGCCGGACGCTTGATTATTCGCCCGCCTTGTCGGACTGGGAAAATGGTGGCGACGCCATGGCTGGTCCGGTGCCGATGGCCGCTTCGTATGAGGCGAAGGCGAACGTACCCGACCGCATGATCCTCGATCTCGACGACGTCGCGTTCGATCGGCAGGCCGCGAGCTGGGCTCGATTCTTTGCCACCGCCGCCGATCGTCCGCCCGATGTCGTGCACCTCCACCACCTCACACCGATGCACGAGGCGGTCCGGATGGTGTGGCCTGACGTTCCAGTCGTCACCCACCTGCACGGCACCGAGCTGATGATGTTGGCGTCGCTGCGCGATGAGTCCATCGCAGCGCGCCCAGGACGGTTCAGCGCAGAATGGGCCCAACGCATGCGGCGATGGGCGCAGGCATCCGATCACCTTGTCGTCATTTCGCCCCATGACAAGCAACTCGTCCGAGACCTGCTCCCCGTAGATCCACAGCGAATCACCACGATCGGCGGCGGAGTCGATACGGAACTCTTCGCTCCACGAAGTACGACACCCGCGCAGCGGTTGACGCTGTGGAAGAGATGGCTCGTCGATGAACCGAAGGGCTGGCGGCCGGGGGAGCCCGAGGGTTCGATCAGCTATGACGTCGCCGACCTGTCTGCGTTCAGTGATGAAGACGGTCAGCCCGTGCCCGTTGTGCTGTTCGCGGGACGGTTCATGCGGTTCAAGCGATTGCAGCTGCTCATCGAGGCGCACCACCTCATGCGCACGACGACGTCGTCTCGCGCCGTTCTGGTCATCGTCGGT
The DNA here is from genome assembly GCA_031370825.1 of Ilumatobacteraceae bacterium. GTDB lineage: Bacteria > Actinomycetota > Acidimicrobiia > Acidimicrobiales > Ilumatobacteraceae > JAENVT01. Next base: position 46,093 of record JANMRB010000023.1, read on the forward strand.
GGGTTCCCCGGCGAGTGGGAGGGAGAGCATCCTCATGACACGGTTCAGCGGCTCGGCGCTGAGGCGGTCTTCTTCGCCGGCTGGCGCGACCACAGCGATCTGGCCCAGATCCTTGGCTGCTCTGATGTCTTCGCTGCACCGGCAGTGGACGAGCCGTTCGGCCTCGTGTACCTCGAGGCGATGGCATCCGGGATACCACCGATCGGTACCGCTTCCGGGGGACCGCTGTCTTTCATCAACGTCGATCCCGAACGGCCGACCGGCTGGCTGGTAGCTCCCGACGACGTAGGCGCGACAGCACTCGCCATTGCGGAAGCGACGTCCGACGATGCCGTGCGAGCCGAACGCGGCAGGGCCGCAGCCGAGTTCGTTCGCGATCACTATTCGTGGGCTTCGTCCGCCAAAGCCTTTGCAACCATCTACGAAGCGGTGGTTGCCGACCCGACCCCCGCGAGGCGACGCCAATCGGGGTCAGGGCTCTCACCGGCGATCGGTGTCGCGTAGGACAGGATCGTGCTCGTCCCGTCATCGGGCAGCAGGTGAAGGATCAGGTCCTGGCCACGAACCTCTGCCCACAACGGATTGTGCGTGACGACGCGACCCGACGCGGACGAATAGATCGGGAACGGCACCTCGCGTTGCATGACCAGATCGTCGACGTCGAGCAGTCCGAGCCCACCAAGCCAGCCCGGTCCAGACGCCAGGCCGACCTCCGCTACACCAGCGCACAGCAAGTGGCCTGTGTCGAGCCACTGACAGTCCTGGTGGTCGACGAAGAACCCGGGGTTGACGCGTACCGAACGAAGCTGTCCATCAACGGCCCAGCGATAGAACCGTCGCGAGCCCCATGACCACCCGACCACCTCGCCGTCGGGGCCGCAGCGCGCTGTCGCGCCGATGTGGTCATCGACGTCGAATGCGCGCTGTGGAGCATCACCTGGCTTCAACCGGTAGATGGTCGCGGTCGAGTCTGGGCGGTACTCTGCGCACGGGATCCAGAATGCAGTTCCGTCGAAGTCCATACCGCCGGGGTGGTGACGCACCGAATCGCCGATGGGAATCTCCTCGATCAGGTTTCCCTTGTCGTCGACGGCCATCACCAGACCGCGGCGGGCTTCGACATCGACGGTCGATATCCACCACGTGGAGTCGATCCGAACCATGCCTTGCGGATGGAGTGAATCGAACTGCAAGGGCAACTCGTCGATCAGCCGCCAGCTGGTTGCCCGAGTCATCGACGCGACCGTGGTCGCTACCGCTTCATCTGTGCGCGCCTTGTCCCGCAACATCTGCATGGAAGTATCGCGGACGCGGACCAACGCAGCGTTGATACCCGGTGAAGATCTCGTGTCCACACGGTGTACATCGGCCGATCGGGCGAGCTATGAACAAATCTTGAGCCTTCAAGCTCCCGGCACGGAGTCGAGCACCGACCGAAGTGCCTGCGCAGCGCCGAGCAATGCAGCACTCTCGAAGGGCACGACGATCTTGGTGTTGTCACTGTCGGCGAACTTGGCAAGCGTTTCGAGTTGAAGGATCGCGATCAGTGACGGGTCCGGGTTGGCGGATCGGATTGCGTTGTACACGCTGGTGATCGCCTCTGCCCGACCCTCGGCCTCGAGGATGTAGGCCTGCCTGTTGCCCTCGGCGCGCAGGATTGCCGAGGCCCGTTCGCCTTCTGCTCCACGGATGGCGGCCTTCGCCGCGCCGTCGGCGACATTGATCGCGGATTGCTGGTTGCCCTCCGACTGCAGGATCTTGGCTCGCTTTTCTTGATCGGCCTGCTTCTGCAACGCCAGCGCCTCGAGGATCTTGGGAGGCGGGGTGATCTCGACGATCTCGATGCGGGCGATGCGGATGCCCCACTTGTCCGTGACCACTTCCATCTGCGACTGCACATCGGTGTTGATCCGCTCGCGCTCCGACAATGCCTCGTCGAGAGACAGCGTGCCGATGACGGATCGCAGCGCGGTTCGAGCAAGCGCATCGATGGCAATACCGAAGTTGGCGACGCTGAACAGGGCCTGCTTGGCATCGACGATCTGGGTGAAGATCGTGGCGTTGACCGTGACGACGACGTTGTCTCTGGTGATCACCTCTTGACGATCGCCGGGCACGGGGATCTCGCGCATGTCGACACGCTGCAGCGAATCGATGAACGGTCCGATGATGACGAGGCCTGGCTCGTGGGTCTTGCGGTACTCACCGAGCCGCTTGACCACGCCTACCTCGCCCTGCTGCACGATGTTGACCATCTTGCGCAGCATGAAGAGCAGGACCAAGATGATGAGGACGGCGACGACCAGCGCACTGATCGTTATGTTGCCTAACGCGATCATGTCAACTCCCAATGTTCTTCGGCGGCTCGCACCGTCAAGGTTGTGCCGACGACGTTCGTGACGATCACGGCTGTAGAGGGCGGTATCAGAGATCCGTCAGCCGTGACGGCGAGCCACGTCTCGCCGAGCAGGCGAACGTGCCCGCTGGCATCGAGGCGCACTTCGTCGACGGTCAGACCTCTGGAGCCGATGAGTCCGCCGTGCACCCCGCGGATCGCGGTGCCCGGACCGCGGCGGGCGAACGCCTGGCTCATCTGCGGCCGAACGAGCACGACTCCGGCCGCCGACACGGCGACCGCAGTGACGACCTGGGGGATCACGGCCGATGGGGCCACGAGGGCGACGGCCGCTGCGACAGCTGAGCCGGCCGCGCCGAACATGGCGAAGAACGCCATGTGATGCAACTCGACCCCGACAAGCACCACACACAACACGATCCACACGAGGGCCACAACAGCCACCTCCGAACGAATCATACGCTCCGACTTCGGACAAACGTACGGCGACAAACAACCTATTTGCCGTTGAGGTGGGCCAGGCAGGTGTCGAGCGCAACGCTGAGTGGATCGAGCACGACCAGCTTGGGATTGGCCGCGGCGAGCATCTCGACGAAATGCGAGAACCCCGTTCCACCGAGCGCCACCGTTGCCGCCCCGCGAATGCTTGCGACCAGCATCGCGACGTCCATGCCGCGGAGGTCATCACCGGTCAGCTCGACGACTGGTTGGGTGGCCGCGGCCATCGCTGATCGCAGCGCCTCGCCTGCACCGACCACCGGGATCGAAACCGATTCGCGAGCCTCGGCTACCCCGGGATCGGCGGTGCAGTCGACAATGACCGCATCGAAGCCTTCGCGCGCCGCTTCGACGATCGTCTGCACGACGAATGGAGCGGCTGCTCGAGCATCGTGGGTGCTACGGATCTCCAAGGGGCCGTTCCCGGTACACCGGTAGGTGAGATCGACACCAGGCCGCGCCAATCGGGCAAGATCAGCTTCGATCTCTGTTGCGATCGATTCCCAAGCGGCGCTTGTGGGACCGATGAGGAGCACCTTTGACACGCGGCAATCCTCGCGCACGTGACGGCGCCCGGCATCGTGGAGCCGGCAGCCGCTGTCCGCTCAATCCCTGTCCTGCCACGTGCAGATGCACGCCTCGTTGCCCTCCGGATCGGCGAGCACCCAGAACGCTCGTGCTCGCTCGTCGCTGACGACGCGACCGCCGGCGACGACTGCCGCGGCGACCCGCTGCTCCGCCACATCGTGTGGCACAACGATGTCCAGGTGGATTCGGTTCCTCTGCGGCCTCGGCTCGTCCATCTGTTGGAACCAGAACGCCGGTCCCATCCGCAATGGGTCGACGAGCCCGATGATCTGGCCGCCCTTTTCGCTCGATGGTTCATCCTCGTAGCCCAGCACCGCCTTCCAGAACGGACGGACCGCCTCGATGTCGATCGCGTCGATGGCGACTTCGACTCCAAGTGCCGACAGCGGTTCGCTCGTCAAACCGGCCGCGGCCGCCAGTGACGAGATGGTGGTGGCCAGGGCGACGTCGGCTTCGGTCAGGCTGTTGGTGAAGTGGGTCGTAAGTGTCACGTGCACGTACGCCGGGTAGCGAAGGTCGACATCGGGATGGTGTCCGACTTCTTCTGCGGCCCCCGCCACCTGGCCGATGAATGCAGCCGCGGCTTCGAAAGAGCTGGCACGAAATCGTGCTTCGATTCGTCGCAGGACGATCCGCCAATCGGGGAGGGCAGTTCGATCGTGGAACTCGGACGACGAGAGCTTGTTTACCATCGGGCCAGCCTATGAACTCGGGGTCCGGCGTCAGCCGGCAACGGCGCCGGCCTGGGCTTGCTCGGCCTCGATCATCTGTGCCAGGCGGCGCCTGAACCGAATGCCACCGCTATCGGTTCTGAGGTTGATGTTCGGCGTTGAAGACGTTGCCATGCCCCGTTGCGACGCCTGCAGGATCAACCGGTCCTCCTCGAAGGCACCGCGCACGGAGGCCGCGAAGCGCTGCGACACGTCGTCGTCATCGGGGGCAACGTTGCGCATCTGGAACCAGAAGTAGCGCGTCGTCGTTTCATCGATCGGCGTGAGGAAGTTGAAGCTGTCCATCACGAAGGTGTCGGGGTGCAGCGGTTTGTCGTCGCCACCGGCACCCGCCGGCGAGATGTAGGCCTTGATCAGCGCGTTGCTCGGATACCGCACCTCGTATTGCTGCTTGCGGTCGCAGTTGCCGCGGAATTGGAGGTAGGGGGCGTAGAACGGTGCGGGCGGGGCGTCCAACATCCATCGCCACGTCGTGACGCCATCGTCGGCAATGGTCACCTGCAGGGGGACCTCGTCGGAGCCATCCCCAGCGAAGGAGCCAGGATGAACCCAGGCGACGTGCGACGGATCGAGCAGGTTGTCGGTGATGTGCAGGTAGTTGCAACCGAACACCATGTCGTCGCCATCCGTGGTGCCCCAGGCGGGGTCGCCCCAATGCTCTGCTTCGAAGATGTCAGCCGGGTCGGCGCGCATCGGGTCGCCCATCCAGATCCACAGCAATCCACAGCGCGGCTCGATCGGGTACGACTGCACGTGGGCGCCTTGCGGCGGCCGCTCGTTGCCGGGCGCGCGGACACACAGCCCCGCGCAATCGAAAACCAGCCCGTGGTAACCACATTCGAGGTTTTCGCCCTGCACTCGTCCCATCGACAGCGGCACCTTGCGATGGGGGCACGCGTCGGCAAGCGCGGCGTACCTGCCACTGGCGCCGCGATAGATCGCCACGTTCTGGCCAAGAATCTTGGCCGCGTACGGCCCCTCGCCGACTTCGCGCTCCCAGGCCGCCACGTACCACGCATTGCGAAGGAACATCCGCGGCATCGTAGTCGTCGAGCTGTGCCGGGTCCCGAGCAAGCGCCGGGCATGCCCAGACGATCGCTACCGCCTAGCGTCGTAACGTTGCCGCATACGACAAGGGGGTTCTCATAGCTGAAACTACTCAACGCGACGCTGATCAGATCGAGGTCGCCAACGCCTCTGGGCTGACACCGGTCGTGTTCGTCCATGGTCTCTGGCTGTTGCCGAACAGTTGGGGTCAGTGGCGCCAGGCGTTCGCGGAGGCCGGCTTCGCGACCCTCGCCCCGGGTTGGCCGGACGACCCGGAGACCGTTCGCGAGGGCAACGCACATCCAGAGGGATTTGCCCGAAAGACCGTGGGACAGGTCGCAGACCACATCGAAGCCGTCGTCACCAAACTGGCCAAGCCGCCGGCGATCGTTGGGCACTCGTTCGGCGGTCTGTTGGTACAGATCCTCGCCGGCCGGGGCCTGGCCAAGTCAACGGTGGCCATTGACCCGGCGCCGTTCCGCGGTGTGCTTACGCTGCCGATCTCGGCATTGAAGTCGGCGTCGCCGGTCTTGAAGAATCCCGCCAACCGTGGCAAGGCAGTGGCTCTCACCCTCGACCAGTTCACGTACGGTTTCGCTAACGCGGTCACCGCAGCCGAGGCCAAGCAGCTTCACGAGACATTCGCTGTGCCCGGGGCCGGGCGCATGATCTTCCAGGCCGCTACAGCCAACTTCAATCCGTGGACTGATGCCAAAGCTGATTCGAAGAACCCCAAGCGCGGGCCACTGCTGATCATCTCTGGGGAGAAGGATCACACTGTGCCATGGGCGATCGCGAATGCCAGCTACAAGAAGCAGAAGCGCAACGAAGGCGTCACCGAGATCGTCGAAATTCCGGGTCGGGGGCACTCACTGACGATCGACCATGGCTGGCGCGAAGTGGCCGACACAGCGCTCGCCTTCATCAAGCGCTTCGAGTAGGGACGGCCGTTCCATCAGCCCGGCACCGCTTCTGGTGCATCGACGTCACGACCCCCGATCTCACCGCCCTACAGGGGCGGTTGATACCGACGTCGTCGTGTCGATTCCGGCGGGGCCGAGATGTAGGATTTCGGTCTATGGCCACCGCCAAGCTCACCCCGCTCCAAGAACTCGAAGCCCGCCGCAATGCACCTGCGGGACCCAAGCGGGTGATCTCCGAGGAAGAGAAGGCCACGCGTCGCGATCGCGTCGCCAAGGCCAAAGATGCACTGGCCCGATCGGTGGGCGCCAAGGGCGAGCAGGTGGCGCCAGCTCGCGCTGCGTTGAAGACGTATCTGCAAAAGCTGAACGAACCGAAGCAGCCCGATGACGCCCAGTTCGAGGTGCTCATCGAAGCTCCGTTCAAGGCGCCGCCGAAGAAGAAGACCAACGACCGTCGCTTCTGAGCCCCAGATCGTCAGAGGGTGAGGGGCGGAGTTCGAGGGTTGGGTTCGAGGTGATGAGATCTCCGAGTGACCGCGTTGCGCATTGCATCGAGCGCGCCGAGGCGGAAGGCGAGGCGATGGCGATGGCATTTTTGGCTCGCCGCGACGCCGAGGCGCTGAATGAGGCTGTGGCCGTCGACCCTGGTCTTCCGCTGGCCGGCGAAGCTCTCGCGGTGAAGGCTTGTTTCGATGTTGCCGGGTGGACGACCCACGCCGGCTCCGCCGTGCTCGCCGATGCAGCGCCGGCGGTCAGCGATGCGCCGATGGTGACGGCCTTGCGAGCGGCGGGGGCCATTCTGCTGGCCCAGACGAACATGACCGAGTTCGCCTACGGCGCTCTGGGGCTGAATCGCACCTACGGCACGCCGACCACTCCGCTTCGTCCGGGGGAGGAGCGCGTCGCCGGCGGCTCGACGTCCGGCGGAGCAGTTGGGGTTGCGCTCGGAGCTGCCGACATCGCCCTTGGTTCGGACACCAGCGGGTCGATCCGGATTCCCGCGGCCTTCTGCGGCGTTGCCGGCTTCAAGCCATCACAAGGTCGTTATCCGGCGGACGGAATGATTCCGCTGGCTGCAAGCTTCGATGCGCCGGGTTTCATCACGGCGGCCGCGGTCGACCTTCGACGCGTCGACATGGCTCTTGTGGACCGGCCACCGCCAGATCAGGCCCGATCGATGAGCGACATCCACTTGCTCGTTCCGGTCGATGCAATCCACGCCGGAGACACTGATCCTGAGGTGATGGAGCGGTTCGCGCACTGGCTGGCGGTCCTCGATGGCGCAGGTGCGACCATCACCGAGACCGAGTTGCCGATGATGACCGAAGCCAGCCTGGCCGCACGCGAGGGCTGGATCATCGCAGTCGAGGCGTACGACTGGCATCGCGATCTGATCGCAGCACACGCCGAACGGTACGACCCACGTGTCGGCGTGCGCATCCAGCACGGCGCGCAGGTCCTGGCCGCGGACTATGTCGCAGCTCTCCGCAAGATCGGTGATTGCAAACGGCGCTACGACGAGGCGCTCGGCGATGCGGATGCCGTCATCACTCCAACCGTCGCGATCCTGCCACCTCGGGTTGCCGACGTTCAGACGATCGAGGCGTACCTGGCCATGAACACCGAGGTCCTGCGCCTGACGGAGTTCGCCAACCGGCTCGATGTGCCGAGCGTCAGCATTCCCGGTGCGTTCGCCGATCGACAGCCGATCGGTCTGATGCTCACCGGTCGGCGCGGCGACGACGCCCGTTTGCTCGACCTTGCCGTCATGTGCGAAGCATGTCTTGCAGATGTGAGCGGATGACCCGACGGATGGCTAGCTTCGGCGCATGATCGTCATTCGTTCGCAGGACATCGCCAACACCGCTCGCCATGTCTCCGGCTCGGGTTGGGACAGCAAGCGGATGATCGTCAGAGGCGACGGCATGGGCTACTCGGTCCACGAGACGCGCATCCTCGAGGGCACCGAGAGCCACCTTCATTACAAGCATCACCTCGAGACGAACTACTGCGTCGCGGGGGAGGGCGAGGTGGTGGACGTGGCGACGGGTGAGACGTTCGACATCCGTCCGGGCACGATCTACGCACTCGACCAACACGACGAACACATCCTGCGCGCCACCAAAGGGGATCTGCATCTGGTCTGCGTCTTCAATCCACCGGTCTCCGGGACCGAGACGCACAACGCAGATGGCGGGTACGAGCCTCCAGAGTGAGGAGGCTCGTACCCGCACGTTTATTGACGCTCAGCCCCAGCGCTGAGGATCGTCCGGGTTCAGACCAAGGCACAGCTTGCCGACCAGCTCATGCGCCAGCAGCGTGTTGCCCGGGTGGAAGCGGCCCATGCGCACGTCGCGGAAGATCTGCTCGAGACGGTTGCCCTTGAAGACAGCGCTGCCGCCGGGCCCACGTGCAACGCGACTGGGCTGCGCTCGCTTTGGACAAAGGCGACACGATCAACGCAAAGACAATGGCCGGTCAGGCCAACACAACCGCGATCAGGTTGGGGATGAGCACGTTGGCTCAACAAGCGGCCTCGATGCTCGACGAGATCACCTCGAAAGCGCCCCTGCCGACGTACGACGGGCTGTCCGAGCGCGAGCTCGACGTGCTTCGCCTGATCGCCGAGGGTTGCTCCAACCGCGAGATTGGCGAGCGGCTGTTCATCAGTCAGCACACGGCGGCCAATCACGTGCGCTCGATCCTGCAGAAGACCGGGTGTGCCAATCGGGCGGAAGCAGCTGCGTATGCGGTGCATCGCCAGCTCGTTCGTCCGGCTTCGCATTCCTGAGACGGACTACCGTGCGAGCCAATGACCGCGCTGGTGGGCAACCTTCATCCAGAGTTTCGGGCGTTCTGGCACCCCGTTGGATGGTCATACGAGGTTGCCGCCGCGCCGGTAGCCGTCATGCTGCTCGGGCAGCCGATGGTCGTGGTCCGTCACCCGGACGGCAGCGTTGCGGCCTTCTTCGACGAGTGCCCACACCGCGGCGCACCACTGAGCCTCGGCAAGCTCGATGGCGAGGAGCTCGTCTGCGCGTACCACGGCTGGCGGTTCGCAGCCGACGGCTCCGCGTCGTGCATTCCGTCTCTTGGTGCGGATGCGCTGATCCCTTCGCGCGCTCGCCTCACTGGGCCGGACGGAGTTTGTGAGCGATATGGCATCGTCTGGATCGCTCTCGAGCCTCCACGCGTGTCGATCCCTTCGTGGCCCGACGGCGACGATGAGTCCCTCGGGGAGTTCGCGCCTACCTCCCACATCTCCGAGGTGCTGGCCGCGTACCAGACCGACAACCTGCTCGATGCCAGCCACTTTCCTTTTCTCCACGGTTCGCTGAGCACACGAAACCCGGTGATCGGGGACCAGGAGACCATCGATCAGCACGATCTCGGTTTCTCGACCGTTCAGCGCAAGCTGGCCGACGACAACGTGGGCACAGAGGGGTGGCTGCGGTACACGTTGGTCGCTCCGTTCACAGTCCTGTTGCGCAGTGAGGAGCCCGACGGTCACCTTCGTCAGTCATTCTTCCAAGCGATTCAACCGATCGACGATCGACACACGCGGTTGTTCTTTCTGGTCAGGGTTCCTGAGACCGACCCGGGCGAGCTCAGCGAGCTTCTCGCCCAAGAAGAGGTCGTGCAGAAGGAAGATCTGTGGATCACCGCTGCGCTACGCCGCACAGGCATGCCGATCGTTGCTGACCTTCACGTACGAAGTGCTGACCTGCATGTGCGAACTGACGGCAACGCGATCCTGTATCGACGAGTGATGCGTCGCGTGTTCGAGGGTGCCGCCAGTTCGGCGAGGTGATGGGTGCGATCACACATCCGTGGTTCGTCGGGGCGTGGCGGCGCAGATCGATCGCCGTTCCCGGTAGTGAACCGATCGAACCGTGCGAGGCGTGGTGGATCCAGGCCGGCGAAGCATTCGTCGACGTGAGGATTGTGTTATCAGGCAGTGAGGACAACGGTCTGCCGTACTCGTCCACGCGAGCCTTCGCAGGTCGCTTCGAGATCGCCGATGGCGAGGTTCGTTGGCACGTCGAGATCGACTCCGACGGTGCAGTGCCGCGAACGGACCGAACCGCGGCGGCAGGTCTGTTCATCGCATCGGACGATCCGTCAGTGATGATCGAGGACGCACCAGGGCGGTTCCGCGAAGTGTGGGTGCAGCGGGCCGTCGCGCGGCCCGAGAGCTCGCTGGACGTCGAGTTCGTCCGATCCGCCAACGTCGTGGCTGTTCGGGTGGGCGACATCAGTGGAGTGGTCTTCGCAAACGGCGAAGGTGTGGCGGGGCGTGTCTGGCACCCGAGTGGCGCGGTCAGCGTCGACCGGGGCTGATCGCTGCTAGGTGTTGGGTCGCGGTTGCGCCTGCAGTGCCGCAGCGAGATCGGCCGAGGCTCCCGGCCGCAGTGTCGTTTGCACCAATTCGGCCCCGGCGAACCGCTGCGCCTCGTGGTACAACTTGGTGAGATCGACCTCACTTGCCAGTGCGACAACCGTGGACGTGTGCGGTCGTACGGCGTTCTTGAACCAGTCGACCCATTCATCCGGGATCCCGATGTCGACAACCTTCGCGGTGATAGCTCCCGCTCCGGCACCGATCCCGATTCCGGCGATCCACCCGAGCGGGCCGGCGATCAGCAGGCCGAGCAGGCCGGTCCACAACGCGCCTTTGACTGCAGTCCCGGAGGGCTGCAGATCGGTGGTCTCACGGACGCGCACGCTGTCATCGTCGGCCTTGTAGACCACGACAGCGTCGCTGAGTTTGAGATCTCCCCGTGCGGCCATGCCACGCAAGACCAATAGAAACTCCTCCGCTCGGTACACGTCCTCGAACGAGATCCCGAACAACGCCTCGGGCTCTCCCGAGTAGTACGGCTCGGCCGTCGTGTCGACGGGCTTGACGCCGGGAACATCTGCGATCTCCGGCGGGGGCAGGTTCGTCACTCGTTGTGTATTCCCATGCCGGTGCGCGACCAAACCTCGGCGGCGTGACGAGCAAGGGTGGCCACTCGGCCGAAAACCATTCCAATCCGGTATCGACAGCACTCCGAACCTGAGGCAATGCGAACTCGATGCTTGCTTCTCGGACTGCTTCTTCCCATCATCGGTGCCTGCTCGAACGACGACAAGGCCGGCAACACATCCACCGCAGTGGCGAACGCGCCCGCGCCGAGCTCGACGGCAGCAGGCGCCACCTCGGCGAATGAAGTCGCAGTAGGGATTGCAGACTTCAAGTTCACTCCGGCGGATGTGAAGGTGCCCGTCGGCGGGTCGGTGGTGTGGACGAACAACGACAACCAACAGCACACCGCCACGTCGGCCGGGTCGTTCGACGCCGGAGCCATCCAGCCAGGGACCTTGGCCACCGTCGTCTTCCAGACGGCCGGCAGCTTCACCTACATCTGCTCGTTCCATCCGTTCATGACCGGCACCGTGACCGTCGGTTGACCTCACCACTCTCGACCCCGATTCGGGAATCCCATCAAGGAGAACCATGCACATCACGACCCGTCATTTCCGAGCTCTTGCCGCCGACGTCGATGATCTTCACCGGCAGAACATGAAGACGTTCGCCGACGAGACCAGGGAGTTGCACCGCAGCCTCTACCGCTCACGTCGGTCCGCCGGCGGGCTCGACGACCAGACGATCGCCGGCTATGCACAAAGCGTCGAGCTCGCCGCAGTCGCCGCATACACCGCCGCCGCCCCGGTCTTGAGCCCCGGCACGCTTCCGGTCGCCCAGCTGTTCATGATGCATCACCAGCAGCACGCCGACGCCTTCGGTGCCGTGGCCGGGGCGAAGGCTGTGTCTGTGCCGAACAAGACGTTGGTTGCTGCCGTGACGCCGGCTCTGCAAGCAATCAAGGACGAGATGGGAGCGCTGGACTTCGCGTTCATGCTCGAGGGCCAGGCCGCCTACACCTACGCCGCTGCACTCACATTGCTACAAGATCCTGCTTACGCCGCGGCGACGGCCACGATCCTGCCGATCGAGGCCCAGCATCAAGTCGTGCTCGGGCTTGCGCTCGGCAAGGACGTCACAGCGGTCTTCCCAACCGGCGCGTTCGAGTCC